>NZ_LDOS01000001.1:300000-600000 GCF_002077135.1 Metallibacterium scheffleri | reverse complement strand
ACGCCAGACTGTGTAGTACATCACGCACGCGGAGCCGGCAGCCGGCTGAGCGCCAGCGCCGACGTACAAACGCGCCCCGCATCAGCCACCTTGAGGTGCCATGTATGCGCGAGCTGCTGGCGCACCTGCGCCACACGCGAAGGGGTCGGCACCAAGCTGCGGGTCAGGCTCGGCGATAGCAATGCGCGCTCCAGGGCAATGCTCAGCCGGCGCAGCTGTGCGCTCGTTCCCTGCTCGGCGTAACGCTGCTGGTAGTGCGCTATGAGCTCCGGATAGGAATCCTTCGCTTGATCCAAGTCGATGTCGACGCGCGCCAGAATCGTAGCCAGGGGCGGCAAGTACGAAACCGTGTTGCCGATCAGCAGGCGCGACAGCAATGCCTTCATTCGCAGCATGGGCACTTCAGGCCTCAGCATCGCGTGTGTGGACTCCCGCGCCAAAGGCCCTTCAGCCCACAGCGGCGCTTGGACTGCCCACTCGGGCTCGGTCAGCAGATCCATCACCCCGCAGTGCTGGATGGCCGCGACTTCCAAGAGGACTTCCAACACGGGTGGTTTCAGTGTGCACCGTGGCCGGGTGCACATCACGGTGCGCAGCGATGTGGGCAATTGCTGCCAGCGTTCCGGGAAGCGCCTGAGCGCGGTGCAGAATCGGTGGAAGCCGTTTGCAGGCAACAGCGGATTCTGTGGGTCGGCGCAGTACTGAACGATCATCACGATCTGGGTGTCGATCCAGCGCTCCAGCGGACTCTGCTCATCCCGGGCCGGGCGTGCATTCCAGCCTAGAGGCGCGCAACACTTGCGACAATGCCGTCGCGTTGACAGCGGACCCTTGTCTGGCTGAGCCGAACCGCAGGCACCGCATGTATCGACCAGCGCACAGCCATGGACTGTGCAGGTTTGTAGCACCCGCATCGACCAGACCAGCGGTTCTGCGGCACTCGCGGCGCTCTGCTCCGCATAGCAGACTGGACACCACCGACGCGGCAAATTCAATTGCGACACGCCATGGAGGTTCGTTGCGCGGGAGACAGCCCACAACGTGCCGCAACGCAGATTTGTTTGGCCCGTGAGGGTTTCAATCGCCTGAATTCGACGTGCCAGTCGCTGCGACAGTCCCGGCCACTGGGTCTCCTTCATCGAAGAGGCGGCATCTCCGGTTTGTAGGCCGCTATCCAACAGCGTCGCCGGACTGAGAGGGTGAGAGTTTTTCTCTGAGCCACCCAAACGGTTGTGCGGCAGGCATGATAGCGAGCATGACGACATCCACTGAGCATGACCCGGCGGCGACGCAGACAGGCCTGTTTCTGGACCTGCCCGAGCCCAGCGAAGCCCAGGTACGGGAGGCGCAGGCCAAGGCGGCGATGCAGCGAGAGCAAGGCGCGCCGCGATTGCTCGAACCCAACCGTTTGCAGGTGGAGCTGCGCGCCTCGGACCTGGAATCGTTGTTGCCCGAGGACCACCGGGCGCGACTGGTGTGGGGTTACGTCGAGCGTCAGGACCTGAGTCGGTTGATCGAGGCGGTCAAGGCGCGCGGCAGCAACGCCGGTCGTGCGGCGATCGACCCGCGCATTCTGTTCGCACTGTGGCTGTACGCCACGCTGGACGGTGTGGGCAGCGGCCGCGAAGTGGCGCGGCTGAGCCTGGAGCACGATGCGTACCGGTGGATTTGCGGCGGCGTGTCGGTGAACTATCACGCGCTCAATGATTTTCGTGCGGGCAACGAAGCGCTGATGGACGAGCTGCTCACGGATAACGTAGCCGCCCTGGCCGCGGTGGGTGCGATCACCTTGCAGCGCGTGGCGCAGGACGGCATGCGCGTTCGCGCCGCTGCGGGTGCCGCCTCGTTCCGCCGCCAAGCCAGCCTGGACGACCACCTGAGCCAGGCCCGCGAGCTGGTGCAGACGATCAAGACGCAGGCCCAGGCCGATCCGGGTCAAGCCCGGCGGCAAGCGCAGGCGGCCAAGCTGCGCGCGGCCCGGGAGCGCGAAGCGCGCATCCAGGCGGCGCTGGAGCAACTGCCTGAAGTGGCCGCTGCCAAGAAGCGCAACGGCTCCAGGGCCGAAGACGCCAGAGCGAGCACCACCGACGCCGACGCGCGGGTCATGAAGATGGGCGACGGCGGTTTCCGTCCGGCGTTCAACGTGCAGTTTGCCACCACCTGCGAAGAACAGGTCATCGTCGGCATGGACGTGGTCACCGCCGGCAGCGACATGGCGCAACTGGCGCCGATGGTCGAGCAGGTCGCGCAGCGCCTGGGGCGCAGCCCGGAGCAGTGGCTGGTCGATGGCGGCTTCCCCGCGCACGAGCAGATCGATGCGGTGGCCGGCAGGACCAAGGTCTACGCGCCGGTGCCAGAACCCAGGACGAAGCAGGACGCGCAGGGCAAGGAGGTCGCGCAGGACAAGCACCAACCCAAGCCCGATGACTCCGAGGCGGTGGCCCAGTGGCGCGTGCGCATGGCCGGCAGCGAGGCCAGGGACATCTACAAGCAGCGCGCGGCAACCGCCGAATGCGTCAACGCCCAGGCGCGTAACCGAGGCCTGCTGCGCATGCCCGTGCGTGGCTTGGCCAAGGTCCGCTCGGTGGTGGGCCTGTTCGTGCTGGCGCACAACCTGTTGCGCACCGCCGCGCTGGCACCGCAACTCATCGGTTGGGGGACAGATCCGTCCGCCATGGCGGCGCAGGCCGCATGAGAGGGCAAGAAATGGCCCCAAAGCGCTCAGCCAGCGCGAAGTTCGGGAGACCGACACCCATCACGGGCACCGTCTGCGCCATTCGACCGCACGCGCAGGCGACCACGTCCAGCATCAGCAGCCGTCGCGCCCACGCCGACAACCGAAAAACTCACAGCCTCTGAGCCCGACGACGTCACTCAGACGCAGCACATAGTGATCAAGCGACTCGACCCTCGTCGTTGCCACGTGACGCAATGCCAGTGGCGGTAAGACCGACCACAGCTCAGGGTGCATTGCGGGCTGCCTCGCCATGGCCTTTTCTCGGCTTGGGCGCCGAAGGTTGGATCAGCTTGCGCAGATATGCCGGTGATCCCGGAGCACGCAGTTCCTCGAACATGCGGACGTCCTCCCACATCCGCTGCCCCGCTGCATCGTTGTGGAACGATGCACGAATGTCCGAGGCGGTGATCTCTGAACGGCCGCCCTGCTGGGCACGCATCAGGCTGTCGTCGGCCAGCCGTATCAGTTCGCCGACAATGCCCGCAGTCTCAAGGAAAATCTCCTCGATCAACGCGCGCAAAACGCCCCGTTCAAACGGGTAATCGGATTCGATCGACCGCAGCAGGCTGACAAAGTGCTTTCGATCATCCTCGTCGTGGATGCCGTATGGACGCATCCAGACCACGTGGGCACGCCTTCTTATCTCAGGCCGCGACATCCAGAGCTGCGACATGGCAGGCACACCGGTCAAAACGAAGTTCAGCGCCAACACTTCGACTATCTTCCGCTGACGCCGCGCAGCCGTCTTCGCGGCTCCGTCCGCCTTCAAGTCGCGCTGCGTAATCTGCTGCGGCGCGCGGCGGTCTGCTATCTGCCCTCGCTGGCTTTCGTTGCGGATCATGCAGGCTGCACGCAACCCGAGATCCTGCACGTCCAGAATCAGGTGCTTGCTGCCTATCGACAGGCGCGCAGGGTGCAGCGCGGCAAGCACAAATCCAAGCTGCTTGAGCAGGCGATCCAGCCTGCGCTCGATGCGCTTGGCCTCATCCAGATCAAGCGTGTCATGCTGTACAAGATCGTTCCTGAGATTGTTGCGGCAAGCAGGCTCGATAAAGCCGATGCGCGGCGCATCGCTGAAACCGCGTTGATCCTGCGTCGCGCGAAGCGCACCCACGACGCATCGCAGGCCGTTCTACCAGACGCCGCCCGGGACACAGTCTGGTTGCGGTGAGGATGCCGGCTGAAGCAGCGTAAATCGCATCGCATGCCCAACGTATTACGCTCGAGATCATCATGGATCGTCTCTCTGGACACGTGCGGAGAGACCTGTCACACACCGCGCAAGCACCGGAACCCTGCCCCATGATCACCGGCTGTTGGTTCTTGAAGGCGCTTCCGCCAATTCCCCAAGCAATTCGGGGTGTCGGTCGAGCAGGCTGAACAGGTTGATCACGGCCGGCATCGGGCGAGCCTCGCCGCGCTCGTAGCGGCTGAAAGCATTGTGACCGCCGCCGGTCAGTTCGGCTGCGGCTTTCTGCGACAGGCCCAGACGCTTGCGGATACTACGCAGCATGACGGCTTCTTCGGCCGCCAAGGCTTCCGCGGCCGCGCTGTAGCGTTGCCCTTCGCCTGGATCGAACTCGACCTCGCCACAAACCGGACAGTGCCAGCCCGAGACCTTCGTGACCACACGTTCGCGACCACGCACCTGGACCGTCAAGTCGCGCCGTGTATGGACCAACTTGGTCCCGTCATCGCATTGCAAGCAGTAGTGCGTCATGGTCGATGCTCCTTGAACGAGATCACCACGCTGCCATCCTTGCGCAAGGTGAACTTCACATAAGCCGTCCCGCACGGAGTCGGCGCGTGGTACACGTCCTGCCACACGCGAGGGTCGGCGTAAGTGGTCATGGACTTGAAGAAATGCACCCGCTCCAGCGCCAGCAGTACCGCGATGGCCTGAGCCGCCGTCAACCCCATACTCACGACGCCATCCTGCGCAGAACGGGTGAAGCAGTCGATGCCGCGAGCTGCGATGGCGGCCTTGATCCCTTCCAGCAAGTGGTGCGGGGTGCGTTTCTCCACGCCGCGCATACTACCCTATAAGGGTCATCACTACCACTCTCGCGACAGACAGCGCGGGTGGCCAATTCCGGAGCGCAAAGGGTGGCTGATGGCCCCATCAGCCGCGGCCGGATGGCGTTTCCGGTGGTGGGGACCAGCATTTTGGGTGGTGGTATCTGAGCATACTGGGTGGCGGGATTCGGGCATTCTGGATGGCGGAAAACGTGCAGCGCACGCAGCAAGACAACCGGCCGCGGGAAAAAAAAGCCTCTCGCACCAGCAGGCACTGCCCTTCAAGGACATCTGGCTGTATCCGCTGCGTCGCGACTATGCCGCTATCTTGCGGCGGTAACTGCTCGACGTGCTCACCGAATATTTACCAACAGTCGACCTGCTTACGCAATCGTATCCGCGGAAGATAGACACGGACTTCGCACCCGCTGTTCAAGAGGCGCGCACAGCAGCATGCGCAGGGGTATGGAATGGGTGCAGCAGCCAAAGCCGCAGGACGGGTGCCGTCGGACGACTTGTTCCGGCCCGAGGCGCTGCAGGCGCAGCAGACGCGCTGGCTGGGCGAGATCCACATTGCCACGCCGCCGCGGCGCTGGATCGTGTGTTGCCGCCGACTTAAAACTGACCCGCCGTGCCGATTTAAAACTGACCCGGGAAGAAGACGGCCACGCAAGGTGGCCGCCTGTGGATAACTCTACTGTTTGGCGGGCTTGGTGACTAGCTGGGCGACATGGCCTCCGCTTCGATCGGCAAGTCCGTTTGAGCCTGTTTCCTGGCCGATTCACGCGCCTTGATGCGCTGGCCTGCGGCCTGGCTGCTGTGCCGGTAACGATGCGATTCGTTGCCGGTGGCGAGGATGTGGCAGTGATGCGTGAGCCGGTCGAGCAAGGCCGTGGTCATCTTGGCATCGCCAAAGAT
This sequence comes from Metallibacterium scheffleri, assembly GCF_002077135.1. Lineage (NCBI taxonomy): Bacteria > Pseudomonadati > Pseudomonadota > Gammaproteobacteria > Lysobacterales > Rhodanobacteraceae > Metallibacterium > Metallibacterium scheffleri. Next base: position 594,329 of record NZ_LDOS01000001.1, on the reverse strand, counting down.
GCTGGCCCACTCGCCGAAGTCCAGGTTGGTCGTGACGATGACGCTGGTGCGCTCGTAGAGCTTGCTCAGCAGGTGGAACAACAAGGAGCCACCGCTGGGGCTGAAGGGCAGATAGCCCAGCTCGTCGAGGATGACCAAGTCCATGCGCATCAAGCTGGCGGCGATGCGGCCGGCTTTGCCCTGGGCTTTCTCCTGCTCCAGGGCATTGACCAGGTCCACCGTCGAGAAGAAGCGCACGCGCTTGCCGTGGCGAGTGACGGCGGCATGGCCGATGGCGATGGCCAGATGCGTCTTGCCCGTACCGGGACCACCCACCAGGACCACGTTGTGCGCGGCCTCGGTGAAGCCGGCGCCCGCCAGTTTTTCGACCAGGACGCGGTCGATGGGCGTGTCTTCATACTGGAAGCTGAGCAAGTCCCGATGCAGCGGGAAGCGCGCGGAGGTCAGCTGGTTGCGGATGGATCGTCCGTGACGATCGGTCTGTTCGGCCTGGACGAGGTGTTCGATCAACCAGCGGCCACTATCCAGCGGATGGTTCTGCTCCAGCAGTTCGCTCCATGCGCCCACCATGCCGTACAGGCGCAAGTCCTTCAGGTCGCGCAACAGGTCAGGACGCATGGGCCACCTCCGTCTCGCGCAGGCGGTCGTATCGCGCCGTGTCCGCTTCCGGAGTAATGGCGGCACGCAGGGACGTGGCGATAGCCGCCGGCGTGGCCGGTGCGCTCAAGCGCCCCAGCACGTTGACGACATGTTCGATACTGACCCGTCCCGGCGGCCCGGACTCCAGGGCCAGCTCCGCCGCTACAGTCACCGCCTCCAGCCCCGCCTGCGGCACCAGCGCAAGCACCTTGGCCATGACGCGATCGCCGCCCGCCTCGCGCAGCAACGCTCGGCGCAACTGCTGCAGGGCTGCGGGCAGGTCGGCGAAGGGCTCGCCGTTGCGCAGCGCGCCCGGCTTGCGTTGGATCAGCGGCACGTAATGCTGCCAGTCGTAGCGTACTTGCCCGCTGCCGTTCAGCCGTTCGTGTTCGGCGATCACCGTCTCGTCCGAGGCCATGACCAGCCGTGTCGGGTACACGCGCGCCGACACCCAGCGGCCGGCATATTCGCACGGCACCGAGTAACGGTTCCTCGCCACCGCGACCAGGCAGGTGCTGCTGACCTTGGCGGCCTTCTCCACGTAACCGTCGAACGGTGCCGGCATCGGCATCAGATGGGCCCGTTCGTGCTCCAGTAGCTCGGCCAGCGTGCACGCCCGGTGTTGCGGGTGATGCAGCTCTTCCCACAGCGCGCGGACCTTCGTCGCCAGCCAGGCGTTGAGGTCGGCGAAGGTCGCGAAGCGCTCACCGGCCGCCTGCTGGAAGATGCGCCGCCGCGCATCCTGCACGTTCTTCTCCACCACGCCCTTTTCCCAGCCGGACGCGACGTTGCAGAAATCCGGCTCGACCAGGTAGTGCGCGCACAGGGCCGCGAAACGCGCATTGACCACCCGCTCCTTGCCGCGCAGCACCTTGTCCACCGCCGTCTTCATGTTGTCGTAGATGCCGCGGCGGGCCACGCCGCCCAGGGCGGCGAAGCTGCGCGTATGCGCGTCGAACAGCATCTCGTGGCCCTGACTGGGATAGGCCACCAGCCAGAACGCGCGACTGGCGCACAGCGTCATGTGTGCCACCTGGGCGCGGTAGTACACGCCGCCGACCACCACGCCTTCCTCGCTCCAGTCGAACTGGTAGGCTTCGCCCCACTCGAAGGCCAGCGGTACGAACGCCTTGCGCGCCGCCGCTTCGCCGCCATCGGTACGCCAGGCGCGCACGAAGTCGGTCACCCGCGAATAACAGCCCTCGTAGCCCTGGGCCCTCACGTCCTCGAACAAGGCCTTCGCCGTGCGTTGCTCGCGCCTGGGACGGCGCGCATCCGCCGTCAAGGCTTGCCGAAGGGCATCCGCGTAGGGCGTCAGCTGCATCGACGCCGCTGGTCGCCGATATTGGCGATCCTTGACCTCTGGCTCACGCAACCACGCCCGCACCGTGTTGCGGGACAAGCTCGTCACGCGCGCGATCTCGCGCACCGATTTCTTCTCGCGGAAATGCATCCGCCGCACTTTTCCTATCATCGACATGGGGTACACCTCATCAGATTCCTGCTGGTCAAAAAACCAGCAGGAAGGTTGGGGTACCCGGGTCAATTTTCGGTCGGCATCAGCCCGAAAAGTGGGTCAGTTTTGGATCGGCGTCAACAAGCCGTGCGCCTGCGCAACGATCAACGCCAAAGCACCACGCACCGCCGAAGATCTTGGACCGTCATCGCTTGCCAGTGCATTTGTCAGCAAGAGCAAAGCTGCAGGCGCGATCCCGGTCCACACGCCGTCACCGGCATTCACGCACCTGAGCCCGATATGCGCAGCAGCGCACAACTTGAAGAAATGTTGCAACAACGCCATGCGCCGCGACCTATCCTCGTGTGATGTCCGGATGACGTACATGACGGGGTGACGCATGCTGCCCATTGAACAGGTGACCGCGGTCGATCCGGACAGTGCCGGTACCGCGGCAGGATTCCGTCTGGAGACGTTCGATGCACCGGGCTACGCCGGTGCGGTGTTGCGTATCGCGTGTCCGGCAATCCAGGATCTTGCGGCAATCGGCGTGGAGGCCCTCGGCGCAGCGCTCGGCGAAATGATCGCGGATGCGCAGCGTGCCATCGGTACCGATACGACCACGATCATGCTGGACGTCGTCGATGCCACCATCGTGCCACTGTATGTGGATATCGCGGTGGACCACCTTCGCGAGCGTCGCGTGCGCACCGGCGTGATCGTCGTCTGTGATCGGTCCACGACCCATGATGTGGACTCGACGCTGCCCGCGGCCTTGTGCGCCAGCGTGAGCGCGACAAACCGACGCGGCGCGGTCTGGCACCCGTTGCGGCAACGCGCCGTGCCGGCCACTCTTGGCATGACCACCGAGGCCCCGGATCGCATGCAGGCGTCGGCGTCCACGCAGCGCTGACGGCAACACGGTGCGCGAGATCACAACGCAACAAAACCTTGCAATGCCATGCGCGCCCCTGCAATGCCGACAGTGGCGCTGCGCTGATCACCACCACGCCGAATCAGGCACAACGCATCTGCCTGTAGCGCCCTGCCTGGATCAGCACATCCGCAGGCGCTTCGCGCCATCCATGTCGCGGCCGCGGCTGCGAACGAACGGGCGTGGCGATGCCGCCTCTGCATGCGCGCAACGAAGCCATTACCGGTTCTCGGGCCGAACCGCAGCGGCCATCAGGCAAATCGCTCGGACAGCCTGTAGATCAGGTATCCGCTCTCGCGGCGGGCGCGTTCCGCGAAGTCCGCGAAGAACGCACTGATGTCGCGGAATTCGGTGATGAAGGCCTCGCGGTCGTTGTCCTCGATGATGCGCGCCAGCGCGCGGTGGTGCTCGAGGAATTCGAGCAGCAGGCTGCGCCGTTCGGCGTTGGCCAGCACGATGTCGGCATATAACTGCGGATCCTGCGCGAACATGCGCGCCGTCATCATCAGTTCCATCCGGTAGACCGGGCTGGAGTAGTCGAGGATGTCCTCCGGATGCAGGTTGCATTGGCGCAGAAACGATCCGTGCAGGAACGTCGTGAAGTGGCGCAGGCCCTGGATCAGGTGCATCGCGCGATCATGCTGATCGGCCTCGACGATCTTGATGCGCATGCCCCATAGCCGGCACTGCTCGAGCAGCCACTGGCTGCGCTGCGGATCGCGTCCCGGGCAAGCCAGCATCAGTTGTTTGGCCAGATTGGGCGCGTCCGGGCCATGCAACGGGTGCAGACTGAGGACCGGACCCGGGTGGACCTGCCGCATCAGTTCCAGCAGGCCGTTCTTGTTGGAGGTGAAATCGGCCAGCACAGCGTCAGCAGGCAGGTGTGGCGCCAGGCGGCAGATGACCTCGGCGGTGACATCGATCGGTACCGCGACGATGGCCAGATCAATGCCGGCCGCGAGTTGCGCGACGCGCGGCCAGTCGTCGCGATCAAGCACGCGCACGCGGTGCCCGCTGCGCTCGAGGAAGCGGCGGTACAGCGAGCCCATGCCGCCCGCGCCGCCGACCAGCAGCACTTCGCGCGGCTGCGACCCCGCGCGCGGAAAGTCCCCGTGTGACTGGCGATCGCGCGAACTGCCCATGATCATGCGCAGGAAATCCTCGGCCCACTCCGCATCCAGCCCGCGTTCGACGGCCTGCGCGCGGAAGCGCACGATTTTGTCGGCTTCGCGCGCGGCGTCGAAGATGGGCAGGCTCTGCCGGATCTTGGTCGCGATGACATCGCCGACCACGCGATTGCGCTGCTGCAGCAAGTCGAGGATCCGGTTGTCGATGTCGTCGATGAGCTCGCGCGGGGCCGCGAGCGGCGGCTGACTGGATGGCATGGTCGATGTCTGCAGGGCTGTGGTGGGGGTCGATGGTCGCGCCGCGCTGGCGCGCCGGAATCGATAGTAGAGCCTGCACCGCTTGTTTCCCTGTGTTGTGCCAAAACTGATCCAGATCAAGACGGGCTTGAGCTTTCGGCGCGATGCTTCTGAGTCACTGCAGCGGCGCGACGAGTCTGATCCGGGCCTGGCGCCGGGTTGCGCCGTGCGGGTTGCCTTGTCACGCGACGTGCAGCCATGCAACCGCCAATGAACCGATCCTGCGAGCATCCATGACCGAGCCCAGCCTGTATCCGTGTTTCCTGGGGCCCTACGGGGAGAACGATGCGCTGCTGGAACGGCTGGTGCTGGAGTTTCTGCGCGACCATGTTTTCTGGCGGCGCAATCTTTATCCCGAAGATCCGCCGGCCATCCCCACGCGCGCCGCGCAGCAACCCGCATTCCAGGAATTCGAGGCGCGCCTGCGACGTGAATTGCACACGCTGTCCGCGGCGTTGAAACGCTCCGTGCCCTTTCACAGCCCGCGCTACCTCGGGCACATGGTCTCGGACCTGCTGCTGCCCGGGCTGGTCGCGCAGATTCTGGCCCTGCCCTACAACCCCAACAATGTCAGCGACGAGGCCGCGCCCGTCACCATCGATCTGGAGATCAAGGTCGGCTTGCAACTGGCCAAGTTGCTCGGCTATGCCAGCGATCCGCAACAGGACCATTGCGCATTCGGCCATCTGACGTCCGGCGGCACCCTGGCCAATTTCCAGGCCTTGCGCCTTGCGTTGGCATTGAAGTGCTTTCCCGTGGCACTGCGCGCCGCGGCACCGCCGGGGATGCATATCCCGGACGACGATGTGCAGGCGTTCAGGCTGACGCCGACGCAAAGCATTGCCCTGCTCACCGACTGGCAAGGCTGGCTGGCCGCACTGGAACCCGCGGAGCGCGCCCGCTGGCGCAGGACACTCGAAGCCGCACGCATCGAGCAGCTCGGCAGCGTGCGTTTCTTCGCCATGCACCCTGCGCTGCTGCCGCCCGTCGTGCTGGCCCCCGTGACGGCGCATTATTCCTGGAGCAAGGGCATGAAAATGCTCGGCCTGGGGCGCGAGCAGTTGCGGCTGATCCCGGAGCGCGGCATGCGCCTGGATATCACCGCGTGCGCACAGGCGCTGCGCGACCTTGATGCCACCGGCGCTTCTCCGTTGCTGGCGGTCGCGGTCTTCGGCACGACCGAGTTCGGCACCATCGATCCGGTCCATGAGCTGGTGGCCCTGCGCGAGCGCCGCGCCGCACAGGGCAAGGGTTTCGCCATCCATGTCGATGCCGCCTGGGGCGGCTACCTGGCCACCCTGTTCCGCCAGGAAGACGGCGCGCTGCGCAGTCTGCAAAGCATGCGCGCGGAGTTCACCTCGTTTCCCAGCGCGGACACGCACGCGGCGACGGCCGCGCTCGGCCAGGCCGACTCGATCACGGTGGACCCGCACAAGCTCGGTTATCTGGCCTACGGCGCCGGCGCATTCGTATGCCGGGACCACCGTGCCATGGAGCTGCTCACCGAAACCGCCGATTACGTGTTCACGGGCGCGGCGCCATCCGGATATTTCGAGCGCTATCGCAAGCTGGGCCAGTACATCCCGGAAGGTTCCAAGTCCGGCGCGGCGGCGGCGGCCGTGTATGTGACGCACCGGGTGCTGCCGCTGGATCACGCCCACTTCGGGCAACTGGTGCGGCAAACCATTCGCGCGACCGAGGCCTTCGCAGCACGCGCGGAACAATTCGCCCGCGAAATGGAATCACGTCTGCGCGTGTGCGTTCCCTATGCCCCCGACAGCAATTTGGTGTGCATGGCCCTCAACCCGGCGGGCAACCGCGACGTGGCCGTCGCCAATGCCTTCACCCGCCGCATCCACGGCGCGATCAGCACGGACACCGGGGCCGCTGTGCAGAACCGCGAATTCTTCGGTTCGACCACCACGCTGCGCGCGGAAATACTCGGCGCGCAAGACATGCACCGGGTTCTGCATGAGCTGGGGCTGGATGCGAACTCCATGCGCGCGGATGACCCGCGCGCGGATCGCTTGCTGATCCTGCGCCACACCTTGATGAATCCTTTCATCATCGATGACGAGAACGGCATCAGCTATATCGACCGTTACTTCGACTATCTGTCACGGCGCATGGCCTTGCTGCTGCCGGCGACGCCATCGCCGCGCGCGGCCTGAGCGAGGAATCCGGGGTATGGCTTTTCACGATCTGCGCGCGTTTCTCGCCCATCTGCAGGCGCGCCATTCCCTGCGCAGGGTCGCGCAGCCGATCGATCCGCAACTGGAGAGCACGGCGTTCTGCCTGCGCGCGCTGCGCGCCGGCGGGCCGGCGCTATTGTTCGAGCATGCGCGGGGTTCAGTCCACCCCATGCTCGGCAACCTGTTCGGGCATCGTGAGCGGATCGAGGCCGCGCTGGCCGGCAGGCCCCTGGCCTCGCTGCGCGAACTGGGCCAGTTGCTGGCCTCCATCAAGGAGCCGCGCTGGCCGGGATCCGTGCGTGAAGCACTGCAGATGTGGCCTGAATTCGGCCAGCTGGCGAATGTCACCCCCAAGGTCGTGCACGAGGCTGCGTTTCTCGATCAAGTCGTCGAGGCCGCCGATGTCGATCTGGCCCGGTTGCCCATCCAGCGCTGCTGGCCCGATGACGTCGGGCCGTTGATCACCTTCGGCCTGGTGGTCACCCGCGGCACGCGACAGAAACGCCAGAACGTGGCGATCTACCGGCAACAGGTGATCGCCCGCAACCGGGTGATCATGCGCTGGCTGCCGCATCGCGGTGGCGCGCTGGATTTCGCCGACTGGCAGGCGGCTTGTCCGGACCGGCCGTTCCCGGTCCTGGTCGCCATCGGCGCCGACCCGGCCACGCTGCTGGCGGCCGTGGCGCCCGTCCCCGACACCTTGTCCGAATACGAGTTCGCCGGCCTGCTGCGTGGCGACCGCACCCGCGTCTGGCACAGCGCGCGCACCGGTCTGGATGCGCCGGCTGGCGCGGAGATCGTGCTCGAAGGTGTCATCCATCCCGGCGACACCGCCATGGAAGGGCCGTTTGGCGACCACACGGGCTACTACAACAGCCAGGCCCGGTTCCCCGTGTTTACCGTGCAGCGCATGCTGCTGCGCAGCGGCGCGATCTATCACGGCAGCTACATGGGGCGTGCGCCGCATGACGAACCCTCGGTCCTGGCGCTGGCATTGAACGAGGTCTTCGTGCCGATCCTGCAGAAGGTATTTCCCGAGATCGTGGATTTTTACCTGCCCCCGGAAGCCTGTTCCTACCGGATCGCCATCGTCAGCATCCGCAAGCAGTATCCGGGCCATGCTCGCCGCGTGATGATGGGCATCTGGTCATACCTGCGCCAGTTCACCTACACGAAGTTCGTGATCGTGGTCGACGCGGATATCGACGCGCGGCAGTGGAGCGAAGTGATCTGGGCGCTGTCGACACGGGTCGATCCCGCGCGCGACAGCGTGCTCATCGAGCGCACCCCCATCGATTACCTGGATTTCGCCAGCCCGGTGGCTGGCCTCGGTTCCAAACTGGGACTGGATGCCACCAGCAAATGGGCCGGCGAAACCGACCGCGCCTGGGGACGCCCGATCACCGCCGACCCCGACATCGAGCGGCGGGTCGATGCCTTGTGGTCAAGCGTGTTCGCCAGCGTCCCCGCGGCGCAGCAGCCATGAAATGGATGCCCTCGCCGTGCGCTCTCCACTTCAGCAGCCCGACGGCAGCCAGGGCGGCGGTGTCGCGTCGCGCCGCGCGCCGCGTGGCGAACCACCCGGCACAATCCCAGGAGGCACCATGGATCTGATCTGTCCGGCGGGCAACCTGCCCGCGCTCAAAACCGCGGTTGATCACGGCGCCAGCGCGGTCTATGTCGGCTTCCGCGACCAGACCAACGCGCGCGCGTTCGCGGGCCTCAACTTCAGCGACGACGACCTGCGTCAGGGCATCGACTATGCCCATGCGCGCGCGCGCAAGGTCTACGTTGCGCTGAACACCTACCCGGGTCCGGCGCATATCAGTGCCTGGCAAAGCGCCGTGGATCGCGCAGCCGATCTCGATGTCGACGCCATCATCTGCGCCGACCTCGGCGTACTCGACTATGCGACGCGGCGCCACCCCGATCTGCCGCGCCACCTTTCGGTGCAGGCTTCCGCGACCACCCACGCCGCCCTGCGCTATTACCGCGAACGCTTCGGCATCGCGCGCGCCGTCATGCCCAGGGTGCTGTCGCTGCAGCAGATCGAGCGGCTCTGCGAACGCCAGGTCGTGGCCATCGAGGTATTCGCCTTCGGCAGCCTGTGCATCATGGTGGAGGGACGCTGCCAGCTGTCCAGTTACGTGACCGGCGTTTCGCCCAACCGCCATGGCGTCTGTTCACCAGCCAAATTCGTGCGCTGGGACGAGGAGCCCGGCGGCGTGCGCAGCGTGCATTTGAACAACGTCCTGATCGATCGCTACCAGGCGCACGAACCCGCCGGCTACCCGACGGTATGCAAGGGCCGCTACGCAGTCGGTGGCGAGATCTTCCATGCCCTGGAAGAACCCACCAGCCTGAATACGCTGCCGCTGTTGCCGATGCTCAAGGCCGCGGGAGTCGCGGCACTCAAGATCGAAGGGCGGCAGCGCGGACTGGCCTACGTGGGCGCCGTGACACGGGTCTGGCGACAGGCGCTCGACCGGCTCGAAGCACAGCCTGGTGCCGCCGGCGATCCGGCATGGCAACGCGAACTCGACGCGCATGCCGAAGGCCAACAGACCACGCTGGGCCCTTATCACCGTTCCTGGCATTGAGGCACGCGCACATGCAACTCACCCTCGGACCCCTGCAATATTTCTGGCGCCGCGATGACGTGTTCAAATTTTATCGCGCGGCGGTGCAATGGCCGCTGGACACGATCTACCTCGGCGAGACCGTCTGCAGCAAGCGTCGCGAACTCGGCACGCGTGACTGGATCGCGTTGGCGAACGAACTCGCCGAAAGCGGACGCGAGATCGTTCTGTCCTCGCTGGCGCTGCTGGAAGCCGAGTCGGATTTGTCGGCGCTGACGCGTCTGGTCGACAACGGACGCCTGCGCGTCGAGGCCAATGACATCGCCGCGGTACAGCTTTTGCGCGAACGCAAATTGCCGTTCATTGGCGGCCCGGGTTTGAATATCTACAACCATGTCGCCTTGCGCCTGCTGCGCGCGGACGGGATGCAGCGGCTGGTGCTTGGAATCGAGCTGGGGCGAGAATTGATGCAGGAATTCAAGAACAGCGGCGAACCGCTGCCGGAGTTCGAGGCGATCGCCTGGGGGCGTCTGCCGCTGGCCTATTCGGCGCGCTGCTATACGGCGCGGGCGCTGGATCTGGCCAAGGACGACTGCGGTTTCCGCTGCATCGACTATCCGGATGGCCTGCCATTGCAGACGCGCGAGGGCCGCCCCTTCCTGACCATCAATGGCATCCAGATCCAGAGCAACGAGCACTGCGATCTGGCGCCCGACATCGCCGAACTGCAGGCAGCGGGCATCCGCTTGCTGCGCCTTTACCCGCAGGTGAATGACATGGCGGCCGTGGTCGCGCGCTTTCGCGAGGCCATCGATTCCGGTCTGCCGGCGCAGCGGATCGGCAAGGAAAATGGCTATTGGCACGGACGCGCCGGCATGCAACGCATGCCCGGCGATGATGCGCCAGAGCTCGCTCAGGCGATCATTTCGCCTTGATGGGCCGCGCGCGCCAGGCGCGCGAACCGGGCGCCTCGATTCAGCAACACCCGGACATCCAGTGGAATCGTCTCCCACGGAAGTTGATCAAGCAGATTGCGCACCAGCAACCCCAGCTCGGTGTCGCCGACTAGTTGCAGACGGCGCTGGAAAAACAGCGTATCGGCGTCCTCGAGACGGCTGGCCAGAAGCAGAAGATCGGTGGCACTGCCGCGCACGGTCGACTCCGCCTCCGCGCCGGGAACCTGCACATGCAAATCGCGCGTACCGATCACGACCACCCAGCGCAACTTGAGGTCGGTGACTTCGACCCCGAGCCTGCGACCCTGCAAATCATCCAGCCTGCCCGCGGCAAGAGGCCCCGCCATGACACGCAAGGTCATGCTGCGCAGCAAGACGCGCAGCAGCGGCGCTGGCAACGTCCAGCGCAACGGTGTGCTCAAGCGCACAGGAGGCGGCAACAGCCGCAGAAATTTTCCCGCCCGGGGGGATCCCGGCACCGGCGGACTCCCCGATTCATGCAGCGATGAAGAACAACCCATGGTTGGTTCCCCGGATGACGACAAACCCTGCAATGCGCAGGCATCGCCGATGAGCAGCTCCATCAATTGCCGCGTCACGCCATTGGGCAGCGCGAGCTTCGCGCCAAAGGCCTGTGCCCGGTCATGCACCTGACGCTCGCGTTCAGGGTTGCGTGCGGGCAGGCCGGCACGCTGCTTGAGCGCCATGGCACGCCGCACCAACTGGCGCCGACCCGCCAGCAGAACCAGGAACATCTCGTCGACCCGGTCGATCAGGCAGCGCATCGCGTGCAGTTCAGCCGATCCGGTGGCTGCCACGGGTCGCGCGCGTGCAGCGCCAGCGCGGCCGGAAGTCTGCGCAGGCGGCTCGATACGGGTTGGCGGCAGCTCGACGGTATGCATCAAACACCGGGCCGGCAATGCACGCGAAAGCTCATATCACTTTCCGCAGACTGAAAAAAATCAGGCCCTTGAGCAACCGATAGACAAACCACGAATAGACGGGTACGAATACCAGCAGGGCAAATCCGAACGGCATGCAGAAGCCGGCGAGAATGGACCACATCATGAACAAGAACGCGGTGCGCAGGCGCCATTGGCGATGACTCTGCAGAAATGGATCCGCACAGGATTCTGCCGGCTTGCGCGTATCGGCATACACCTGATACCAGATGGTGAAGATGAAAAAAACCAGACCCAAGGCAAGTGCAATGTAGGCATTGCGCGAACCCCGCAGTTGCCGGTCACCTGATCCCACCATGACGCTTGGCGCGGCGGCGATCGTGGTACTCATCGCCCGATCCTCCACCAGCGCTCATGGCTGGTAATCACCCGCCGCCAGTACAATTTGTAGATGAAATAAGTCAGCAACGAAAGCCCGAGAAACAGACCGATGATCCATGGCCCAAGCCGGGCCCGCTCGGCCTGATGCGGATGTGCGACTGCGTACAGAAACGTGACAATGTCCCGCGCGGTCTGATCAAACTGCGCCTGCGACATCGTACCTTGCGTCAAGGGCTGCACACCGACCGCGATCCTGGCCGGGCTGCCAAAGCGCAAGCCCGTCACCAAGACCGGCTTTTGCAGTCCCTGCATGCCGGCGAAAACATCAGGCATGGCAACATTGTAGAACACGACGTTGTTGACGCCGGTCGGCCGCGCCGGATCGACATAAAATGAAGTCAGATACGTGTATAGCCAGGCGGGCGAGCGGCGCAGCGCGATATCGGTCAGATCCGGCGGCTCCATGTTCAGGAATTTCGTCATCAACTCGGGCGACATGCTCGTGGTGATGGTGTCGTGGTAGTGGCGCCCGTCGGTGCCGATGTATTTCAGGAACTGCGATTTGCTCAAACCAAGGACCGGCGGCAGTTCGCTGTAGCGCTCGCCCTGGATCCCGTGACACGCGGTGCACATGTGCAATGTATACAGGGCACCCGTCTGCAATGCCGCTTTGTCATGCAGATTGATCTTGATATGCCGCAACGGTGGTTGCGTGGTCGTTACCGATGCCAGCGCCGCGCTGCCGGACACCGCCAGCAGCAGAGTGGATAGAAGCACCACAAGCAAACCGGATTTCCATGCTGGAGTGCGTGTTGTCATTGCTCGTCCTGCCCAAAAAGAGTTCGGTTGTCTTCTGCGGACCGATCGGACGAACATCGCCCGATATCACGTGGACGCAGACTTGTCGTCAATGGAAAATCCCACCCGCAGTAAGTCGCTCAGGCAGGTGCTGGGTGTCACGGGTCAGTGCCGGGAACAGAATCGCCAGTCCGAACAACAGCAACAGGTAAGCCGCCGGAATCCAGTCCGTCAGCAGCATCAGGGCCCATCCATGCGCATGGATGGAGTACATCCAGAGGTCGATCAGAAAAACCACGGCCTCCGTGGCGACCAGCCAGGCCACCGTGGCACCGATCGCGCGCCGCTTGTTGAAAAATGGCAGCACCAGGAACGTGGCGTAAAAGACCTCGGTGACATGAAGCCCGTACACCATGTTGTGCTCGGTGGCGAAGCCGTGGGCGACATAACCCAGCCACAAAAATGATGCCGGCATCATCAGGATGTTTAATTTGTACAGTACCGAGCGATAGCGAATCGAGCGAATCGGATTACGGTCGAGCAGCGGCAGGCACGCCAGCAATGCAAATGAGCCGGCAAATGCCATGATCCCATACAGCTTGTTGGGTACACCGCGCAGCATTGCGTAAAATGGTAGAAAGAACCACAGCGGGTGAATGTCGCTGGGCGTATGCAGGATATTTGCAGGTGTATAGTTCAACTTGTCCAGCAGAAAACCCCAGCCATCCGGTCGATAGAATACGAACCAGAAAAACACGACGAAAAACACGCTGACACCGAACAGATCTTTCACGGTGTAATACGGGTGAAACGGGATTCCGTCACGCGGCCATGATGATTCGTTGGTATTGTCGTGAATCTCGACTCCATCCGGATTGTTCGAGCCGACCTGGTGCAGCGCGATGAGATGGACCAGCACCAGCGCCAGCAACAGGACCGGCATCAGAAACACGTGGAACACGAAGAACCGGTTCAAAGTCGGCAGTCCGATCACGAACGAGCCGCGCAACCACTGCGCGATCGGCTTGCCAATGCCCGGTATCGCAGTCACGAAATTGGTGACGACGGCCGAGCCCCAGTACGACATTTGCCCCCATGGCAACAGGTAGCCAAGAAATGCCTCTGCGGCCAATGCCAGGTAGATAAAGATACCGATCAGCCACAACAATTCGCGGGGCTTTTTGTATGAGCCGTACATGATGCCGCGGTACATGTGCAGATAGACGAGCACGAAAAACGCCGAAGCACCGACGATGTGCATGTCACGGATCAGCCAGCCCCAATGCGAATCTCTCTGGATCGTGCGCGCCACCGACCAGAACGCCAGATGCGGGTTGGGTTGGTAATGAATGGCCAGAAATAAGCCAGTCGCAAGCTGCATGACCAGAACCAGCAGCGCCAGCGAACCGAAGATGTACCACAGATTGAAATTTTTCGGTGCCGGATACTCGGCGACCTGCGTGCGCCAGAGCGACGAAATGGGCAGTCTCTGGTCGAACCAGCCAAACACTCGCTTTGCTCTTGATTGGTCAATGTTATTCATGGAGTGCGAAATCCTTCACGGCGCGAACGCCACGTGGGTCATGCGTTGTTTCGTTCAGCGTATTGGCTTGGATTGGACGGTCTCTGCTTTCGGCTTGGCAACACCATGCGGCGCGGCCACGAGAGCGGATTTTTCTGCTTGCTGGTGCAGTTCGACGGTCTTGGTGTATTCGCCGTAATTCTTTGGTCCGATGCCGAGAGTCGAATCAGGATTCAACTGCTGTAGATAGGCGGCAACCGCCTGCATCTGCGGCTTTGTCATGGCCCTGGCAATGCTGGTCATGACTTGTCCAGGACTATTGCGCCGCGCGCCGCTGGCGAATTGGTCAAGCTGCGTCAACAGGTAAACCTGGTGTTGCAATGCCAGCGCGGGAATCGCCATCGGCCCATTGCCGTCCGCGCCAAGTCCGTGGCATGCGGCACAGGCAGGAATGTTGTCGTTTGCCAGTCCCTGCGTATAGATTTTCTGTCCTTCCTTCAACTGGGTGGCGTCTGCGCGCATGCCGGGGCCTGCCGCCACTTCCGCCGGCAGTAATGGTTGACGCGAGAAATATGCGGCGATTTCTTTCAGGTTTTGATTATTGGCCGAGGCAGGTATGGTCATCGCCATGCCACTCATGATCGTCGATTTGCGCGCGCCGTCCCGGAAATCTTCCAGTTGCTTCAGCAGATAGTTGTAGCGCTGTGCCGCCAGATTGGGATATTCGGCTGCGGCACTGTTCCCAGTTATTCCATGACACGCTGCACACACCGCGATCAAGGCGCTGCCTTGCTTGGCCGCCGCCGCTCCCAATGGTATCCCGTGATAATCAGCTTTCGCATGCACATCGGCCACACTGCAAAACGCAACCAAAAACAACGCAATCGCGGTGGCTGGCTTGGGCATATGTTCGGCAATTTTCATCTTGACATCCATCTGCAGAATACCGGCTTACCAAATATCGGGAGTCCAATTCTTGTCGATGCCCGATTTGTTCGCCTCGCCTATGGTGACCATCGTGGCGGTTTTCCAGTAATACGGTGGAATCGGAATGTTCAATGGTGCTGGCGAACCCTCGAGCACGCGCGCGGAAAAGTCGTACATGGATCCGTGGCAGGCACAATGAAATCCACCCGGCCACCACGGCGTCACCGTATGCGGCGCGGGCCGATAGTCCGGAATGCATTGCATGTGCGTGCACAATGCCACGGCTATGAACATGTCCGGTCGCAGGGCCCGATAGTTGCCATTCACATATTCTTGCGCGGGCTGCTGGTTCTGTTTGCTGTGTGGATCCTTGAGTCGCCGCAGCAGTGACGGTTCGGCCAGGGTGTTCAGCATCCAGCCTTCACGTTTCAAGATCCATACTGGTTTCTTCTTCCATTCCACGAGAAGCAACTGCCCGGGTTCCATCCGGCTTATGTCGACGTCGATCGGTGCGCCCAGAGCCTCAACAGCTTTCCCGGGATTCATGTTGTCGATCAGAATGTCCGCAAACAGACCGACTGCACCCGCGCCCAGGACACCGGCAGCGGCGATGAGAAACTGTCTGCGGTCGGGTCGTACCTCGCTCTCGGGACGAATCGAATCCATGATCAGCTCGCCAGCGGGCGCTTTTTGAATCGGGCTATTCGCCATAAATGTAACCCTGCCGTAATATTGCCGGACTTGATTGGGTCAAAAATAATCCCCCGCGCCTCGGGTTGACTTGATTCAGATCAAGTTCGGCGCGGATTGCGTCATCTTGTCACGGAATTTTGACCAAGGGGATTACAAATCGCTCCGGCACGTGGCCGTACCACCAGGATGAGCATGCAGGTGCCTGCCGCGACCATGCAGGCGCAACTTTGCCGTACCCGTTTGCTGCAGGCCCCGACGGCGCGCGTGCGTTGAGCGCCCTCAGCGCGGATCGCCATCCTGGTGTTGTGCGGCACGCGCGGCCTTCTGCCGCACCAGCATGGCGGCGACCAGCACGCCGATCTCGTACAGCAGCACCATGGGCACCGCCAGCAGGGTCATCGACAGCACGTCCGGCGGGGTGATGATCGCGGCCACCACGAACGCGCCGACGATCACGTAGCGCCGCGCGCTGCGCAGCTTGGCCACGCTGACCACGCCCAGCGCGGCCAGCACCACCACGATCACCGGCACCTCGAAGCACAGGCCGAAGGCGAAGAACACGTGCAGCACAAAGCTCAGGTAATGCCCGATGTCGGTCATCATCGACACGCCGGGCGGGGTGACCAGGGTGAGGAAATGGAACGCCGCCGGCAGGATCAGGAAATAGGCGAACGCGCAGCCGGTGTAGAACAGCAGCACCGCGGCGACCAGCAGCGGCAGCGCCAGGCGTTTTTCGTGGCGGTACAGGCCGGGGCTGACGAAGGCCCAGATCTGGTACAGCACCGCCGGCATGGCCGCGAACAGCGCCACCACGAAGGTCAGCTTGATCGGGGTGAGGAACGGCCCGGTGACCTCGATGGCGATCATGTGCGCGCCCTTGGGCAGGCGCTCGATTAGTGGCCGCGCCAGCAGCGCGTAGAGTTTTTCGGAAAACGGCAGCAGCGCCAGCAGCGCCACGAGCACGGCCAGCGCGGCCTTGAGCAGGCGCGAGCGCAGCTCCAGCAGGTGCGCGATCAGGCCGCCGGGGCTGCCGGGGGCGTCAGCGGCGCTCATGCGGAGTGCGGCGGGGCGGGCACCGGGCGGGCGGCGGGCGCATCCGCATCCGGGGCCACGGCGAGCGTCGCCGCCGGCACCTGCTGCAGGCGCTGCGCGATCTCGGTCAGCGATTGCGCCACGGCCTGCGTGGCCGGGGCCGTGGCGTCCGCCAGCGCGGCCGCGTCGGCGGCCATCTCCGGCGTGGCGGCCAGTTGGTCGGCGGCGGCACGCAGATCGGCGGCAACCGCGCGCAGTGCGTCGCGCTCGGCGCCGGCCGCGCCATCCAGGCGTGCCGCCAGCGTGCGCAACTCGCCGATGCTGCGCGCCAGTTCGGCGGCCACCTCCGTCATGCCGGCGCGCGCCGCGTCCGCCGCGTGCACGGCCGGCTGCAGCGCTTCACGCGCTTCGCCCAGCGTCGCGCGCGCTTCGCTGGCCACCCCACGCAGCGCCGCGGCGCCCTCGCGCCACTGCCGGGTGAGCGCGTCCTTGTCCAGTTCGCCCGCCACCTCGGCCTGCACGCTGGCCCAGGCCGTGCGCGCACGCCGCACCAGCGCCCCGGCGGTCCGCGCCGCGCCCGGCAGCTTCTCCGGGCCCAGCACCACCAGCGCCACCACCGCAATCAGCAGCAGCTCGTTGAAGTCGATGCCGAACACGGGCGCCGCTTACGGGGCGTGATCCTGCGGCTTGGCCGCGTCCTTGGCCGCCTCCGCGACCGGCGCATCCGCCTGCAGGCGCTCCACGCCGCCGTCCTTGGCCTCCTTGGCCGCGTCCGCGTCCTCCTTCATCGCTTTCTTGAAGTTGCGCACTGCCGCGCCAATGTCCGAACCCGCGTTGCGCAGCTTGCTCGTGCCGAAGATCAACAGCACGATCACCAGCACAATCAGCCAATGCCAAATGTCATCTAAACCCATGTCTCACTCCCGCGCTCGCGCGCCGAACGACGTCGCAGCAGCGGACGCCAGCGGCGTGCAAGTTTACTCCTCGCGCCGAGCGCACAAGCTGGCATCCGCCAGCGCGCACAACGTTGATCGAGCACAGGCGTCAAAGTGCGCGGCGTCGTGCCGCATGCCCGCGCGGCTGCAAGCAATGTCCGTCTTGATCTGGGTCAAGAGCGCACGCCATTGCTTGCGGCACGATGGATGTGCATCGTTAAGGATGCGTTATCGGAGATTGCAATGAGCACCTCATTTGTCGCGCCGCGTGCCTTGCGCTGGCTGCGTGCCACCGCCCTGCTGGGCGTGGCTGCGCTGGCCCTGCTGCTGGCACTGCCGGCGCAGGCCGTGCCCATGTTCGCGCGCGAGACCGGGCAACCCTGTTCAGCGTGCCATATCGGTGGCTTCGGGCCACAACTGACGCCGTTCGGTCGCCAGTTCAAGCTGGACGGCTACCGGCTGGACGTGCACAAGGGTTGGGACACGCATATCTCGGCCATGGCCGTCGAAAGCTTCACCCACACCCAGCAGGCGCAATCCGCACCTCCGGCGCCCAATTACGGCCTCAACAACAACACCGAGCTGCAACAGGCCTCGATCTTCTACGGCGGCAAGCTGGCCGCTCACTGGGGCATGCTGGGTCAGATCACCTACCAGCAGGCCACCGGTCAGTGGGGCTGGGACAACACCGATGTGCGCTATGCGCACAATTACATGCTGGGCGGCAAGGGCGGCGTGTTCGGCGTTTCCTTCAACAACAATCCGACGGTCTCGGACGTGTTCCAGACCTCGCCAGCCTGGATGTATCCCTACTTCGCCACCGACCTGGTGCCTGGTCCGCCGGCGTCTCCGGCGATCATGGGCGCCTTCGCGCAGCAAGTCGTGGGCGCAACCGCCTACACCATGTTCGATTCGAACTGGTACGGCGAAGCCGGCATGTACCGCACGCTGTCCTCGAGCTTGTTGCAACAGCGGCCATTCAACGCTGGCTTCAACGGTCGCATCGTCGGGGCCGCGCCCTACGCGCGCATCGCCTACACGCGCAATATCGGTGCGGGTGACATCGAAGTGGGCGGGATGTTCTTCGACGCGCGCCAGGGCCAGGTCGGCACCAACAACAATGGCACCGTCATCGCCGTGCCCGGACCGTACAACCAGTACAAGGACTATGGCATCGATGCCAGTTACCAGTATCTCGGCACCGGCAAGCACATCTTCACCGCCGACGCGCTGTACGTGACCGAACGCCAGACCTTGACCGGTACCTACAGCCAGGGCGGATCCAGCAACCTGCGCAATACCGTCAACTCGCTCAATCTCAACGGCTCGTACTGGTACAACAATACCTACGGCATCACCCTGGCCGGCTTCCGCAACAACGGCACCGCCGACCCGATCCTGTATGCCAACCGCACCGGCTCGCCGCTGACCCAGGGCT
Organism: Metallibacterium scheffleri; assembly: GCF_002077135.1. NCBI lineage: Bacteria > Pseudomonadati > Pseudomonadota > Gammaproteobacteria > Lysobacterales > Rhodanobacteraceae > Metallibacterium > Metallibacterium scheffleri. Next base: position 575,521 of record NZ_LDOS01000001.1, on the reverse strand, counting down.
ACATGGTGGAGTTCAACATCAACCCGTTCGGCAAGTTCAACTCGTTCGACCAGCCTTGGGTGAACCTGCGCTTCGGCCTGCAGTACACCTACTACACATTGTTCGACGGCGCGGCCACCAATTTCGATGGCGCCGGCACCAACGCGCACGCCAACAACACGCTGTTCGCCTATGTCTGGACCGCGTTCTGATCCGGATGCCGAACTGACGCAACTAACGAGCGCCGCGCCCGCTGCATTGCGGGCGCGGCTGTTCGCGTTCGCGGATCCGCACCTGTCCGCGGGAGTATCGGATGGATCAAGCCCCTGATATCGGCGCGCAACATGCACACCTGTTGCGGCTTGTGCAGCAGGAGCGCCTGGCTTTGCTCGCCGGCGAGATCGCGCTGGCGCGCGATCTATTGGCGGAAATGCATGCTTTGCAGGAAACCCACATCGCGGACGAGGAAAGTCGGCTGCTCCCGCGCCTGCCGCAGACGGCGCGCTGGCCCGCCCGGATCTACATCGCCGAGCACCGCAAACTGACCTCGATGCTTGCGGATTTGCGCGCGGCGCTCGCGCCGCTCGCCGCCCGCATCGAGAACGCCACCACCCGGCTGACCTTGCTGGATGCGCAGATGCCTTTCAAGCATGTGATCGAGCACCATTTCGAGCGTGAGGAAAAAGGTCTGCTCGTGGAAATATCGACGTGAACACGCGCCGTGCCGAAACATTGCGGCATCCCGCGAATCTGATCCAGATCAAGACCGGCGCGCGGCGGTCGCGGCAGACTGCGGCCATGACTTCGCAAGCACCCCAGGCACCGCGCTTCGACGCCGAGCTGATCCGGCGCTACGACGTGGCCGGACCGCGCTACACCAGCTACCCGACCGCGCCGCAGTTCCACGCCGGTTTCGGTGAGGCCGCGCTGCGCGCCGAGGCGCACGCCAGCAACGACGACCCGATCCCGCGCGATCTGTCGGTATACGTGCACGTGCCGTTCTGCCTGAGCCCGTGCTTCTACTGCGGCTGCACGCGCCTGATCACGCGCGATCACGCCAAGGGCGAGCAGTACCTGCAGCACCTGTATGCCGAGATCGAGCGTACCGCGCCCTTGTTCGACCGCGACCGCAGCGTGGTGCAACTGCACTTCGGCGGCGGCACGCCCAATTTCCTTGATGCGCGGCAGATGCAGGACCTGCTGCAGGTCCTGGGCCGGCACTTCAACCTCAGCCAGGCCGCCAGCCGCGAGTTCGGCATCGAGCTGGACCCGCGCAGCGCCGACCCGGATTACGTGCGCGCACTGGCGGCACTGGGTTTCAACCGGCTCTCGGTGGGCATCCAGGACTTCGACCCGGCGGTGCAGGCCGCGGTCAACCGCGTGCAGAGCGTGCAGGACACCGCCGCGTTGCTGCAGGCCGCGCGTGCGGCCGGCTTCCGCTCGACCAGCGTGGACCTGATCTACGGCCTGCCGCTGCAGACGCCGGCGCGTTTCGCGCACACGCTGGAGCAGGTCATCGCGCTGGCGCCGGACCGCATCGCCGCCTACAGCTACGCGCACCTGCCGCAGCTGTTCAAGGCGCAGCGCCGGATCGACGCCAGCCAGTTGCCTGATGCCGCGAGCAAGCTGGCGCTGCTGGGCCTGACCGTGGACCGGCTCACCGCGGCCGGCTATGTGTACATCGGCATGGACCACTTCGCGCGGCCGCTGGACGAGCTGGCACGGGCGCAGCGCGCGGGCACGCTGCAGCGCAATTTCCAGGGTTACTCGACGCACGCCGAGTGCGACATCATCGGTCTGGGCATGAGCTCGATCAGCCGCGTGGGCAATGCCTATTACCAGAACGCCAAGGACCTCCCGGGCTATTACGCGGCGCTGGAGGCCGGGCGCCTGCCGGTGGCGCGCGGGCTGGTGCTGAGCGCGGACGACCGCCTGCGGCGCGAGCTGATCAACGCGCTGATGTGCCAGGGCGAGATCGACATCGACGCCTTTGGCGCGCGCCACGGCATCGACTTCCGGCGCTACTTCGCCGACGCGCTGGACGCGTTGCATGAGTTCGAGGCCGATGGTCTGGTGCAGTGGCAGGGCGCGCGCCTGCGCATCAGCGCGCGCGGCCGCCTGCTGACGCGCCAGGTGGCGATGCGCTTCGATGCCTACCTCGGCACCGCGCAGAACGCGCGCTACTCGCGCGCCATCTGACGCAGTCTCGCGTTTGCATGCCAGTGGGCGCTAGAATCGCGCGCTCGAGTGCTGCAGTCGCGACGGAGGCTGTGATGACCGCCAAGCCGAAACTCTGCGCGCTGGACGTACCCGGCATGGCCTGCGCCGAGCCACGCGATGCAAGGGTCTCCTGTGATCGCTGCGGATTGGTACACGCTTGCGGCATGTCCGGCAACGGCAGCGTGGCCTTCGCCGACATGCACAAGCTGGTCGAGGACATCGGACCGTTTCGCAGCAATGACCACGTATTCAAATCCGGCGAGCCGTTCCGCACGCTGTTCGCGGTGAAGTCCGGCATGGTCAAGACCGTGCAAGTCGACGCCGAGGGCCGCGCCCAGGTGCTGGGCTTTTATCTGCCCGGCGAGGTCGTGGGACTGGAGGCGGTCGACCCCGGCGTGTATCCCTGCGATGGCGTCGCGCTGGAAAGCACACGCCTGTGCAAGCTGCCGTTCGATGCGGTCAGCCACGTGGCGCAACGTGAACCGGAAGTGCAGCAGCACCTGTTCCGCATGTTCAGCCACGCCATTGCGCAGCACGAGGCGCGCAGCTGGGACATGGGTGCCGATCAGCGCGTGGCAGCGTTCCTGCTCGATTTGTCGGCGCGCTATGCACTGCGTGGTTTGTCGCCGGAGCATTTCCATCTGCCCATGCCGCGCAGCGACATCGCCAACTTCCTGCACCTCGCCGCCGAAACCGTCAGCCGCGTACTGGCGCGCTTTCGCGAACAGGGCATGGTCGACATCATCGGCCGCGAGGTGCACTTGCAGCAGCCCGCCGCGCTGCGCGCGCTGCTCAAGGACGACAACGCCTGAGCATGCCTCCGTCCCGCCGCATCGGGCTGCCGGACACGGCGGCGGTAATCGGCGTGATGCGGCGGGCCGGCACGTTTTCGTCACGCGCATGGTGTGATGCGTTGGCTGCCGATTGAGTACGGCACATGCGCTGCCTTTTGGCGTCGCACTGGCATCCTTGCGCGATGACGCCGCATGATGCAAAGTATACACTTTGATGTGTATACATAGGAGCGGGCCCGATGACAACCGCCAGAGTCTTCATGTCCGGCAACAGCCAGGCCGTGCGACTGCCGAAAGAGTTCCGCGTGCGCAGTGCCGAGCTCGAGATTTTCCGGCGCGGTGATGAACTCGTGTTGCGCGAACCTTCCGGCGGGCTCGCGCGCGCGTTCGACCTGCTCACGCAATTGCCGGATGACTTTCTGCCCGATGGCCGCGATGACACGCCGCCGCAGCGGCGCGAGGGGCTGTAATGGCGGCACGCTATCTGATCGACACCAACATCTGCATCTACATCCAGCGGCAACGGCCGCCTGCGGTGCTGGAACGCTTCCGCAAGCTCAAGCCTGGCGAGGCGGTGATCTCGGTGATCACCTGGGGCGAGTTGTCCTATGGCGCGGAGAAGAGCCGCCAGCGCGACAAGGTGCTTGCGCTGCTCGAAGAGTTGGTGACGATGCTGCCGGTCATGCCGCTACCGGAAACGGCGGGGCGGACCTATGGTGCGATCCGTGCCGCACTCGAAGCGAAAGGCGAGCCGATCGGCAACAACGATCTGTGGATCGCCGCGCACGCCAAAGCGGCGGGGCTCATCGTGGTGACCAACAACGAGCGCGAGTTCAGGCGCGTACCGGGGCTGCAGGTGCGGAACTGGGCATGAACCTCGGCAGGGGCGAAGATGTGCCTATCGGTCGCGGACATCAAGCACGCAATTTGAATTCCGGCAACTCCGCATTGATCTTCGTGGTGCCGCTGTAGGTCCGCCAGGGCTGTTGCGTTACGCGCATCTCGCCACCGATCACCTGCGTGACGCGGCGGGCCGGATTGATGGCACGTTTTCGTCACACGTAAGGCAACCGCAAACGTTGCGACTTGTGTAGGTGATTGATTTGATGGTGGCCAGGGACGGAATCGAACCGCCGACACGAGGATTTTCAGTCCTCTGCTCTACCAACTGAGCTACCTGGCCGGAACACCGCAGCCTTGCGTTGCGGGCCGCGTATTACAGCGGCTGCGGGCACTTTGCGTCAAGCCCGAATCTGGCGCGCGTGCCGCCATGAACGCGGCACGAACACGGGTGCGGGGCGCGCGGCGGCGCTTTGGCGCGGGACTATGATCGTCGCGAAACCGCGGCCAACCGGACGGGTCGGGCACGCGGTACGTGAAGGAGATTCCCATGCGCAGCAAAATCGTGTTGTCGGGCCTCATGGCGTCGGTGCTGGTGCTGTTCGCGGGCACGGCGCTGGCCGATACCGCCAAGGTGATGGCGGCAAACCTCGCCCGCTTCGAGCATTACGCCGGCAAGCCGCAGGACGCGGTCACCGTGTTCCAGTTGCAGGGCTGGCAGCCCTTGGGCGATGACCACATCGCGATCTGGACGGGGGTCAACGATGTGTACCTGATCAAGGTCGCCAAGCCCTGCATCAACCTGAGCTGGACCAACAGCGTCGGCATCAATCCGCACATGAATCAGTTGCAGGCGCGCTTCGATTCGATCCACGTGCGCGGCATGCCATGCCAGATCGAGACCATCCGCAAGGTTGATTACCGCGCGCTGCGCAAGTCCGAGAGCACGCAGGGCAAGGTGCTCGATCCCAAGCCGATGACGGCCGCGGCCAAGGATACTCAGCCGGCGTCGGCATCCTCGGGCGGCTGAAAGCCGGGTGGCGGCGCCGCGCCGCCGCCGAACAGGAACTTCTCCATTTCCGCGGCCAGTAGTGCGCGCGTTTTCGCGTCCAGCGGGCTGAGCCGGTTCTCGTTGATCAGCATGGTTTGCTGCTGCTGCCACTTGCTCCACGCCTCGCGCGAGATTTCGGCGTAGATGCGCTGACCGAGCGCGCCTGGCCAGGGGGCGTAGGGCAGACCCTCGGCCTCGCGTTTGAGGTATTGGCAGTACACCATGCGCGTCATCGGCTGATCTCCGGAAGTTGTTTGAGCAGGCGTCGCACCGGCGCCGGCAGTGCCAGCGCCAGTGCGGCCTGCGGCATATACCAGCCCAGCGCGGGTTGATCGCATACCGCGGCGCGCGCGCGCGCGCCGTCGAACAATAGCGGCTGGGCCTCGAGCTGGAAGTGGGTGAACACATGCCGCAAGGGCGATAGCGCGCGCGGCGCAGCGTGCAGTTGCGCCAGGCTGGCGGCGTGCGCTTCGGGGGCAAGCTCGGCTTCGGGCAGGCTCCACAGGCGCGGCCAGATGCCATCGCCAGCACGCTGCACGAGCAGGATGCGACCCTGCGCGTCGCGCAATAGCAGCCAGTGCAAGTAGCGCCGCGGCAGCACGCGGCGCGGGCGCGGTGTGGGCAGGCGGGCGCTCAGTCCTTGTGCGTGCGCGGCGCAGGACGTACGCAGCGGGCAGCTTGGACAATCAGGTTGCTGCGGCGTGCACAGCATGGCGCCGAGATCCATGATCGCCTGCGCATAGGTGCCGGCGCGCCGGCGCGGCGTGTGCGCGGCGGCATGACGCCAGAGTTCGCGCGTGACCGCCGCCTGCCCCGGCCAGCCGCTGATGGCGTGGTAGCGCGCCAGCACGCGCTTGACGTTGCCATCGAGGATGGCGAAAGGCAGATCCCAGGCCTGCGCGAGGATCGCCCCGGCGGTGGAACGGCCGATGCCGGGCAGCGCCGCGAGCGCGTCGAAATCGCGCGGCAAGTCACCCGCATGTTGCGTCATGCAGCGCCGCGCGGCCGCATGCAGATGACGTGCACGGCGGTAATAGCCAAGGCCCGACCACAACGCCAGCACGCGGTCCTCGCTGGCCGCTGCCAGCGCTGGCAGATCCGGCAACGCATGCAAAAAGCGCGCGTAGTAGGGAATCACCGTGACAACCTGGGTCTGCTGCAGCATGACCTCCGCCAACCAGATGCGATAAGCGCTGCGCGGTGCCTGTTGCCAGGGCAGGTCGTGGCGGCCGTGGCGCGCGTGCCAGTGCAGCAACGCCGGTGCCAGCGCACTCATCGCTTGACCGGCAGCGCGGATTTTTTCGGCACGCTGCTGCTGGTGGCTGGCGCGGCACTGGCATCGACGTGCACGCTGAGGCCCTCGATGTGCACGCCGGCGGCGTCGAACTGCGCCACGCTGGCACTGGCGGCCAGCGGCGGCGGCGTCAGTGGTGGCAGATTGCGCCCGCTGGCCAGCGCGCCGTGCCACCATGCCAGCAGCGTGGCGGGATCAAAACTGGCCTGCAGGTGCTGACCCGGGCGCGTGGCGTCGATGTTCATTTGCGCTGTGCCGCTGGTATTGGCGAAACCCAGTCGCAACTGCATTGCGGGCTTGCCGGCACTGCCCTGCAGCGCCAATTGCACGCGGCTACCGCCCAGCCAGCGCGCCTGTCCGGCGAGGGTGAAATCGCCATAGCCCGGCAGTGTGCCACTGAGCTTGAGCGGGTCCAGCGCGACCACGCTGGCGCTGCTGCGCGGCGTACCTTGCAACTGGCATCGCAGGATCTGCGCCTGCGCGTTGCGCGCGCTCAGCGTGAGCACGAACGGGCGCCCTGGCTCAAGCTGGCCGGCACTTATGTTGATGGCGCTGAAAACGGTCTGGCCGCTGCTGCTCAGCGTGCCGTCGTTGATCTCGACGCCGGTGCTGATGCGCGGCAACCATGGGGCCTTGCCCGTTGGCAGCGTGGCAATGTATGCATCAAGCTCATCAAGGTCGATCTGCGCGCCGTCGAGTTGCAGGCGCGTGATCACCGGCACGCCGCCGAGCAGTGCGCGCCAGGGCACGAAAATCTTGCCGCCACTGGCGCTGAGCATCGGCGTGGCGTGCGCGGGCACGCTCAGACTCAGGCCTTGCAGCACCAGGCCGGGGCTGGGAAACAGTTCGGGGCTGGCCGGCTGCGCCAGCGTCAGGCGCAGGCCGGCGGTGCTGGCGGCGCTTTCCAGCAATTGCGTGAAGCGCTGCGGTTGCAGCAGCAGATGCACCGCCAGCAGTGCGCCCAGCAGCAGCGCCAGCAGCACGCCGCCGATACTCAGCAACAGGATGCGTGTACGCCGGCGCAGGCTCATCGCACGGGCTCAGGCCGTACCCTGCAAACGCGGTGGCAACAGGCCGTCGACGAAAGCGGCGGCATCGAACACACCCAGATCGCGCAGATGCTCGCCCAGTCCAACGTAGCGAATCGGCAGGCCGAACTCGCTGGCCAGCGCGAACACCACGCCTCCCTTGGCGCTGCCGTCGAGCTTGGTCACCACCAGACCGGTGACCGCGGCGCTGTCGCGGAACTGGCGCACCTGGCTGATCGCATTCTGGCCGGTGGTGCCGTCGATCACCATCAGCACCTCGTGCGGTGCATTGCCATCGCGCTTGCCCAGCACGCGGCGGATCTTGGCCAGCTCGTCCATCAGCCCGCCCTGCGTGTGCAGGCGCCCGGCGGTATCGGCGATCAGCACTTCGGTATCGCGCGCGATCGCGGCCTGCAATGCATCGAAGATCACGCTGGCCGAATCGGAACCCTGCGCCTGCGCGATCACCGGCACCTGATTGCGTTCGCCCCAGGTCTTGAGCTGCTCGACCGCGGCGGCACGAAAGGTATCGCCCGCAGCCAGCATCACGCTGCGGCCTTCATGGCGATAGCGCTGCGCCAGCTTGCCGATGGTGGTGGTCTTGCCGGCGCCATTGACGCCGACCATCAGCACGACAAAGGGCCGCGCGCCAGCGATCACCAGCGGTTGCGCGATCGGCTGCAGCAGCGCCAGCAGCGCCGCGCGCAACGCGCTCAACAGCGCATCGGCATCGGCAAACTCGCGCTCGCGCATGCGCTTGCGCAGGCCTTCGATCAACGTGGTCGTGGCGGCGATGCCGACGTCGGCACCCAGCAGCAGGGTTTCCAGCTCATCGAGCAGGTCGTCGTCCAGACGGGGGTGGCGACTGAACACCCCGGCCAGACCACGCGCCAGCGCACTGCCCGCCAGACGCTCGCGCCAACTGCGCGCAGGCGACGCTTCGGTGACTTCATCTGCGGCTGTGGCGGCGGCGGCAACCGGCGCCGGGCCTTGCTTGCGAAACAGCTTGATCATGCAGGCGGCAATGCGGCGAGAATGCATGCATGCTAACACTGCGAAATACAGCGCTTGCTGAGCACGCGCGTACCTTGCGACCCGTTCCGGCCCGGGCGCGCGCGTGAGCCGCATGCGCCCTGCCACTGCGCGCGCGGCGCCACCTGGACGCGTGCGCATCATCGCCGGCAGCCTGCGCGGCTCGCGCCTGGCGGTGCCCGATCTACCCGGGCTGCGGCCCACGCCCGACCGCGTACGCGAGACTCTGTTCAACTGGCTGCAGCCGCTGCTGCCTGGAGCACGCTGTCTTGATTTGTACGCTGGCAGCGGCGCGCTGGGCATCGAGGCGCTGTCGCGCGGCGCGCAGTCGGTGTGCATGGTCGAGCGCGAGCCGGTGTTGGCTGCCGCGTTGCGCGCCAATCTCGATCGCCTCAAACAGCACGCCGGCACGGTGGTGCAGGCGGCGGCGCTGGATTACCTGGCGCGCGCACCACAACCCTTCGATGTGGTGTTTCTCGATCCCCCTTATGCCGCGGATGCGTGGTCGGCCGCGGCACGGGCACTGCAACCCTGGCTGGCGCCCCAGGCACGGGTGTATGTCGAGCATCCCGCTGCCCTGCCCGTGCCACGGTTGCCGGCGCACTGGCAGGCATTGCGCAGCGCGCGCGCCGGCGCAGTGAACTACGCGCTGTACCGCGTCGACAGGCAGGGCTAGCTGTTAAAGTAACCGCGATCTAAACCGGATGCAGCCATGACCGAGACCCCGGACGCGCATGCCAGACACCGCATCGCGGTCTATCCCGGTACGTTCGACCCGATCACCAACGGCCACGCCGATCTGGTGGCGCGCGCCGCGCCGCTGTTCGAGCGCGTGATCGTCGCGATCGCGGAAAGCTCCGGCAAATCGCCTGGTTTCAGTCTCGACGACCGCATCGCGCTGGCGCATCTGGCACTGGCGAGCTTGCGCAATGTCGAGGTGCGAGGTTTCGATTGCCTGCTGGCCGATTTCGTGCGTGAGACTGGCGCCGGGGTGATCCTGCGCGGATTGCGCGCGGTGTCGGATTTCGAGTACGAATTCCAGCTTGCCAGCATGAACCGCTATCTGATCCCCGAAGCGGAAACGCTGTTCCTGACACCGGCCGAGCAGTACAGCTTCATTTCATCGTCGCTGGTGCGTGAAATCGCGCGCCTTGGCGGCGACGTGTCCAGTTTCGTCCATCCAGCCGTGCAACAGGCCCTGCGGCAACGCTGGCGCCTGCGCCGTCCGGCTGCATCAAACTAGAAAGCACTGAGAGGAGAACGCACATGCGCAAGATTCTGATTGCCGCGGCCCTGGGCCTCGGCGTGGCACTGTCGCTGGCCGGGTGCCACAACAAGGAAGCAGCCGTCACGCAACAGGCGGCCGCCACCGTGCCGCGGCCCACCAGCGCCACTGACATCCCGGGCTGGCAGGCCTACCTGAGCCAGGTCGTGCAGAACAACATGCAGGGCGTCAGCGCCAGCAGCCCGTATGTGTACTTCGTCCCCGCGGGTACCGACCCTACCGATGTCGCCGAGCGCCAGCGCCAGCTGGAGCAGGTGCAGGGGGTGGTCGCGCGTACCGTGTTGCCGGGCAACATGCTGGCTTTCGGCGGCCCGGATTCGGCATTGACCGCGAAGATGATCGAAGACTCCTTCATGGGCGCCACGGCGGGATCGTTCAAGGGCGTGACCGTGCTGTTCATCGGCGACAAGGCCGATGACGCCGCCGTGCAGAAAGCGGTGGCGCCGACCAGTGCCACCTACAAATTCGTGCAGATGTGAGGACTTTCGCGGCGGGCACCGTGCCCGCCGCCGTTCGCCATGGCCCTGAAGATCACCGATGCCTGCGTCAATTGCGATGTATGCGAGCCAGTCTGCCCCAACCGCGCGATCAGCATGGGCCCGGAGTTCTACCTGATCGATGCGGCGCTGTGCACCGAGTGCGTCGGTCACCACGATGAGCCGCAATGCGTGGTGGTGTGCCCGGTCGAGTGCATCGAGCCGGATGCGCTGCACGCCGAATCGCACGCCGAGCTCGAACGCAAATACCGCGCCCTGACGCAGGGCAAGGACGATGCTGCATGAAGCTGTGGTCCGTGCCCGGCAACTCGCAGAAACTCGATGGCGGCGCCATGTTCGGCAACGCGCCGCGCACGCTGTGGTCGCAGTGGCTGGCGCCGGATGCCGAAAACCGCGTGCCGCTGGCCTGCCGCTGCCTGCTGGTGCAGGATCTCGATGGCCGCACCGTGCTGTTCGAAACCGGCATCGGCGCATTCTTCGAGCCGAAGCTGCGCGAGCGCTACGGTGTGCAGGAGGACCGCCATGTGTTGCTGGATGAACTCGCCACGCGCGGATTCTCCGAACGCGACATCGACGCCGTGGTGCTCTCGCACCTGCACTTCGATCACGCCGGCGGGCTGCTGGCGGCGTGGACCGAGGGCGCCGCGCCACGCCTGCTGTTTCCGCGCGCACGCTACCTGGTCGGCGCGGCGCACTGGCAGCGCGCGCTCAAGCCGCATCCGCGCGATCGTGCTTCATTCATCCCCGAACTGCCCGCGTTGTTGCAAGCCAGCGGACGTCTGGAACTGGTCTCCGGCACGCACTCGGAGTGGCTGGGCCCACGCGTGCGCTTTCATTTTTCCGATGGCCATACGCCGGGGCTGATGCTGGCCGAGATCCAGCCCGCGGCCGGTGCTGGCGGCGGCGTACTGTTTTGCGCCGATCTGATTCCGGGCACGCCCTGGGTGCACGTTCCGATCACCATGGGCTACGACCGCTACCCCGAGCGCCTGATCGATGAAAAGCAGGCACTGCTGGATGACGCGCTGGCGCGCGGCGTACGCCTGTTTTTCACTCACGACAGCAGTGCCGCCATGGCTGAGGTGGCGCGCGATGCGCGTGGACGCTATGCCGCGCGGGCACCACTTGCGGCGCTGGCCGGCGTGAGTTTGTGAAGCCCGCCACACGCCGCATCCGCAAGCAATTGCAGCAACAGCGCAGGGCCGCGCGCGCGCCGCGCGACTGGCGCAGCTCGCCGTGGCCGTGGCGCGCTGCCGGGGCCGTGCTGGTGCTGGTGGCGCTGCTGCTGTCGTGGCGCGTGGAATCAAGCGCGCTGCGCTATCAGCAGGGCTTGCGCAACGTCGCCGGCGCGGGTGCCAGCCTGGTCAATCTGGGCCAAAACGCACAGCCGTCGAAACATTTGCAGGGTGACCTGGTGCGCGTGGTCGGCACGCCGCAGGTCATCGAAGCGCCACGCGATCCCGATTTCAACCAGAGTTCCAGCGCATTGCTCCTGCGCCGCGAAGTAGCCATGTTCCAGTGGCAGCAGGTCAACGTGGGCTATCCGATCTACGAGTTGGAGTGGGTGCATGGACGCGTCGACTCCGCTGCTTTCTCGCGCCCCGCTGGACACGTCAATCCGGCGCTGCCGATTGCTTCCATGGACTTTCCCGCGCCGCGCGTGCGCCTGCATGGTTTCATCCTCGATGCCGCGCTGGTCGATCTGGTCCCGGGCCATGATTCGCACCCGGTCGATGCCGCGGCGCTGCCGTCCAATCTTGCCGCGACCTTCAGCGATTACGAAGGCGATCTGTACAGCGGCAATCCGCAGCAGCCGCGCCTCGGCGATGTGCGCTTGCGCTGGAGCACGGTGCCGACGCAGGAAATCACCGTGCTGGCGCGCGTCGACGACGGGCGTCTGACGCCCGCGTCCGCTGCCGGCGTGCAACTGGGCGATCGCAGTCTGGGCGATCTGCTGCCACAGTTGCCGCCACGGCCTTACGGCCTGTGGTTCGGGCGCGTCGTCGGCTGGCTGCTGGCGGCGCTGGGCGTGGCGTTGCTGCTGCGCGCGCTGCGCCGCGGCCTCGATCCGCTGCTGGCGCTGGCGGCGGGTGGGGCACTGATGTTGTTGCTGCCCGCGGTGCTGTGGATGACATTCGATGTCTGGCTGGGTCTGGGCCTGCTGGCAGCGCTGCTGCTGACGCTGGGCGTGGCGATCTGGCGCTGGCGTGGCGGAAAAATCGCGTTGCGCCGTGCGCAGCAGTAGATGATGGGTCGCTGCCATCCAGGCGTGGATGGCAGATGGCAGGAACTTTTTTATGCGGCGCGCCGCTTTTTTCCGGGCCCCGGCATCACGAACCCCGACAAGGAATCCCCATGCCCCTGATCACCGGTTTCTATGCCGCGCTCGCCACCCTGCTGGTGCTGGTGCTGGCCGCGCGCATCGTATGGCTACGCAATGTGCGCAAGATCGGCCTCGGCGATGGCGGCGATCCGCAACTGGCGCGCGCCATCCGCGTGCACGCCAATGCCGTCGAATACCTGCCGCTGGCCTTGCTGCTGCTGCTGGTTCTCGAACTGCAGCACACCGCGGCGTTGTGGTTGAACGTATTCGGCATTGCCTTGATCGTGGCGCGCGTGCTGCACGCGTTCGGACTTTCCGGTTCATCCGGCTATTCGTTCGGGCGCGGCGTCGGCACCGTGCTTACCTGGCTGGTGATGCTGGCCATGCTGGGCGTGGCACTGTGGCATTACCTGGCGCTGCAGATCCTGCTGGCGCATTGAACCCAGCTTGTCCAATAGGCGGCGCTTCGCACCTGCATGGGCGCTGGCGGGTGCCTGGCGGCGTCTTTGCCCCCGCGCTTCGCGTCCATGGCGGCGGCTATGGGCTTGTCGCGCCGGGCCCAATCCATCCCGCCACCACCGCGCCATCCTCCGATGTCCCATTCAACAATCTGGCTGGATTGAACGCGTTGCGCGCTCAGCCTGCGCCGTGGTGCAAAAACCAAAGCCCGGCGAATAGTTTGGGATCAATCGAATAACCCGCGGCGGCCTGCGCCAAGAGCCAAGCGTGCGCCTGCGCGCGCGGCACCGCGTGCACACGGATGTTCTCGGTGGCATCGCCGCCGCCGGCGCCGACCTTGCGCAGCTCGTGCGCGCGCACGAAGCTGATGATCTCGTTGCTCATGCCGGCCGATGACGGCCCGGCGTGCAGAAACTCGACGCGCGCCGGACGCCAGCCGGTTTCTTCCTCCAGTTCGCGCGCGGCGGCGAGCAGCACGCTTTCATCGCGGGCGTCGGCCAGATCGCCGACCAGACCGGCCGGCATCTCGATGGTCCACTGCGCCACCGGCACGCGGAACTGCTCGACGAACAGCACCTGGTCGCCGGGCGTGAGCGCGACGATCACCACCGCGCCGCTGGCACGCGTACGTTCGGCGTATTCCCAGTGGCCGCAGGCTTGCAGGCGCAGCCAGTTACCCGTGAACAAAGTGCTGACGGCGGGCATGCCGGCGGGAATGGGCGGCGTCGTGTTCATGTCGGCAAGGGCTCCTCGATCAAGGCCAGCGCACGGCTGCGCGTATGCGGGCCGAAGCGGTGTTGCTGCAGCAAGGCATCCAGTGCGGCGCCATCGCCGCGGCCGCGCACGAGGCAATCCGCCGGTAACGGCACGTCGCATGCGATCGTGGCCAGGCACTTGCACAGGCGTGCGGCGTCGGCGTGTTCGCGCAGGCGCCGCGCCAGCACTGCCGCGCCGCGCAGGGTCTTGCTCGCGGCCAGTTCGGCGGTACCCGCCAGCAGCGTGTCCAGATCGCCGAATTGCGCCAGCAGGCGCGCGGCGGTGCGCGCGCCGATGCCGGGCACGCCGGGGATGTTGTCCACGGCGTCGCCGCACAGGCCCAGGTAATCGCTGATCTGCCGTGGCCACACGCCAAAGCGCTGATGCACGCCGGCCGGCCCCCAGCGCGTCTGGCGCGCCCAGTCCCACTGCTCGTCGTGCACATCCAGCAGCTGGCCGAAATCCTTGTCGGCGGAGACGATCACGCAATCCAGATCCAGCGCGCGTGCGCGTACGCTGGCGCTGCCGATCAGATCGTCGGCCTCGTAGCTGGCATGCGCGTGCGTGCTCAGCCCGAAGGCCCGGGCGAACGCGCGGCAGGCATCGAACTGGCGCAGCAACTCGGCGGGCGCCGGCTCGCGGTTGGCCTTGTAGGCCGGGTACAGCAGGTTGCGGAACGAGCCGCCGAGGGCGATGTCGAAACCCAGCATCACCTGCGCCGGCCGCACACGCTGCAGGAAATCCAGCAGAAAGCGCACAAAACCATAGGTGGCGTTGGCGGGCTGGCCGTCCGCGTCGCGAAAGGCCGCGGCCGGATACGCAAACCAGCCGCGGAAGACATACATGCTGGCATCGACCAGATAGGCCTTGCCGCGCGGATTCAGCCCATCCACGCGCTGACCTTGGCGGCGGCCGCGGGGCGCGCACGCTCGGCCATCGCGCCGTTGATGCTGCCGATATGCACGAAGCCGATCACGCGCTCATCCGCGGCCAGTCCGAGCAGCGCGGCGACCCGCGCATCGTAGGCGGCCCAGCCGGTCAGCCACTGCGCACCGAAGCCCAGCGCCTGCGCACCGAGCAGCAGGTTGTAGGCCACGCAGCCAGCCGACAACAGTTGCTCCTGCACCGGAATTTTCGCGTGCGCCGCGTCGATGCGCGCGACCACGACCAGCACCCACGGCGCGTGGGTGTAGCGCAGACGCTCCTTCTCGCGCTTGTCTTCGAGCAACGCCGCATCATGTGCCAGCGCCAATGCCGCGAGGCGCTCGCCGAAGCGCAGCTTGGCCGCGCCCTCCAGACTGATCAGCCGCCATGGCGTCAGCGCGCCGTGATCCGGCACGCGCAGCGCGTGCTCGAGCAACCACGCGCGCTGCGCCGCGTCGAGGCCGGGCGCGGACAAAAGACGGGCGGGGATCGAGCGGCGTGCGCCAAGGAACTGCTGTGCGGCCGCATCGGCCTGACGGGATTCGGACATGACGCGCAGTCTAGCGACACGTGCGCCGACGTGACGAGTCAGCATGATGATCCGCATCCGCCGCGCACCCGGCCTGCCAGCAGCCGATCGGGATTTGCTGGTCGAGACGCGACTTCGGCTGTGCGAGGACCGATTTTCGACACAGCGCCGGCCCATCGTGATTCCATGAGCCAAGCAGCGGCGGAGAGAGGGACCGCACGGACGGATTCGCAGCCCGGCCAACCGAAGTCCGACAGGCTGCTAGCATTCGGCAACGATCCGGGGAGAGCCAGCATGCCGATCACCATCGCAGCCTTGCGCGAAACCGCCGCCGGCGAGCGGCGCGTGGCGATCACGCCGGAAACCGCGAAAAAGTACGCCGCGCGCGGTCTGCGCGTGCTGCTCGAGCACGGCGCCGGCGACAGCGCAAGCTTTCCCGATGCCAGTTACTCCGGAGTTGAATGGGGCGATGCCGCGGGCGTGGCCGCGGCCGCCGACATCCTGCTGTGCGTGCTGCCGCCCAGCGCGGCCGCCATCAACACCATGCACAGCGATGCCATGCTGGTCGGGCAACTGCGCCCCTACGGAGCCGCCGCGCGACTGGCCGCGCTGGCGCAGCGCCAGGTCACCGCATTCGCACTGGAGCGCCTGCCGCGCAGCACGCGCGCGCAGGCCATGGATACGTTGTCCTCGCAGGCGGCGGTGTCCGGCTACCGCGCCGTGCTGTTGGCGGCCGAAGCCGCGCCGCGGTTTTTCCCGATGCTGACCACGGCGGCCGGCACCATCCGCCCCAGTCGCGTGCTGGTGATCGGTGCCGGTGTCGCTGGCCTGCAGGCTCTGGCCACGGCGCGGCGCCTGGGGGCGCAGGTCGAGGGTTTCGACGTGCGCCCGGAAACGCGCGAGCAGGTGCAGTCACTCGGCGCCAAGTTTCTCGAACTGGGCGTCAGCGCCAGCGGCAGCGGCGGTTACGCGCGCGAGCTGTCCGCCGAGGAGCGCGCGCGTCAGCAGCAGGCGCTGAGCGAGCATTTGCGCAACATCGACGCGCTGATCACCACCGCGGCGGTACCCGGCCGCGCCGCGCCGCGCATCGTCACCGCGGCCATGGTCGCCGGCATGAAGCCGGGCGCGGTCATCGTTGACCTGGCCGCCGAGAGCGGCGGCAATTGCGAGCTGACGCGACCCGGCGAGCGCGTCGAGCACGGCGGCGTCAGCATTCTCGGCCCGCTGAACATGGCAGCGGGACATCCGTTGCACGCCAGCGAAATGATCGCGCGCAACTTCGCCCATTTCGTCGAATTGCTGGTGAACAAGGATGGCGTGCTGGCGCCGGACTTCAGCGACGAGCTGCTGGCGCAGAGCTGCGTGGTGCAGGGCGCGACGGTGAAATTCGTCGAGTAAGCGGAGATCGCGGACTCATCGCGTGGCTGCGCGGTGCCGCGCACCGCGTTCAGCGCCCACCGGCTCCATCGCGTTGCCCGCCGCCTGCGCGCGCTGGCGGCACGTGTTCATGCAGCCACTGCGCGCGCTGCTCGGGACGCAGCTGCTGCCAGCGCTGGCGCAGCGCCTCGCGCTGGGCCGGGCTCATGCGCTGGAACCGCGCATAGGCTTCGCGCAGCCGTTGGCGTTGCTCGGGACTCATCGCGCGCAGTCGCTGCAGGTTTTCACGCACGCGCGCGCGCTGCTCGGGATTCATGTGCTGCCAGCGTTCGATGCGCTGGTCGATCAGCTGCTGGCGCCGTGGCGGCAGGCGCTGCCAGTTCGCTTCGCGCTGCAGCAATAGCTGGCGGCGTGCCTGCGGCATGTGGTCCCAGTGTTCGCGGAACGGCGCCAGCAGGTGTCGCTGCTGCGCATCGAGCTGGCGCCACTCGGGCGCAGGCCGCGCACTGGCCAGCACCGGCAGTGACGCGAGGACCGCGGTCAGCACCGCGACGGCGAACAGACGCGCAGGCGCTTTCATTGCACGCTCGTGGCCTGCGCGGCCTGTGCGGGTTGCGGCTGGGTGGCCAGCCAGTCGTAGAAATCGAGGTTTTGCGCCATGTCGACCTCGTTGCTGTCGGCGCTGGCCAGCAATGCGCCGGCGCCCGCAGTCGCCGGCGCGCTGGCGGGCGCACGCAGCGGATGCCAGACCACGGCCAGCGCCAGCGCAGCGGCAGCCAGTGCGCCCGCGGGCACCAGCACCGGCAGTAGATTGCGCCGGCGCGGGGCGCTCAGCGCGGCCACGCGCGCGACGCGCAGACGGCGCAATGTGTCGCCGTCGATGTGTTCGCTGGCGCTGGCAAACAGCGCGTGCGCATGCGCGGCCAGACTGGCAGCGGCGCGGTCTGCATGGTTCTTGTCAAAATCAGGGGTGGCGTCCGGTTTCATTTCCAGTCCTCCAGCTTGTGCCGCAGCGCCTCCATGGCGCGCGATAAATGGGTTTTCACGCTGCCGTCCGAGCAGCCCATGGCGCGCGCGGTGGCGGCCACATCGAGGCCTTCCAGCATGCGCAGCATGAAGGCCTCGCGCTGGCGCCGCGGCAGCGCGCGCACCGCGCACGACAAATCCGCGTAGGCGGCACGACCGGCGATTTCGCGCGCCGGATCGGCGAGTACATCGACAGGTTCCCAGACCGGTCCGTCCTCGCCATCCTCACCCGCACCGCGCAACCAGCCGACCACGATGCTGCGCACCTTGCGCCGCCGCTGCAGGTCGGTGATGCGCCGACGCAGGATGCCCCAGAACAGCGGCGACCATTCCTGCGCCGGGTGCTGCCGGTAATGCTGATGCAGGCGCAGCATGGCGTCCTGCACTGCGTCGAGCGCGTCGTCGGCGTTGCCCAGACTCATTTCAGCGACGCGAAACGCACGCCGCTGCACCTGCGCCAGGAACGCCTCCATGGTCGCCGGCAGCTCGGCCGCGCGCGGCGCGGCCAAGCCTTCGGGGTGCAGCGCGGCGGCGAGGTTCATGTCATCCATTCCCGGCTCCGGCGCGTGCTGTTGCCATGGCCCGCGCCTGCTTCGACAGTATCGACAACGCGCCAGCTTCCCCGCGGTTGACCGGCCTGCGTATGATGCAGCGGATTCCTGGCGCGCGGGGGATGTGGGATGGATGGTTTTCTGGTGCTGTACGTGTTCATGCTGGCGGCCTTCACCGGCTACGAGATCATCGCGCGCGTACCGGTGATCCTGCATACACCGCTGATGTCCGGCTCCAACTTCATCCACGGCATCGTGCTGGTCGGCGCGATGGTGGCGTTGGGCCACGCACATACGCCGCTGGAGCAGACTATCGGCTTCATCGCGGTGCTGCTGGGCGCAGGCAACGCCGCCGGCGGCTATGTGGTGACCGAACGCATGCTGGAGATGTTCAAGTCGAGCAAGCGCGAGGAGGGCAAGTGATGACCAGCGCCTGGCTCACGCATCTGATCAGCGCCAGCTATTTCATCGCGGCGCTGCTGTTCATCCTCGGCCTCAAGCGCATGAGTTCGCCGCGCACCGCGCGCGGCGGCATCCTGTGGGCGGGCGTCGGCATGCTGCTGGCGGTGCTGGTCACGTTTTTCCTGCCCGGCATGCAGAACCTGGCGCTGATCGGTCTGGCGCTGGTCATCGGCGTGGCCGCCGCGTGGGTGTCGGGCAAGCGCGTGGCGATGACCAACATGCCGCAAATGGTGGCGCTGTACAACGGCATGGGTGGCGGCGCGGCGGCGGCGATCGGCGCCACCGAACTGCTGCGCTTCAGCGGCGGTGGCGAGGTGGTACTGGCGGCGTTGCATTTCGGCGGCGCGCCGGTGCTGGCGATCAGGACGCTGCCGCCCGCACCGCCACTGCCGCAGCTGGTGCTGGCGGTGGTCGGCGCGCTGATCGGCGCGGTGTCGTTCTCCGGCTCGCTGATCGCCTTCGCCAAATTGCAGGGCTGGATGGACCGGCGCTTCGTGTTCGCCGGGCAGCAGGGCATCAACCTGCTGGCCCTGCTCGGTGCGTTGCTGGCAGGCGCGCTGCTGATCGCGATGCCGCACAGCGCGGGCACCACCATGGTGGTGGCGTTCTTCGCGCTGGCGCTGGCCTTTGGCTTGCTGATGACGCTGCCCATCGGCGGCGCCGACATGCCGGTGGTGATCTCGCTGTACAACGCCTTCACCGGGCTGGCCGTGGCGTTCGAAGGCTTCGTGCTGCACAACGAGCTGATGATCATCGCCGGCATGGTGGTGGGCGCGGCCGGCACCTTGCTCACGCAGCTCATGGCCAAGGCCATGAATCGCTCGATCGGTAACGTGCTGTTCGGCAGTTTCGGCGCGGGCGCGGCGACAACCGGGGCGCAAGCCATCGTTGGCGCGCAGAAACCCATCGAGGCGGCTGATGCCGCGGTGATGATGGCCTACGCCGAGCGCGTGGTGATCGTGCCGGGCTACGGCATGGCAGTGGCGCAGGCGCAGCACAAGGTGTGGGAGTTCGCGCAGGCGCTGATCGCGCGCGGGGTCAAGGTGAAGTTCGCCATCCACCCGGTGGCGGGACGCATGCCAGGGCACATGAACGTGCTGCTGGCCGAGGCTGGCGTGCCCTACGATCTGATCGCCGACATGGACGACATCAATCCCGAGTTTCCGGCCACCGACGTGGTGCTGGTGATCGGCGCCAACGACGTGGTCAATCCGGTGGCCAAGACCGATCCGGCTTCGCCGATCTACGGCATGCCGATCCTGGACGTGGCCAGCGCGAAGCACGTGATCGTGATCAAGCGCGGTCGCGGCACCGGCTTCGCCGGCATCGAGAACGCACTGTTCTATGCCGACAATGCGCGCATGCTGTATGGCGATGGGCAGGGCGTGGCCGCCAAGCTGGTCAGCGAGATCAAGAACCTCGACGATTGAACGGCCAGGCGCCCAGCGTGGCCAGTGCCATGCCGGCGCAAATCCATGCCAGCAAGGAGCTGCTCATCGCCATGCGCGCCAGCAGCGCGAGCATGCCCAGTCCACTCTCGCGCAGCGCTGCGAGCAACGGCACACCGAGCGTGCCGGCGATGCGCACCGCCGCCATCAGGATCTGCTGGTAATACGCCGCCGCATACGTGGCCGCGAGGGCCAGCAATGCGCCGTAATGGCGCGCCTGCGGCAACGACGCGCGCGCAAGCAAACCCGTACCCAATCCCAGCAGCAAGGCTGCCGGCGCCAGCGTGCGTTGGCTGAACATCGCCGCGAACGCCCACACCGCCGCCAGCGCCAGCGCGCCGAGCACCACGTTGAGCGTGCCGAAGGCCAGATTCAACCACGCTACTGCCTTGCTGCCTTGGGTCATGCACGCCTCCGCGCTCGGAGCGGCGAGCATAGCAGCGGGGTGGGGCGCGAATGCCCTGCTTCGCATCACGTGCAGGCGCCGCTACGCGCTGCGCGCGTGGGCCCTTGAGGGCTCGCGCATCCTGCGTTCACCGCGCAAGTCCTGCCCGAGACATCCTGCCTCGGGCGTGATGCGCGCCGTCCATGGCGCTTACCCTGCGGGCCGCCCGCGGCGTTCGTGCGTTGCTCATGCACGCACGTCGCACTGGCGCGATCTGCCACTGGCAGATCGCAAACGCCACCACGCGCTGCGCTCGTGGGCTCTTGCGGGCTCGCGCATCCTGCGTTCACCGCGCAAGTCCTGCCCGAGACATCCTGCCTCGGGCGTTCGCACTGGCGCGATCTGCCACTGGCAGATCGCAAACGCCACCACGCGCTGCGCTCGTGGGCTCTTGCGGGCTCGCGCATCCTGCGTTCACCGCGCAAGTCCTGCCCGAGACATCCTGCCTCGGGCGTTCGCACTGGCGCGATCTGCCACTGGCAGATCGCAAACGCCAGTGCTCACCCCCCGCCGATGGCGTGGACGATTTCGACGCGATCGCCTTCGGCGAGCAGATGTGTGGCGTGTTCGGAGCGCGGCACGATGCATCGATTGACCTCGACAGCGACGCGGCGCTGCGCGTAACCGGCGTTTTCGAGCAATTCCGCGACGCTGCAGGGTGCGGCGCAATCGTGCGACTGGCCATTGAGTAGCAGATTCATGACGCTATTCTAGGCAGTGTTGCGGGTGGACCGCACAAGGGGGATCCATGGAGACGCAGTTTGCAGTCACGCTCACCGGACGCGTGCAAGCCGGTGTGGATGTCGATCAGGTCTGGACACGTGCGGCGGGTTTGCTGCGCAAATCGCCCGAGGTTTTCCTCGCGGAGGTGCAGCGCCGCATGCCGCTGAGCCTGAAGCCGGTTGACGAGTCGCAAGCGCGACGTCAGGCCGATGCCTTGCAGCAGGCCGGCCTGGAAGTGGCGCTGCTGCCCGAGCAGGGCGAGCGCGTGTGGTTGCACCACGCGGATCGGGTATGCGGGCCTTTGAGTGCGCGCTGGCTGGAGCAGGCGCTGGACGCCGGCAGCATCCCGGCGCAGGACAAGGTGCGCGCGCTGGCTGCGAATGCAGCGTGGATCGCAGCCAGCGACTGGCGCGCCGGCAAGGATCTGGACCTTGCGCTGGACCCCGGCGACCCCAGCCCCGCTGTGGCACCGGTAACACCGGATGCCGCGCCAGCCGCAGCCGTTGACGGGTGGGCGGTCACCGCAGGTAGCACGATGCCCGCCGCAGGCACTCCGGTCGCCGCGGCTGCGTCTCTTGGCGCCGGCTGGCTGCCAACGCACCATGAGCGCCGTGATCTGTATGGCGGCTTCTGGCTGCGCTTGATCGCGGCGATACTGGACGGGCTGATTCTGTACGCAGGCAGCATGTTCGTGGTCGCGTTGGTGAGTGCGGCAGCAGGAGCGCCGTTTGCGGTGCTGGCGGGTTGGGATTTTGCCTGGGGCGGATATGCCGGTCTGCATGTACTGATGTTTTTCATCAACATCAGTGTTGCCTGGCTGTACGCATCCCTGTTCCAGAGTTCCAGGCTGCAAGCCTCGCCCGGCATGCTGGCGCTGGGCTTGCATGTGACTGCGCTGGATGGCGCGCGCATTGGTTTCGGACGTGCCATGGGTCGTTTTTTCGCCTCTTATCTTTCGGCGATGATCTTGTTTTTCGGTTATTTCATGATCGGCTGGACGCAGCGCAAGCAGGCATTGCACGACATGATCGCCGGCACGCTTGTGGTGCGCAGGGAAAGCCTGGCGGTGTATCGCAGCGAGTTGCGCAGCGGCACCGTGGCAAGTGGCGGCTATCGTCCGGGGCTCTCGGCCGGCGCCATTGTCGGCATCGTGTTCGCGGGTGTGTTCGCGTTTCTGATTGTTCCGATCCTGGCCGCAATCGCGATTCCGGCGTATCAGAATTACATTGTGCGCACGCAAGTGGCTGCAGGTCTGGCCTTGGCCGACGGCGCCCGGATCGACGTGGTGCAGTTCTATGCAAAGACCCGGCGCTACCCAGCCGACAACGCCAGCGCGGGCTTGCCGGCGGCGAGCAGCATCAGCGGCAGGTATGTCGCCGCGGTCGCGGTGCGTGACGGCAATATCCTGGTGCAGTACGGCAACGCCGCGAACACGCGGATCAGCGGCAAGATGCTGATGCTGGCGCCACAAGCCGCGGACGGCACACTCCGCTGGAGTTGCCAGGGACTGGACCTGCCGCGGCGCTACCTGCCGAACAGCTGCCGTCCGTAGCCGCGAGCGTTCGCGAAGCGCAGCCAGCGTGCCTGTGCTGGCTGCCGCGTTGTGTGCAGCAGCCACGCCGCCTGTCACGGCATAGCGCAAGTCTAGTCGCGCCCGCCACCGTGTGGCCGATTGGGCTCCTCCGCGCGCGCGCGCGGCGGCGGTGCCTCACGCGGGGCCGGCATCGGCCGCGCCTGGGGCGGCGCACGGAACTCTTGCGGCGGTCGCTGCTGGTACTGCTGCGGCGGTTGCTGGTACTGGGGCATGCGCGGCGGTGGCGGCATGGGAACGCCTTGACCGTAGGCTGGCTCGCGTGGATATGCCGCGTGGAAGTTCTCGCGCGGCACGTTGTAGTTGCTGCGCGGCGCCTCGATCACCTGCGCGCCTTGGCCGAAAGCCGGCTCGCGCGGGCGTGCCGCGCGGAAGTTGTCGCGCGGCGCCTGCGGATAGCCGCCCTGGCGTGGCGCGCCATAGTCGGGACGGTTACCTGTCTGCATGGGCGGCGGCGTGTTGCGGCCGCCCGGCATCACGCTGAAGCTGCCACCGCCACTTTGTGGACGGCCCTCGATGATTTGCGCGCCATTCTCGCGACGGATCTGCGTACGCGCGCCGGGCGCAACCATGGGCGCCGGTTCAAGGCGCGCAGCCCGCGGCAGGCTCTCGGGTTGCCAGCGATGCGGTACGAAACCCGTTGAGGGCATCGCGCCTTGCCGTGGCATGGGTGAACGCGCCATGGGCGCGGCGGCGGCCTGGCCTGCGCGTTCGATGCGCGGTACCCGCGGCAGGGCAACATCGCCGCGCGCCGCATGCATGCCGGGCTGCGGCCGCGAGCCGATCA
Source organism: Metallibacterium scheffleri (assembly GCF_002077135.1). Lineage (NCBI taxonomy): Bacteria > Pseudomonadati > Pseudomonadota > Gammaproteobacteria > Lysobacterales > Rhodanobacteraceae > Metallibacterium > Metallibacterium scheffleri. The sequence continues at coordinate 552,100 of NZ_LDOS01000001.1, read as the reverse complement.
CGCGCACGTTGCTGGCGATGCGCACCGGCTGCGTCGGCAGCAGCGGTCGCGCTTGGCCACCAGGCGCCAAACGATAGCCATCGGCACGTTGCGGCAGCGCATTGATCATCTGCGGGGGGGGGCGGTGTGCCAGCACGTTGCGCGCGAAAATCGGGCGCGGCACGTTGGGCCTGAGCCCGTGATCGGGCGCCATCAGGCTGCCGCGTCCGGGCGCTGGTGGTGCAGCCAGCGCCATCGGCCCGCGCAGCACCGTGCCGTGCGGTCGCGCCACCAGCATGTGCGGCCCGATCTGGTGCGCGCCGGTGAACACATCGTGCGGCACCATGGTCAGCGCCCGCGGCGGGATGCGGTGATCGCCGATCTGCGTGAGATTCAGATGGCCGCCCCGACGGTAGATGTTGTAGGTGTTGTTGATGTTGTTGATCGTGTTGTTGTTGACCACGCGGATATTGGTGAGGTTGACGTTGCGGAAGTAGCGTGGCCCGCAGCGGTACCACGGCACGAATACCGCGCCCGGCGCCAGCGGATACCAACCCACCGGCCCGCCAAAGCCGACGCCGACATTCCAGCCGATGCCGCCGCCAAATCCGCCGACGAAAGCCACCAGCGCTGGGGCATACACCGGACGCATCGCCAACGAGCCAGGTACCCAGCCCCAGCGGTTGCCGATGTAAGCCCAGCGCCCGTAGTGGAACGGCGCGAAACCCCATGGCGCGTTGTCGATCCAGGTCCAGCCCCACGGCGCGATCCACGCCCAGTGGCCGTAGCGATAAGGCGCCCAGCCCATCGGCACCGCGGTCGGGAACCACATCGGGCCATAGTCGGCTTCGTTCTGCCAGGTACCGTAATCAGCCAGATCCTGATAACCGATCACTTCGCTGGAGACATACTCGCGCGAGCTGCTGTAGTCGCGCTGATAGCGTGCATCGCGCGCGAAGCACCAGCGATCGAAGCTGTCCGGCGCGGGCACGGCGAACACCTCGACTTGCGCCAGACTCGAGTCGAGAAAGCGATACGAGTTGCCCGCGGTGACGCGGCGTTCGGTGCCGCCTTGGCCGTACACCGTGGCTGCGCCGCTGAATACGGTGACCTGGGTGCCCTTGCCATCCGGCGCGATGTCGAGACGGTACTGCCCACGCTGGCGCGTGACGAAAGCCAGGGTCGGCGTGTCGATCTCGTAATCCTGACCCGAGTAGAGATGGCGCACGTTGAGGTTGAGCGTGCCCGAGGTCAGTTGCGCCTGCGCGGTGTCGTTACCCAGATGCAGAAAGCCGAAACCGCTGTCGCCATCGAGACGGATCTCGGTGCCGCCCAGCTCCAGTGATGCGCGGCTGCCTTCCGGTATCCACAGCTTGTCGCCGGTACCCAGCGGACGATTGATCGAGGCATTGCCCCAATCCTGGCTACCGGCCGGCAGCAGGCTGGCGCTGCCATCGATCACCGCCAGGCGCGCAACACGATCGGGTGGCGCTTCCTCGGCGGACTGTGCCTGCGCTGCCGCCACGGCGGCCCATAGCCCGCAACCCATGGCGACCAGCACCCAAAGCTTGCGCATGTTCATGCCTGTTCCCTCGCTGCCGCCGCGGCGGCTCAACTGGATTCGAAGCCTACTTTCGCGCATGCACCTTAACCTGCCCTGCACGATTTCATGGATGCCGTGGTCGATGTCAACCAAAGCACGACATCCCGTGCGGCCGGCGGCGCAGCTTGCCGCAATTCGGTCGCCTGCGTAAGCTTCACAGGCAGCGCGGGTGTAGCTCAATGGCAGAGCTGTAGCTTCCCAAGCGTGCGACACGAGCCGCGTGTCCCACGCTCTTACCGTAGGTGCGGCCGACTCTCCGTCGTAAACTGGAGCGGTCCCGGCTCGATGTCCGGTGTGCTCAAGGAGCTATATCCCTTGAGCGAGGTAAGGGAGGTCTGTGTCCGGATTTCGGATGCGGACATGCGCGGCGAAGGCTGTGCGAGTAATTGTCAGTCGGGTTTTCATGCTTGAACTGACTCGGTGTTCAGCCACCGGTAGCCTAGGAGCAGTGCGGAACGGGTAACTGTTCCGTGCCGAGCGCTCTGACAATGTAGCCACCCTCGCGGGTACGTCGACCCCGCAAGGGGCCGGCGTGACCTCGGAAGATGTACCCGAGTAGGCGCTAGGCTGTGTAGCAAGGGTTAGTGCAAACGAACTGCCGTTCTAAACGTCGTCAAGCTAGCTGGGCCAAAGCATCTGACAGGCCCTACCCAAAAGGGATGAGGTCGGACATTCCCCTGCTTGGTGGGAATGCGCTGATGGAGTACCTCCGGCGAAAAGGCAGAACCCTAGCCACACTGTTACTTGTACGGAACGTGGAAACCCCGATAGGCTGTCGCCACCTCGGTGACGACTAGACCATCCGCAAGGATTGTCGAAGGCCTAGCGGGCACAGGATCGCGGAGAAAGCGGATGCTCGGCTGTAATCGCCGAGATAGGGGATGAAACGATCGCCCCAACCCGAAAGGGTGCTGACTTCTGCGAGGTGGCCTGTCGCTAGACAGGCCTGACAACCAACTCCCGATGGGGTGACAAATCCCCGTCAGGGGAGGCGTCCATCCCCAAGGGGTCATGGGCGGGTGTAGCTCAATGGTAGAGCTGTTGCTTCCCAAGCAACTGACGAGGGTTCGATTCCCTTCACCCGCTCCAACTCTGGAGGACTGATATGGACGCCATTTCAAGTGGCGATGTCGCCTCCACGCGCTGGAACGATTGGCACACGATCCCGTGGGCCGAGACTTTTCAGCACGTCGGTAGGTTGCAGGCACGCATAGCGAAGGCAGCCAAGAACGAGCAATGGCGCAGCGTCAAGCGCTTGCAAAAGTTGCTCGTTCGTTCGACCACCGCACGGGCAGTCGCGGTGCGTCGAGTCACGGAGAACCAAGGCCGAAAAACCCCAGGTGTGGATGGCATCACATGGTCCACGCCAAGGGAGAAGCGGAAGGCGGTGTCCACACTGGATTCTCGTGGATATCGTCCGAAGCCGCTTCGTAGGATCCACATCCCGAAGGCCAACGGCGGGAAGCGGCCCTTGGGCATACCGACGATGAAAGATCGGGCGATGCAGGCGTTGTACTGGCTTGCGCTGGATCCCATCGCGGAAACCCACGGAGACCTCAACTCGTACGGATTTCGCTCTGGACGTGCAACGGCGGATGCCATTGCCCAGTGCCACAACGCACTGAGTCGTGAACATTCGCCGGAGTGGGTACTGGAGGGCGACATAAAAGGCTGCTTCGACAACATCAGTCATGACTGGCTGGTGCGCAACGTGCCGATGGACCGGCACGTGCTGTCGAAGTGGCTCAAGGCTGGGTTTGTGGAGGGTCACAAGCTGTTTCCGACGGACGCGGGTACGCCACAAGGAGGGCCTATTTCTCCTTGCTTGGCCAACCTGGCACTGGACGGCATGGAACGGTTGTTGAAAGACAATCTTCCGCGTCGGGCCAAGGTCAACTTCATCCGCTACGCGGATGATTTCGTGGTGACGGGCGCCTCGAAAGAGCTGCTCGAAACCCGAGTCAAACCGCTGATCGTGGGATTCCTCGCCGAGAGAGGTTTGATGCTCTCGGAGTCGAAGACGAAGATCACCCACGTGACGGAAGGGTTCGACTTCCTCGGCTGGCACGTGCAGAAGCACAAGCGGTTTCTGCGCATCGTTCCGTCAAAGCGTAACGCTACAGCGTTCTATGCAAAAGTCAGCGACAGGCTGCGCGAGCTGCGGGGCGCAAGGCAGGATGAGGTGGTGTTCGTCCTCAACCCGATTATTCGAGGGTGGGGCAACTATCACCGAGTCGTGCACTCGTCCCGTACGTTTGCCAAGCTCGATCATCTGATCACGCGCGCACTGTGGTGTTGGGCTACGCGTCGGCATCCAATGAAAGGCAAGCGGTGGATCAAACGGCGGTACTTCCGCTCGAATGGTTCACGCGACTGGCTCTTTCAAACGGATGTGTCCTGCCTCACGCACTTGACCAGCATTCCTGTGGTCAGGCACGTGAAGGTTCGGGCGGACGCCAACCCCTATGACCCAAAGGACGAGGGCTACTTCGACGAGCGTCTTACTCGCCGAATGCGGTCCACCTTGCAGGGACGCAGGAAGTTGTATTGGCTTTGGAACAAGCAGCAAGGCAACTGCCCGGTCTGCGCTGCCAAGATCACGAAGGCCACGGGTTGGCATGTCCATCACGTGGTTTGGCGGGTTTATGGTGGCTCTGATCGGCTGTCCAATCTGCAAATGCTCCACCCGACGTGTCACGCGCAGTTGCACGCGTGCGCCACTGAAGGATAGGCTGCCGCTCGTCAGCGGGTGCTGATCGAGTTCTTGGCTGCTTGAGCCGTATGAGGCGAAAGTCTCAAGTACGGTTCTGAGGGGGGAGGGTGGCCGCGAGGCCTCCCTCCCACCCGACTACTGACGAGGGTTCGATTCCCTTCACCCGCTCCAGTGTCCCGCGTGGCTTGCGCCTGGCAGCCCGCTCCCGGTGCAGGATCGATCCGCGCTTGAAGCTCGCCATCCTCTCGCGCAACACCAAGCTGTATTCGACGCGGCGTTTGCTCGAAGCCGCGCGCGCGCGCGGCCACCAGGTGCGCGTGCTCGATCCGCTGCGCTGTTACATGCGCATCGCGCCGGATGATTTTGCCCTGCACTACCGCGGGCGCGCGCTGCGCGGCATCGACGCGGTGATCCCGCGCATCGGCACCACGATCACGTTCTATGGCACCGCGGTACTGCGCCAGATGGAGCTGATGGGTGCCTATACCCCCAACGGCGCCGATGCCATCCTCAAGGCGCGCGACAAGCTGCGCTGCCTGCAATTGCTGGCGGTTGCAGGCTTGCCGCTGCCGTGCACCGCCTTTGGCGACAACCCCGATGACACCGCCGATCTGCTCTCGCTGCTGGGTGAGCCGCCGCATGTGATCAAGCTCAACGAGGGCTCGCAGGGGCAAGGCGTGGTACTGGCGGAAAAGCGCGCGTCCTCGCAGAGCGTGATCGAGGCGTTCCGCGGCTTGTACGCCAATTTTCTGGTGCAGGAATTCGTCGCCGAAGCGAACGGCTGCGACCTGCGCTGTTTCGTGGTCGGTGGGCGCGTGATCGCCGCCATGCAACGCTGCGCGCAACCTGGAGAGTTTCGCGCCAACCTGCATCGCGGCGGCAATGCGGTGGCGGTGAAGTTGAGCGCGACCGAGCGCAAGCTGGCGTTGCATGCCGCCGCGACGCTGGGATTGGAGGTGGCCGGGGTCGATCTGATCCGCTCGGCACGTGGCCCGCTGGTGCTGGAGGTCAATGCCTCGCCCGGGCTGGAGGGGATCGAGGCCGCCGCGGGCGTCGATGTCGCCAGCGCGATCATCGCCTTGATTGAACGCCGCCTGCGCTGAGCCCACCCTGGGCATCGAGGTGCTGTGGTTGGCTGGCAAAGTTCAAGGCCGCGCGCGTATTGCCATCGGTGCTGGCACCGACGCATCGGGTGGCTTAACGCGCCCCTGCGCCGCGCTTAACGCGGCTTTAAAGGCCGCGCGTCTATAAAAGCCGCACTGTAGTGCGAGCGGGCCCAAGTCTCGGGCTGTTGCGGATTACGGTAATCGGGGCAGTAGCTTGGGCCCGATGAGGCGGGTTTCCCCCAACGGCGCCTCGTCGGGCCTTTTTCTTTGGCGTTGATTGCGCGCACCGCGCCGCGCGGGCTTGCCAGTGTCGGCGGCAGCCGCGGCGGCGATCGCGGTAAGCTCTTGTCCGCGTGGCAGCGGCTGCGTGGCGGAGGATGTTTCATGCGCGTGCTGGTGATCGAAGACAACAACGATATCGCCACCAATATCGGCGACTACCTGGAAGATCGCGGCCATGTGGTCGATTTCGCCGGCGATGGCGTGACCGGCCTGCATCTGGCCGTGGTGCATGATTTCGATGTGATCGTGCTGGACCTGACCCTGCCCGGCATGGACGGGCTGGAGTTGTGCCGCAAGCTGCGCCACGAGGCGCACAAGCAGACCCCGGTGCTGATGTTGACCGCGCGCGACGCGCTGGAGCAGAAGCTCACCGGCTTCGAATCCGGCGCCGACGACTACATGACCAAACCCTTCGCACTGCAGGAACTGGGTGTGCGCCTCGAGGTGCTGGCGCGGCGCGGCAAGGGCCCCAGGAGCCGCGTGCTCAAGGTGGCCGATCTCACCTACAACCTCGACACGCTGATCGTCACCCGCGCCGGCAAGGACATCCCGCTCAACCCGATCGGATTGAAGCTGCTGCAGGCGCTGATGGAAGCCAGCCCCTCGGTGGTCACGCGGCACGAGCTCGAACATCACGTGTGGGGCGAGGAACTGCCCGATTCCGATTCACTGCGCGTGCATATCCACGGCCTGCGCCAGTTGATCGACAAGCCCTTCCCGCGGCCGCTGATCCACACCCGCCACGGCATCGGCTACCGCATGGGCGAGACGGATGCTCAAGTCACGGCGTAGGCTGCGCAGCCGCATCTTCATCTCGTTTGTCATTTTCGGGCTGGCGCTGACCTCGCTGTTCGCGGTGGCGACGATCTACATGCGCGCGCGGCTGGAGGACCAGCTGATCAACAATACGCTGCAGAAGCAGGTTGATCGTTTCGTCGAGTTCAAACGCAAGAATCCATCGCCTGACGCGCCGTTCTTTTTCCCGCTGGTGAAGATGTACATCGCCTCGCGCCAGCACTTTCCCAACGTGCCATTCGAGTGGCAGCCGTACGTCAAAACCGGCGTCTACGACATCACCGAGCGCGATGCCGGTGGCAAGCTGGTGCCGTACAAGCTGGCTGTATTTCGCAGCCAGAACTACTGGGCTTTTCTGCGTTACGACATCAGCAGTCAGCGCGAAGGCGAACAGCAATTGCTGATGGCGCTGATTGTCGCGGTGTTGCTGTTTGGCGCGCTGTCGGTGGTCATCGGCCTGTGGATGTCGCGGCGCGTGATGCATCCGGTGACCGAACTGGCCGGGCGTCTGCGCGCTTCGCGCCGCGCAGGCACCCTGCAGAAACTGGCGCCGCACTTCGCCGACGACGAGGTGGGCGAGCTGGCCGGCGCGCTGGACGAATACGCCGAGCGCCTGACCAGCATGGTGCGCCGCGACCACGAGTTCAATGCCGATGTCAGCCACGAATTGCGTACGCCGCTGGCGGTGATCGCCAGCACCACCGAGCTGATGCTGGCGGCGCCGGAGATGAGCGAGAAGCTGCGCGAGCGGCTCAAGCGCATCGAGCGCGCCAGCCGCCAGGCCGCCGAGATCATCGACGCGCTGCTGCTGCTTTCGCGCGCCGAGCGCCAGGGGCCGGCCGATGGCGAGAGCACCGACGTGGCCAAGGCCGTCGCCGATGTTCTGGAACTGCAGCGCCCGCAGTTGCGCAACAAGCCGGTCAGCGTGTCCTTGCAGGTGGAGGCGGCGCTGGTGGTCAACGCGCCGGCCTCGGTGGTGTCGGTCGCGCTGTCCAATCTGGTCGGCAATGCCTTCAAGTACACGCAGCAGGGTGACGTGCTGGTACGTGTGCAGGAAGGCCGCGTGCTGGTCGAGGATTCCGGTCCAGGCATCAAGCCCGAGGACGCCGAGCATCTGTTTGAACGTGGCGTGCGCGGCGAAGGCGTGAAGGGTGGCGGCGCGGGCCTGGGTTTGGCCATCGTACGCCGGCTGTGCGACCTGTACGGCTGGCGCGTGCGCCTGGCGCCGCGCCCGGAAGGCGGCGCGGTGGCGATTCTGGAATTCGATGCCGCGCTGCGCCCTGCTGTCGCAGCAGGGGCTTGAGGCTGCCATCGTCCGGCGCCACGTCGGATAATGCCGCGCTTTGACCGGATGCAGGCACGAGACGCGGATGATCGAGACCGATGTAGTGATCGTGGGCGCGGGCCCGGTGGGCCTGTTCCAGGTATTCGAACTGGGCCTGCTCGGCCTCAAGGCGCATGTAGTCGATGCCATGCCGCATATCGGCGGCCAGTGCGTCGAGCTGTATCCGGACAAGCCCATTTACGACATACCGGCGTTGCCGGTGTGCGGTGCGCGCGAGCTGATCGAGCGCCTGCACGAGCAGATCCGCCCCTTCGCGCCGCAGTTTCATCTTGGCCATACGGTGACGGCATTGCAGCCGCAGGCAGGCGGCGGCTTCGTGTTGAGTACCAGCGCCGGCACGCGCCTGCGTTGCGGCGCGGTGGTGATTGCCGCGGGTCTGGGCGCTTTCGAGCCGCGCCGGCTGGCATTGCCGCAAGCCGCCGCGCTGGAGGGCCACGCGCTGCATTATCTGGTACGCGACGCGAAGGCGTTTGCCGGGCAGGACATCATCGTCGCCGGCGGCGGCGACTCGGCACTGGACTGGTCGCTGGAGCTGGTCGAGCACGCCCGCAGCGTGGTGCTGCTGCACCGCTCGCCGCGCTTCAAGGCCGCGCCGGCCAGCGTGGCGCGCATGCATGCCCTGTGCGATGCGCTGCGCATGCAATTTCTGGAAGGCGATATCGTCGGCCTCGATACCGCAGACACCGCGCTGCAGGCTGTGCGCGTGCGCACCCGCGCCGGCCTGACGGTGCGTGTCGAGGCCACGCATTTGCTGGTGTTCTGGGGCCTGCACCCCAAACTGGGACCGATTGCCGACTGGGGGCTGGCGCTGGACAGGCACCTGCTGCAGGTGGATACCGCGCACTTCCAGACCAGCCAGCCGGGCGTATATGCAGTGGGCGACATCAACACCTATCCGGGCAAGAAAAAACTGATCCTGTCCGGCTTCCACGAGGCCGCGCTGGCCGCTTTCGCGATCAAGGAACAGCTCACGCCCGGCGAGAAAGTACACTTGCAATACACCACCACCAGCCCGCTGATGCACAAGCGTCTGCACGTCGAGCCGGACCTGTCCGGGCTCGACGATGTGATGTGAGGCCGCCGCAGGATTCAGCCCGTGACCGGCTCCAGCCAGCCCCACTGGTCCGCGGTGCTGCCATCGAACAGGCCGAAGTAGAGCCGCTGCATGCGCCGCGTGATCGGGCCCATGCCGCCGTTGCCGATGCTGCGGCCATCGACGCTGCGGATCGGCGTGATCTCGGCCGCGGTGCCGCACATGAATACCTCGTCGGCCAGATACAGATACTCGCGCGGCAGATCGCGCTCGACCACCTTGATGCCGGCCTGCTCGGCCAGCGTGATCAGCGTGTGCCGGGTGATGCCGTTGAGCAGGCTGGCGGCCACCGGCGGCGTGTGCAGCGCGCCATCCATCACCAGGAACAGGTTTTCACCGGCGCCTTCGCTGAGCAAGCCGTTGTGCGCCAGCGCGATGCCCTCGCCGAAACCCAGCCGCCGCGCTTCACGCGCGATCAGTTGGCCGGACAGGTAATTGCCGCCGGCCTTGGCGCCGGCCGGAATGGTGTTGGGCGCGAAACGCTGCCAGCTCGACACGCAGGCATCGATGCCTTGCTCGAGCACGCCCTCGCCCAGATACGCGCCCATCGGCCGTGCCGCGATGGCGACATCGGTGGGGCAATCCGCGGCCAGGCCGAAACCGCCCAGGCCCAGGTAAGCCACCGGGCGCAGATAAGCCGCCTCGAGCTTGTTGGCTTGCATCACCGCGCGACACGCAGCGGTCAATTGCGCCTGGTCATAGGGCATGGCCATCGCATAGATGCGCGCCGAATTGAACAGGCGCCTGAGGTGATCCTGCAGGCGAAAAATCATCGCGCCGCGTGGCGTCTTGTAACTGCGGATGCCTTCGAACACGGATGAGCCGTAGTGCACCGCATGCGCCATGACATGCGTGGTGGCCTCGGCCCAGGGCTTGATCGCACCGTTGTGCCAGATGAACTCGGGATAGGTCTGTGTCATGGCGAACTCCGCTTCGGGAACGCGACATGATAACGGAGCCGGTACCGCGACTGGGTCGCCCATTGCGGGCAAGACGATGCGGCAAGGGCACCCGAAGCAGCAAGCTCATCCCGCGTTGGGCGCACTCAGGGCAACAGCCACCAACAGCCGTGGTCGCTTTCGATGGCGAACCCCAGCTCATGCCCGCCGTCGAGGCGGATGTGCAGGCGCGTGGGCGCCGGTGCGTCATTGTCGGCATGGGCCAGGCTGTCGCCCGACAGCGCCATGCTCGCCGTGGTGCCGAACGCTGCGTCAGGCGCGGCAATAGACGCGAGTGGCGAGGGCGGGCCATGCAGTTCGATGCGCAGCAGCCCTTCGCGCATGGCACTTCCCAACGCCTGCATGCGCGCGATCGCGGCGTGCCCGCCGTAGCCCTGCCACAGCATCAGTCCGGCGAGGCGGTTGATGTCGTGCGCCAGGAATGCGTCCGCGACGCGCGCGCGCAGTTCGTCCGGATCGAGGGGGCACAGGTGCAGTGGCGTGCGGTCGCCGATTGCGGCGACCTCGGGCAATGCGCCCTGCGCGAGACTGTCCTCGTTGCACGGCGTGCCGCTGAACATGGTGCTGCCGTCCGGACCCAGACACCGATAGATGGGTTGCGGCGCGATGGAATCACCACGCGCGCAGGCGCGGCGCACTTGCAGTGGCGCGCACAGCACGAGGCCGACGAATACGATTCGCAAAGCCTGTCGCATCATGATGCGGCAGTCTAGCGGAGCGCCTGGCGCGCTCAGCGCCTGTGAAAAATTCCGCGTCGTGCGGAATTTCTCATCGGCGCGTCCGGCACAGGTCCGTACGCGCCTGCGCGAATCAGCCACTGACGTGACCGCTTCGCGACCGGCCATCCATGGCCGGGCTGAGCGGCTGAAAATTCACAGCCTCTCAGCGCAGACGCTCGAGCACGGCCTCGGTGGGCTTGGCCAGATTCAACGTGTAGAAGTGCAGCTCGGGTGCGCCGCCTTCGATCAGGCGCCGGCACATGCCGGCCACCACATCGGCGGAGAAACTGCGGATCGACGCGGTGTCATCGCCATAGGCCTGCAAGCGGCGCACGATCCAGCGCGGAATCTCGGCACCGCACTGCTCGGAGAAGCGCCGCAGTTGCGCGAAATTGGACACCGGCATGATGCCGGGCACGACCGGCGCGCTCACGCCGGCGCGGCGCGCGTCCTCGACGAAATGGAAATAGGCATCGGCGTTGAAGAAGTACTGGGTGATCGCAGTGTCGGCGCCGGCCTCGATCTTGGCGGCGAAGTGGCGCACATCGGCGTGCGCATCCTCGGCCTGCGGATGCGTCTCTGGATAGGCCGCCACGGTGATGTGGAAATGCCGCGCGTGCTCGCTGCGGATGAAGCGCACCAGGTCGGCGGCGTAGCGGAAATCGCCGCTGGTGGCCATGCCCGAGGGCAGGTCGCCGCGCAGCGCCACCACGCGCGTGCAGCCGATCTCGCGATACTGTGCCAGCAGCGCGGCGATCTCGCTGCGCGTACCGCCCATGCACGACAGATGCGGTACCGCGTCCAGCCCGTGGGTCGCGCGCAGCGTGCGCACGGTGTCCGGCGTGTAGCTCAGCGTCGAGCCGCCGGCGCCGAAGGTCACCGACACGAATTGCGGGGCGTGCGCTTTCAGGCGCGCCACCGTGCGCTCGAGCTGCGCGTGCTGTTCGGGCGTCTTGGGCGGGTAGAACTCGAAGGAAACCGGAGCCGGCAACCGCGCGCCGGTAGCCGGGGGGGCTTGCATCATATTGCTCACGCCGGTCATTCAATTCATGCCTTCGAGGTGATCAGGGCGCCGGGTAGCGCGGCGCGCGCAACGGTTGCGGTGCTTTCCGGCTACCCATTTCCGGTTACCTGCTCAATAGCGGTAATGCGCGGGCTTGTACGGCCCCTCGACCGGCACGCCCAGATAGGCGGCCTGCGCGGCGCTGAGCGTGGTCAGCTTGACGCCGATCTTTTCCAGATGCAGACGCGCGACTTCCTCGTCGAGTTTCTTGGGCAGGATGTAGACCTTGGCCTGATACTGGTCGCGGTTGGCCCACAGTTCGATCTGCGCCAGCGTCTGGTTGCTGAAGCTGTTGGACATGACGAAGCTGGGGTGACCGGTGGCGCAGCCCAGGTTGACCAGGCGACCCTCGGCCAGCAGGAAAATGCTGTTGCCGTTGGCAAACGTGTACTTGTCCACCTGCGGCTTGATGTTGAGCTTGTCAGCGCCGCTCTTGTTCAGCGCATCCACCTGGATCTCGTTGTCGAAGTGGCCGATGTTGCAGACGATGGCCTGGTCCTTCATCGCCTGCATGTGCTGCAGGGTGATGATGTCCTTGTTGCCGGTGGTGGTGACGTAGATGTCGCCCGTGCCCAGCGTGTCCTCGATGATTTTCACCTCGAAGCCTTCCATCGCCGCCTGCAGTGCGCAGATCGGATCGATCTCGGTCACCACCACGCGGCAGCCGTAGGCGCGCAGGCTGTGCGCGCAACCCTTGCCGACATCGCCATAACCGCACACCACGGCCACTTTGCCGGCCAGCATCACGTCCATGGCACGCTTGAGGCCGTCGGCCAGCGATTCGCGGCAGCCGTACAGATTGTCGAACTTGCTCTTGGTGACCGAGTCGTTGACGTTGATCGCCGGCACCAGCAGCGTGCCTGCCTCGGCCAGCTGGTACAGACGATGCACGCCGGTGGTGGTTTCCTCGGACACGCCCTTCCAGTCCTTGACCACGGCGTGCCAGTAGCCCGGACGCTCCCTGGCCACGCGCTTGAGCAGGTCCTTGATCACCTGTTCCTCGTGACTGCCGGAGGCGCTGTTCACCCAGTCGGAACCGTTTTCCAGCTCGTAGCCCTTGTGGATCAGCAGGGTCACGTCGCCGCCGTCGTCCACCACCAGTTGCGGACCGAGCTTGCCGGCGCCGAAACTGAGCGCGGCGAGCGTGCAGTCCCAGTACTCCTCCAGCGTCTCGCCCTTCCAGGCGAACACCGGCGTGCCGGTTCTGGCGATCGCGGCGGCGGCATGATCCTGGGTGCTGAAGATGTTGCACGAGGCCCAGCGCACGTCGGCGCCGAGATCCTTCAGCGTTTCGATCAGCACCGCGGTCTGGATGGTCATGTGCAGCGAGCCAGTGACGCGCACGCCCTTGAGTGGCCTGGCGGTGGCGTATTTGCGGCGGATCGACATCAGTCCCGGCATCTCATGCTCGGCGATGTCGATTTCCTTGCGGCCGAAGTCGGCGAGGCTGATGTCGGCGACCTGGTAATCGGCGCCGGCGGCGGTATGGGCGAGTGCGTTCACGATGGACTCCAATGGATGCGCGGATAAGGCAGGGCCCGCACAAGCAGCATGCAAACCCGGCGGGCGCGGTTGTACTGACTGCCGCACCGAGCCTGGCCGCGTGGTCGAGCTTCGGCCAAGACACGGTCGCAGCGCCCCTCGGCGTGCAGAGGATTTAGTATATCGCTCTCTCCGGATGGAGAGATAAAGACTTTGTCAACGCGCGTACGGTGGCAGGGATACGGTCGACGCCCATGATCCGGAACTTGCATGCACGACTCGCGTGAATCCGAATTTCGCCCGCAGGACGCCCCGCTGCGCGAGGACGTGCGCCGCCTTGGCGCCCTCGTCGGCACCATGCTCGGCGAACAGATGGGCGCTGAATTCCTCGCCATGGTCGAGGCGATCCGCGCCGCGGCCATCCAGCGCCGCGAGTCGGCGGCCGCGGTCGATGCGCTTGACGCGCGCTTGCAGGGTCTGGCGCCGGCCTTGGCCGACGCGCTGACGCGCGCATTCTCCACATACTTTCACGTGGTCAATGTCGCCGAGCGCGTGCACCGCATCCGCCGCCGACGCGCCTGGCAACGCGCGCTGGCTACGCCGCAACCGGATAGTCTGCACGACGTGCTGGCGCGCCTGCGCGATGGCGGCATCGGCGCCGATGCGCTGCGCGAGACGCTGGGGCGACTGCGCATCGAGCCGGTGTTCACCGCGCACCCCACCGAGGCGGTGCGGCGCTCGCTGCTGGAAAAGGAGCAGGTGATCGTGCGCTGTCTGGTCGCCGATCTCGATGGCGAGCAGACACCCGGAGAGCGTGCCGCAGGCATCGCGCAGATGCGCATGGCGCTGAGCGTGGGCTGGCAGACCGCCGAAGCCTCGGCGTTGCGCCCCAGCGTGCAGGACGAGGTCGACCACATCGGTTTTTATCTGTCCGATGTGCTGTATCGAGTGCTGCCGGTGTACTACGAGATTCTCGATGACGCGCTGTGCACCTGCACCGGGGCAACCATCGAGCTGCCCACGCTGCTGCGCTTCGGCACCTGGGTGGGTGGCGACATGGATGGCAACCCCAACGTGGGCGCCGCGACCATCGAGGCCACGCTGCGCGCGCAGCGCACGCTGGTGCTGGAGCGCTATCTCGCCGAGGTGGGCCGGCTGGCGCGCTTGCTCAGCCAGTCGCAGAGCCGCATCGGCGTGGATGCGCGCATCATCGCGCGCAGCGTCGAGTATCAGCGGATGCTGCCGCAAGCCGCCGCCCTGATCCGTCCGCGTCATGCCGAGATGCCTTACCGCGTGCTGCTGACACTGATGCTGGCGCGGCTACGCGCCAGCCTTGACGACACCGCGCATGGCTATGCCAACGCCGACGAATTCGCCGGCGACGTGGAGCTGATCGGCGCCAGCCTGCGCGCGCATGCGGGCAACCACGCCGGCTGGTTCAGCGTGCGCCGCCTGCTGTGGCGCGTGCGCACCTTCGGTTTTCATCTGGCGCGCCTGGACGTGCGCCAGGACGCGCGCATACATGCGCAGGCGCTGGCGGCGGCGCTGGATGATGCGCAGTGGAGCGAGCGCGATATCGGCGCGCAGGCGCGGCGTCTGGCGCCGTATGCCGCCGGCAGCGCGCGCTTGCCGGCGCCCGCGGATGCCGTCGGGCGCGCGCTCGATGCCGTGTTCACCACGCTCGGCGTGGCGCGCACCGTGCACGGCGATGCCAGCATCGGGCTGTACATCATCAGCATGGCGCACAGTGTCGCCGACGTGCTGGCGGTGCTGGCACTGGCACGGCGTGGCGGCCTGCCCGGCGCGGGCGCGGGCGCGGTGCCGCTGGATATCACGCCGCTGCTGGAAACCATCGATGACCTGCAGCACGGCGCCGACATGCTCGCCGCGCTGCTGGCCGAGCCGGTCTACCGCGCGCATCTGGACGCGCGCGGTGGTGTGCAGACCGTGATGCTGGGCTATTCCGACAGCGCCAAGGACGGCGGCATCGTGGCCTCGCGCTGGGCGCTGCAGCGCGCGCAAACGCAATTGCTCGCGGTGGCCGCGCAGGCCGGCGTGCGACTGACGTTTTTCCATGGCCGCGGCGGCTCGGTCAGTCGCGGCGGCGGCAAGACCACGCGCGCGGTGCTGGCCGCGCCGCCGGGCAGCATCGACGGACGCCTGCGCTTCACCGAACAGGGCGAGGTGGTCCATCGTAATTACGGCATCCGCGCACTGGCGCTGCGCACGCTGGAACAGCTCAGCGGCGCGGTGCTGCGCGCCAGTCTGATCACGCCGGGTGTCGATGCGCGCGAGCCGCACTGGGCCGCGGCCATGGACACCATCGCCGCCGAGGGCCAGGCCGCCTATCGCGCGCTGCTCGAGACGCCGGGGTTCGTCGCCTACTTCCGCGTCGCCACGCCGATCGACGTGATCGAGCGCATGACGCTCAGCTCGCGCCCGCCCCGGCGCGGCGCGGCCGCAGGCGGCATCGAAAGCCTGCGCGCCATTCCCTGGGTGTTCGCGTGGACGCAGTGCCGCGCCGGCATGACCGCGTGGTATGGCGTGGGCAGTGCGCTGCAGCGCGCCGCGGAGACCCTGGGCGAGGTCGCACTGCTGGACATGTCGCGCGACTGGCCGTTCCTGCGCACGCTGCTGGACGATGTCGAGATGGTGCTGGCCAAATGCGATATGGATATCGCCGCGCGTTTCTCACAGCTCGCGAGTAATGGCCTGCACGCGCGATTTTCCCCGCGCCTGCGCGACGAGTTCGCGCTCACCCGGTATTGGGTGCTGCGGCTCAAGGGCAACGACGAACTGCTGGCTGCCGATCCGCGCCTCGCGCAATCCATCCGCCTGCGCAACCCCTACATCGACCCGATGAGCCTGATCCAGCTCGACCTGCTGGCACGCTGGCGCGCAACCGGGCGCAACGACGACGCGCTGTTCGCCGCGCTGGTCACCACGGTCAACGGCATCGCGCAGGGTTTGCAGAATACCGGCTGAGGCAGCGCGGTCTGCGCATACGGCTTGCCGGCAACGGTTACATGCCGCATTGCGACATTTTTGTTAAATATCCGCCCGCGCATTTCAAGCTCAAATCCAGCAATAATATGAATTGGCGCAACCATATGTTTAGAAAGAACTATTATTGCGTTGCAGCATAAAACAAGGCTTTTGCAAACCATTATGGAAACGTTTACATTCCGCTCCGAATCGTTGCTTATGCGTCCATCGGTAAGCACTTTCCAACCTTCCGGTAAGGCGGTGTGGCGTGGCCATCACGATCAGAGATGTGGCACGAGAGGCCGAGGTGTCGGTGGCCACCGTGTCGCGCGCGCTCAACGGTCGCGACAACGTCGCCGCCGCGGTACGCGCGCACGTGCAGGAGGTCGCCACGCGCCTCCGTTATGTGCCGCATAGCGCGGCGCGCAGCCTGATCACGCGGCGCACGCAAACCATCGGCGCGCTGCTGCCGGACATGCACGGCGAGTTCTTCTCCGAACTGATCCGCGGCATCGACAGGGCCGCGCGCGCGCAGGGCTATCACCTGCTGTTGTCCAGCTCGCACGGCGACGCCGGCGAAACCGCCACCGCGCTGCAGGCCATGCTCGGCCGCGTTGATGGCCTGCTGATCATGTCGCCGCATGCCGACCCGGGTTTCATCGAGCAGCACCTGCCCGAGGATCTGCCTGCGATCCTGCTCAATCCGGTGCACGGGCACACGCGCCTGTCGGCGCTGGCGGTGGACAACCGCGCCGGCGCCCACGCCATGACCCAGCATCTGGTGAATTGCGGATACCGCGAGATCGTCTTCATCGGCGGACCCAAGGGCAACCTCGACGCCGAGGAGCGTCTGCAAGGCAGCCTCGACGCGCTGCGCGACCTGCTGCCACAGACCGTGCCACAGATCGTTCCGGGTGATTTCAGCGAGGAATCCGGCTATCGCGCCGGCAGCCTGATCGCCAGGCAAGGCACGCGTCCGCAGGCCATTTTCGCGGCCAATGATTCCATGGCCATCGGTTGCCTGTTCGCACTCACCGAGGCCGGGCTGCGTGTGCCCGATGACATCGCGCTGGCCGGCTTCGACGACATTCCCACCGCGCGCTTCACCCAGCCGCCGCTGACCACAGTGCGCGTGCGCATCGCCGATCTCGGCGGGCGCGCGCTCGACCAATTGGTCGCCACCATCGCCAACGGCGGCTCGGCGCAAGCACACAGCGTGCAGATGTTGGCGCCCGAGCTGGTGCTGCGCGCGTCCTGCGGCATGCACAGCCACGCCGCCGCCGCACCCACGCACAACCCGGACACCGTTTCCAAGAAGCGCGCGCAGGCCGGGCCTGCCGTGCAAGGCAAACCGCAGGCTGCACCCAGGCACCGTTAGTTCCGCATCGCTCCACCCGTCGCACCGTTCCAGCAAAAACACGCAGTGTCGTCCCGAAACTGCGCAACTCACATACCTGACCAAGGTAGGAAAACCATGAAAACGCCGCAGA
Organism: Metallibacterium scheffleri; assembly: GCF_002077135.1. Lineage (NCBI taxonomy): Bacteria > Pseudomonadati > Pseudomonadota > Gammaproteobacteria > Lysobacterales > Rhodanobacteraceae > Metallibacterium > Metallibacterium scheffleri. The sequence continues at coordinate 534,486 of NZ_LDOS01000001.1, read as the reverse complement.
GCTTCAAAAAGAAACTGCTCGCCAGCCTGATCGCCACCTCGCTGGTGAGCGCGGGCGTCGCGCTGCCCACGTCCGCGCTGGCAGCCAGCGCCGACGCCACGCTGCGTGGCACCACCACGCCCAATACGCAGATCGTGGTACGCGAGATCGCCACTGGCCTGACACGCAAGACCGAGTCCAACAGCAAGGGCATCTACGTGCTGCCCGGGTTGCCGCCCGGCACCTACACCGCGCAGGCGGGCAACGGACCCGCGCAGAAGATCCGCCTCAGTGTGGCCTCGACGATCACGCTCAACCTGCCGACGGCCACCGAATTGGCGGCGGTCAAGGTGAGCGCCAACGCGATCAACATGAACGCCATCGACGTGAATACCTCGCAGGTCGGCAGCTATGTTTCCCTGCACCAGATCCAGAACATGCCCGCTGCTTCGCGCAACTTCCTGCAGTTCGCCGATACCGTGCCGGGCATGGTGTTCAGTTCCGCTGGTCCTGGCGGTGCGACCAAGTTGCAGGCCGGTGGACTGGCCGACAGTGCGATCAACGTGTACATCGACGGCGTCAGCCAGAAGAGCATGGTGCTCGCTGGCGGCATCGTCGGCCAGACCAGCAGCTCTGGAAATCCGTTTCCGCAGCTCGCCATCGGCGAATACCGCGTGATCACCAACAACCAGGAAGCCGAGTACGGCACGCTGTCCAGCGCCGCCATCGTCGCCTCCACCAAGTCGGGCACCAACACGTTCAAGGGCGGCATCTTCGGCAGCTTCAACAGCACCGGCATGCGCGCCGCCATGCCAGCCGAGAACGCCGCAGGCAAGAAGACGCCGTCCACCGACAAGGACTACGGCTTCGACTTCGGCGGTCCGATCATCAAGAACAAGATGCACTTCTTCATTGCCTACGAAGGCAAGAAGTTCAACACCCCGGCCGTGGTGATACCCAATGCGCCAGAGGTCTACGTGAGCCAGTTGCCGGCCAGCGTGCAGGCGCAGGCCGGCCCGGCCAACCTGCCGTTCCTCGAGAACAACTGGTTCGGCAAGATCGACTACGAGCCGACCGATCGCGACCGTTTCGTGCTGGAAACGCATATCCGCAACGAAACCAGCATCAGCGGCGTTGGCGGCGTGACCACACAGTCGGCGGGCCTGAATACCATCAACTACCAGAAGACCGCCGACTTGGCCTGGGAACACAGCGGCTACGACTGGTTCAACCGCCTCGAAGCCACCTGGCAGGACGCTGCCTATCAGCCCACGCCAATCCTGCTGGGCATCGGCAGTGCCTATACGGCCGCGATCAACACCAACTTCAACCCCAACCAGACCATCCTGCAGACCGGTAACTCGCCGCTGGCGCAGCAGAACAAGGGTCAGCGCGGCACCGGCATTTTCGACCATTTCACCTATGACGGACTGGAGTGGCACGGCAGCCATGTGATCAAGGCGGGCTTCGACCTGCAGCGCGTCACGCTGACGGCGCAGGATGCGGGTGACAGCAACGCGTTGTTCTATTACAAGGTTTCGCCGACCACTGGTGTCGAAAACATTCCCTACCAAGTGCAGTTCGGTTCGCCCATCCCCGGCCTCAGCCCGGTCTCGGTGAGCAAGAACACGCTGTTCGATGCCTTCCTGCAGGATACCTGGACGCTCAACAAGCACTGGACCTTCAATCTCGGCGTGCGCGGCGACTACAACCGTACCCCGGCCTACCTCAACTACGTGACGCCGGCCAATGTCGTCGCCGCACTCAACAGTCAGGCACCCGGCGCACCGGCTGGCATCACCTACGCACAAACGCTGGCGGCGGGCGGCATCAACATCAACAACTACATCAGCAACGGCCACAACCGCAGCGCCAAATGGAATTTCTCGCCGCGCCTGGGCGCGTCATACGACATCGACGGCAACCAGAAGCACGTGATCTTCGGTGGCGTGGGTCGCACCTACAACCAGAATCTGTACGACTTGCTGCAGGTCGAGCAGACCAAGTACGTGCTGTCGCAGCCCACGATCCTGTTCAACACGCCGCTGCAACCCTGCGTGGTCAATAACAGCACCTGCTACACCTTCAATCCGTCCTACCTCAGCATCCCGGCGCTGCAGTCGCTGGTGGCCGGCTCGTTCGCCGGTAAAGAGGTGGACATGATGCCCAACAACCTGAAGACGCCATATTCCGACCAGTTCTCGATCGGCATGCGCAACCAGATCGGAGACTGGGATACCAGCGTGGCGGTGACGCGCGTGCTCAGCTATGACAACCTCACCGGCTTCCTCGGCAACCGTTATCCCAATGGTGATTTCTGGCAGAACCATAGCCAGCCGTGGTCCTACGGCCTGCCCGGATTCGGCAACCTGATCCTGTGGGGCAACGGGCTGAACACGCGCACCACGCAGTTGCTGCTGTCCGCGCAGAAGCCCTACACCGAGGAGTCCGGCTGGGGCCTGACCGTGGCGTATACCTATACCCACGCGAAGTGGAACATGGATAACCAGGCGATGAATAACAACTACTCCTTCGACGAGGAGTCCCCATCGGACTACCCCTACATCAGCGAGCCGGTGGCCAAATCGCGCCTCGTCGTGGCCGGTACCCTGAAGGGACCGTGGGATATCGCCATGGGTGCGCGCCTGACCCTGGCCACGCCGATCCCCGCCGTCAACCTGGCCTGCTACAGCGATCCCAACACGCCCAGCGGCTGCATCCCGGTGGCGGCCACGCCGGAGGGCTCGCACTTCCTGGTCGGTGGGCGCATCTGGGGCTATCGCGACTTCTCGGTGCAGTTCACCAAGAACTTCAAGCTCTATGGCCTGGACGCCTACGCGCGCGCCGACATCATCAATGTGTTCAACTGGCACAACTACTCGAGCTACGTCTACAACTACGGCAGCAATGGCTTGCTCAACAAGTATCCGATCACGTATGACCCGACCGGCACCATCAGCGGTTACCCGCGTTACCTGAAGCTGACCGTGGGCGTCAATTTCTGAGCCCAAGCAAGCGCGCCGGCGGGCAATCCGCCGGCGCGCGGCGACTGCGCCGGGCTTGATGCTCCGCCATGGACCGGCGCGCCGCGGTTGCGCAGACTTCACCGAGAGCAGTCCCGATGCCCACGTTACAACCCGTGAAAAACATCGTCATCGTCGGCGGCGGCACCGCCGGCTGGATGGCGGCGGCGGCCTGCGCCAAGGTATTGGGGGCAGGCTATGCCGTGCAACTGATCGAGTCGGAGGAGATCGGCACCATCGGCGTGGGCGAGGCCACGGTGCCGCACCTCAAGCTGTTCAACAATCTGCTGGAGATCGACGAGGTCGAGTTCGTCAAAACCGTCAAGGGCACGTTCAAGCTGGGCATCCAGTTCAACGACTGGGGCCGCTTGGGCGACAGTTACATCCACGGCTTCGGCAAGCTGGGCACCGATATCAGCCTGCTGCCGTTCCACCAGTTCTGGATCAAGGCGCGGCAAAGGGGCTGGGCCGGGCCGCTGGGGGATTATTCGATCAACACGGCGGCGGCACCACGCGGCAAGTTCATGCCCTCGGCCAGCGACGTGCCGGCCAGTTCACCGCTGGCCGACATCCGTTACGCCTACCACTTCGACGCCAGTTTGTACGCGCGCTACCTGCGCGGCTATGCCGAGGCACGTGGCGTGCGCCGCACCGAGGGCAAGATCAAACACGTGCAGTTGCGCGGCGAGGACGGCTACGTCGAATCGGTGACGCTGGAGAACGGCAGCGTCATCGGCGGCGACCTGTTCATCGACTGCTCGGGCTTCCGCGGCCTGCTGATCGAGCAGGCGCTGCATACCGGCTACACCGATTATTCGCAGTGGCTGCGTTGTGACCGCGCCGTGGCGGTCGGCTGCGAAAAAGTCGGCCCGCCCACGCCCTACACGCGTGTCACCGCACGCACGGCCGGCTGGCAATGGCGCATCCCGTTGCAGCACCGCACCGGCAACGGGCACGTCTACAGCAGCGCGCTGATCAGCGACGACGAGGCCGCGGCCACCCTGCTGGCCAATCTCGATGGCAAGCCGATGGGCGAGCCGCGTTTCCTGCGCTTCACGCCCGGCATGCGCAAGAAGTTCTGGAACAAGAACGTAGTCGCGCTGGGGCTGGCCAGCGGTTTTCTGGAGCCGCTGGAATCCACCAGCATTTTCCTCATCCAGTCCGGCATCGCGCGCTTGCTCAGCCTGCTGCCTTGGAACGATTTCAGCGAGGTGGTGATCGACGAGTACAACGCCCAGCTCGGTTTCGAGCTGGAGCGCATCCGCGATTTCCTGATCCTGCACTACCACGCCACCCAGCGCGACGACGCGCCGCTGTGGCGCGAGTGCGCCCGCATGTCGATTCCCGATGGCTTGGCGCACAAGATGCGCCTGTTCGCGGACAGCGGGCGCTTCTTCCGCGAGTGCGAGGAAATGTTCGGCGATCTGAGCTGGGTGCAGGTGCTGATCGGGCAGAACATCCTGCCGCGCACCTATCACCCGCTGGTCGAGCAGATGCCCGACGACCAGCTCAGGCAGTTCGTGCAGGGCGTGGCGCAGGTGATCGAGAGCTGCACCGGCATGATGCCGCCGCATCAGACCTTCATCGACCGCCGCTGCGCGGCACCTGCATGAGCGGTCGCCGTGGCGGATTCCACCTGCTGCTGCATGCGGTCCTGTATCGGCACGCGTAGCGAATCGTTGTCCGCGGCCAGGACGGCCGTGATCCGGGTGTGTGCGTGATTCCGCGCACCGGCAGACCAGCCGGTGCGCGGCTTTTTTCCATGCGGCGAGGCGGTCATGTTGAAACGAAGTGCCATTCTGTGCGCGACCCTGCTGGTCATGCTTCCCGGTGCGCTGCTGGCAGCACCGATCACCACCCTGCCGCAACATGCGCCGTTCGTATCGACGCTGCCGGTGAGGCACACGCTGCCGCCGTTCTTCGATCAGCTCGAAAAGCGCACCTTCGACTTTTTCTGGGATACCACTAACCCCGCCAACGGCCTCGCGCCCGATCACTATCCGGGGCCGTCGTTTTCCAGCATCGCGGCGGTGGGTTTCGCGCTCACGGCCTACCCGATCGGTGTCGAGCGCGGCTGGGTCACGCGCCGGCAGGCGGCGCAGCGCGTGCTGACCACGCTGAAATTTTTCGAAGACGCGCCGCAAGGCAAGGCCGCGGCTGGCGAGACAGGCTACAAGGGTTTCTACTACCATTTTCTCAATATGCGCACCGGCAGGCGCTGGCCCGACATCGAGCTTTCGAGCATCGACACCGCGCTGTTCATGGCCGGCGTGTTGTTCGACCAGAGCTATTTCGACCGCGACACGGCACGGGAACGCGAGATCCGCGCGGTCGCCGGCAAACTTTACAACCGCGTCGACTGGCCCTGGATGCAACCGCATCCGCCGTTGATCGGCATGGGCTGGACGCCCGAAGACGGCTTCATTCCGCACAGCTATCGCGGCTATGACGAAGCGATGATTCTGTACATCGAAGCGCTGGGCTCGCCCACGCATCCGATCCACAAGGACGCCTGGGCCGCGTGGAGCGCGACCTATCCGAAGTTCTGGGGTGACTACTACGGCCGCGAGCAGCTCAGCTACGGGCCATTGTTTACCTCGCAGTATTCACAGGCCTGGGTGGACTTCCGCGGCATCCAGGATGCCTTCATGCGCGCCCACCACAGCGACTATTTCATCAACAGCCGCCGCGCCACGGAGTCGCAGCGCGACTATGCCATCGCCAATCCCATGGGCTGGACTGGTTACGGCAAGTCCCTGTGGGGACTGACCGCGTGCGACGGCCCCGGCAACTTCGCGGTCAAGGCCGATGGCAAGCGACGGCAATTCTATGGTTATGCCGCGCGCGGGGCGGGCATCGTCGGCACCTTGGACGACGGCACCATCGCGCCGACAGCGGCGCTGGGCTCGATCGCTTTCGCGCCCAAGATCGTCATCCCCATGATCGAGGCCATGCAGGCCAAGTACGGCAAATCCATTTATGGCCGCTACGGCTATGTCGATGCCTTCAATCCCAGCTTCCACGATCGCAACGTGGCGTTGAACAGCGGGACCGTGGTGCCGGGGGTGGGGTGGGTGGACTCCGAACGCCTCGGCATCGACCAGGGACCGATCCTGCTGATGCTGGAGAACTACCGTTCCGGCTTCGTCTGGCGGGTGATGCGCAGGAACCCATCCATCCGCCGTGGCCTCGAGCGCGCCGGCTTCACCGGCGGCTGGCTGGACGGCAAGCCGGCCACGCAATGAGCAGCGCATGCCAGCCATGAAGCGCGCGCTGCACCTGCTGTGGTTGCTGCCCGTGCTGTTGGCGGCGACGCTGACCGGTTGCACGCGCACGCCGCAGGATTCGCGCATCGTGCTGCGCTTCTGGGCGATGGGCGAGGAAGGCCAGGCCGCCGCGCAACTGGTCAAGGGCTTCGAGACGCTGCATCCGGATATCCGCGTCGAGGTACAGCAACTGCCGTGGACCGCCGCGCACGCCAAGCTGCTCACCGCCTACGCCGGGGGCACCACGCCCGACATCGCGCAGATGGGCAACACCTGGATCCCGGAAATGGCCGCGCTGAGGGCCATCGTGCCGCTGGACCGTTTCATCGCCGGCTCGCACATCGTCACCCCCGCGGACTATTTCCCCGGCATCTGGAAGAGCAACGTCGTCGCCGGCAAGGACTACGGCGTGCCGTGGTACGTGGATACGCGGCTGATCTTCTATCGCAAGGACATCCTCGCCGCGGCCGGCTTCGACCATCCACCCACCAGTTGGTCCGGATGGACACGCATGATGGCGGCGATCAAGGCGCGCGCCCGACCCGGCGACTGGGCCGCGCTGCTGCCGCTCAACGAGTTCGAGCAGCTGGTGTCGTTTTCCCTGGAGCAGCCCGGCTCGTTCCTCAAGGGCCACGACCAGTACGGCAACTTCCAGTCGCCGCAGTTCACCGCCGCGCTGCGTTTTTATCTGGACTTTTTCCGCGCGGGTTACGCGCCGCGCATCGACGACACGCAGATCGCCAGCGTGCCGATCGAGTTCGCGCGCGGCCATTACGCGTTCTACATCTCCGGGCCGTGGATGATCCGCGAGTTCGAGACGCGCATGCCGGCCGCGGTGCAGAAAGACTGGGCCACCGCACCGCTGCCCGGCCCGGCGGGTGCCGACAGCAACTCGGGCATCGCCGGCGGCGCCAGTCTGGTGATCTTCCGCAGCAGCCGGCACAAGGCGGCTGCGTGGAAGCTGATCGAATACCTCTCGCGGCCCGCCGTGCAGGACCAGTTCCACCGGCTCACCGGCGACCTGCCACCGCGGCGCAGCACCTTCGCGCGGCCGGACATCGCCAGCGATCCCTACGCCGCGGCGTTTTTCGCGCAACTTCAGCGCGCGCGCGCGGTGCCGCGCATCGCCGAATACGAGCAGATCGTGCGCGAGATGCAGACCATTGCCGCGCGTGCGGCCTGGGGCCGCCTCGATGTGGCGCAGACCACCGCCTTGCTGGATCGCAAGACCGACGCCATCCTCGCCAAGCGGCGCTGGATGATCGCGCACGGGAGGCTGGCGCCATGAAGTCCAACCAGACCCTGGCGGCCTGGGTGTTCACCGGCCCGGCGCTGATCGTCATCGGCTTGTTCTTCCTGGTGCCGGTGCTGCTGGCGCTGGGTCTGAGCTTCACCGATTTCGACATCTACGCCCTGGCCAGCCTGAAGAACGTGCAGTTCGTCGGCCTCGATAATTACCTCACCGTGCTGCGCATGGGCCTGTTCTGGAAGGCGCTGGGCAACACGCTGTACTTCGTCGTGGTCGGCGTGCCGCTGTCCATCGGCGTGGCACTGGGCGCGGCGCTGCTGGTGCATTCGCGACTGGCGCGCTGGAAGGGCTTTTTCCGCACCGCCCTGTTCACCCCGGTGGTAGCCAACATCATCGCCGTGGCGGTGATCTGGAAGTACCTGTTCCAGCAACACTACGGCGTCGTGAATTACGTGCTGGGCTGGTTCGGCGTGCAGCCCGTCGACTGGCTGGGCAATCCGCACATGGCCATGCCGACGATCATTTTCTTCGCGCTGTGGAAGAACTTCGGTTACGCCATGGTCATCGTGCTGGCGGGGCTGCAGGCGATCCCCGACGAGCTCTACGAGGCCGCACGCCTGGACGGCGCCAGCACCTGGCAGCAAGTGCGCCATGTCACCCTGCCCATGCTCGGGCCGACGCTGATGACGGTCGGCCTGCTGACCATGGTGGGTTATTTCCAGCTGTTCGCCGAGCCCTACGTGATGACCGAGGGCGGGCCGCTGCAAAGCACGCTGTCGGTGCTGTACCTGATGTACAACCAGGGCTTCGACTGGTGGAACCTGGGCCTGGCCTCGGCCATCGCCTTCACGCTGTTCGTATTCACGCTGGCGGCCACGTTCCTGCTGGTACGCGTGGGCCGCCGCAAGGGTTGGGTATGAAGTCCTCGCGCGCTGCGGTGTGGGGGGTCAACGGGCTGCTGGCGCTGCTCGCGCTGCTCGCGCTGTTTCCGCTGTTCTGGATGCTGTCGGTGTCGCTGATGCCGCTGGGTTCGGCCAGCACGTTTCCGCCGCCGCTGCTGCCGCTGCATCCGACACTGGCCAATTACCGCGCGCTGTTCGTCGGCGCCGATCTCGGCCGTTATCTGCTCAACAGCCTGATCGTCTCCGGCGGCATCACGCTGGGCTCGCTGGCCTGCAACGTGCTTGCCGGCTATGCCTTTGCCAAGCTGCGCTACGCCGGGCGCGAGCGCACCTTCAACCTGCTGCTGGGCGCGCTGGTGATCCCCACGCAGGTGGCGATGATGCCGTTGTTCCTGCTGGCGCGCGAGATGCACATCGTCAACAGCTATGCCGGCGTGATCCTGCCTTCGCTGGCCAGCATCTTCGGCATCTATCTGGTGCGCCAGTACGCGCGCGCGATTCCGACCGAGATGCTCGAGGCCGCGCGCATCGACGGCGCCAGCGAATTCCGCATCTTCGCGCGCGTGGTGCTGCCGCTGCTCAAGCCGATCATCCTCACGCTGACCATCCTCACTTTTCTGACCGCGTGGAACGACTTCATGTGGCCGCTGATCGTGCTGACCGGCAGCAGCCACTACACCCTGCCGATCGCGCTGGCTTCGCTGGCGCGCCAGCACAACCAGGACGTGGAGATGCTGATGGCGGGCTCGATGGTCACCGTGGTGCCGGTGCTGGTGCTGTTCCTGCTGCTGCAGCGTTATTACATCCAGGGCCTGCTGCTCGGCAGCGTCAAGGGTTGAAGAGAGGATTGTGTCGATGCAGGTGCGCCACGTTGCGGTCCGCGGTTTGCTGTCGCTGCTGATGCTGGTCTGTGCTTTGCCTGCGCTGGCGGCGCAAGCACCGGGCGTGGTGATCCGCGCGCTCGAGTTTGGCAACGCCAGCGCGTGGACACTGCACGCCAGCGACGACGTGCAGGCCAGCCTGCATGTCGCGCCGGGCGCGAACGGGCGCACGGCGCTGTGCCTCGGCTATGACTTTCCGAAAGGCGTGGCCGGCTACGTCGAGATGCAGCATCCGCTGCCGCTGGATTTTCCCGCACACTACGCGCTGCGACTCGGCGTGCGCGGGCAGGGACCGCGCAACGGCCTGCAGCTCAAGTTCACCAGCGCCGACGGCTGGAACGTGTGGTGGTACCAGCAACCCGAATTCGCGCCGCCCGCGACGTGGACCACACTGCACATCGCGCAGCGCGAGGTCGGCTTCGCCTGGGGCCCGCGCAAGGATCACCGCCTGCGGCACAGCGCCGCGCTGCAGCTCACCATCGCCGCGGTGCAGGGCGACCGCGGCGAACTGTGCTTCGATCATTTCGCGCTGCTGCACGCGCCCGCGCCGCCGGCGCAATGGCCGGTGCCGCGCGCCAGCGCCAGCAGCGCGCTGCCCGGTCACCCCGCCGCGCTGGCGCTGGCCATGCGCGCCGGGCGCACATGGCGCAGCGCCGCGGGCGGCGCGCAGACGCTGACGCTGGATCTCGGTGCTGAGCGCCCGCTCGGTGGTCTGTCCTTCGCCGTGGCCGCGAGCGCCGGCACGCCCGGGGTGCGCGTGGAATCCTCACGCGACGGCAGGCACTGGCAAGCGCAGCGCAGTCTGCTGTTGCGCAGCGGCACGCAGGTTTTGCTGGGGCTGCCGGATGATCCCGTCGCGCACTGGCTGCGGCTGGGGATGTCCGGCAACCCGCACGGCTACGCGCTCGGTCAATTGCGGTTGCGCGCGCCGGGCTGGGGCCGGCCGGTGGCACTGCTGCAGACGCTAGCCAGGCGGGCACCGCGCGGCGAATTCCCGCGCGGACTTTCCGGCGCGCAGAACGACTGGACCGTGCTGGGCGTCGCTGGCGGCACGCACACCGGTTTGATCTCGGCCGACGGCCGCATCGAGCCGTTCGCTGGCGGTGGGTCGGTGGAGCCCTTCCTGCTCGATCACGGCCGGCTGATCGACTGGGCCGACGCGCGCATCACGCAGAGCCTGCGCGCGCACGAGCTGCCCGTGCCCGGCGTGCAGTGGCGGGCCGGCGCGCTGACACTGCGGGTCACGGCCTTCGGCGCAGGCACGCCCGCGACCGCGCGGCTGCTCGCGCGCTACACCGTGCGCAACAACGGCGACACGCCGCGCCGGGTGACGCTGGCGCTGGCGCTGCGGCCGTTGCAGGTCAACCCGCCGCAGCAGTTTCTCAACACGCCGGGCGGGTTCGGACCCATCCATCGCATCCGCTATGCTGACGGCATCGTCACCTTCGGCGACGACGAGCACGTGGTGACACTGGGCGCGCCAGCGGGATTCGTCGCCGGCAATCTGGCCACGCAGTCGATCGCGGCGCTGCTGGCGCAGACGCCGCAGCCGCGGACGGCGCTGCGACAAGCCGACGGGCTTGCGCAGGGCGCGCTGCTGTATCCGCTGTATATCCCCGCGCACGACGCGGCCACGGTGGGCATCGCCATCCCGTGGACAGGGGCTGTTCCCGCGCCGGTGGCGGACGCCAGCGTGGCGGCGCGCATGCTGCGCGACCAGGAGGATCAGGTCACCGCCGCCTGGCGCGCGCGCCTGACGCGCGTGCGCGTGCAGTTGCCGCCGGCGGCGCACGTGTTCCAACACACGCTGTACAGCGCGCTGTGGCAGGTGCTGCTGGACCGCGACGGCGCCGCGCTGCAGCCCGGTCCGCGCAGCTACGCGCGCAGCTGGATCCGCGACGGGGCCATGATGAGCGAGGCATTGCTGCGCATGGGCGATGCGCGGGCCGTGCGCGATTACCTGCTCTGGTACGCCCCGCATCAGTTCAGTACCGGCAAGGTGCCGTGCTGCGTGGACTGGAAGGGCGCCGATCCCACGCCCGAGAACGACTCACAGGGCGAGTTGATCTTCGCCATCGCCGAGTACACGCGCTACACCCATGACCTCGCGATCGCACGCCAGCTCTGGCCGCATGTCGAATCTGCGGTGCGCTACATGAACACGCTGCGCGCCACGCAGAAAACCGCAGCCTACCGGCATGGCGAGCGCACTCTGTACTACGGTCTGATGCCGCGCTCGATCAGCCACGAGGGCTACTCGGCCAAGCCCATGCACTCATACTGGGACGACTTCTGGTCGCTGCGCGGCTACCGCGATGCGGCCTGGCTGGCCGGACAACTCGGCCATGCGCGGCAACAGCAGGCCATCGCGCGCGCTGCCGATGACTTTCAGAAAGATTTCTTTGCCTCGATCCGCAACGCCGCGCGCTGGCACCACATCGACTACATCGCCGGCAGTGCCGACCTCGGCGACTTCGACCCCACCTCCACCACCATCGCGCTGTCGCCCGTGGGAGTGCAGCACGCACTGCCGCAGGATCTGCTGCGCGATACCTTCGCACGCTACTGGCGCAATTTCGAGGTGCGCAGCGACGGGCACGCACCCTGGCGCGATTACACGCCCTACGAATGGCGCAACGTCGATGCCTTCGTGCGCCTGGGCTGGCGCGCGCGCATCCCCGCGCTGCTGCGCTTCTTCTTCGCCGGACAGCGCCCCACCGCCTGGCACCAATGGGCCGAAGTGGTGTGGCGCGATGCCGACGCACCGCACTTCATCGGTGACATGCCGCACGCCTGGGTGGCCAGCGACTTCCTGCGCAGCGCGCTGGACATGCTGGCCTATCAGCGCCACCGCGATCACGCGCTGGTGCTGGCCGCCGGCGTGCCGCCGCAGTGGCTGGAGGACGGCGGCATCCGCATCGAGGGCTTGCGTACACCCTGGGGCAGCCTGAGCTACCACTACTGGCGCGCGGTCGATGGCAGCGTGCAGCTGCAGATTCCTGCCGGGAGCGCCATGCCACCCGGCGGCCTGGTGCTCACCTGGCCGTATGCCGCAGCGCCCGGCGCCACCATGCTTGATGGTCAGCCGGTGACGTGGAGCGGTGACCAGCTGCGCATCACGCGCCTGCCCGCAATGCTGCGCGTGGCCGCACCGGACGGATCGCTGCCCATGCCCTGATGCGCCTTCCGCTGCTTGCGGTTGCCGCGTGCAGCGCTGGATCGCGCGATATCCGCGTCGCACCCACCCCAGCCGTAACCCGATGTGCACCGCTGCCAGGATTGCGCCGTAGCCCGGGATCCTGGCGTGCGCGGATATCATGACGCTTTGTCGGAGATCGCCATGACATTGCACTCAAGAAAACTTGGCAGCCAGGGCCTCGCCGTTGCGGCCATCGGCCTGGGCTGCATGGGCATGAGCCAATCCTACGGTCCAGCGGACGCGGCGGAATCGATCGCCACACTGCATCGAGCGATCGAACTCGGCTGCACCTTCCTCGACACCGCCGAGGTCTACGGACCCTTCGCCAACGAAGAGCTGCTGGGCCGTGCGCTCGCCGGCAAGCGTGATCAGGTGGTGATCGCGACCAAATTCGGCTTCAAGATCGAGCATGGCAAAAGCATTGGGACCGACAGCCGACCCGAACATATTCGCCAGGCTGTCGCGGGTTCCTTGCAGCGATTGCGCACCGATTACATCGATCTGCTGTACCAGCACCGCGTCGATCACAGCGTGCCCATCGAAGATGTGGCCGGCACCGTCGGCGAGTTGGTGAAGGAAGGGAAGGTTCGTTATTTCGGCCTTTCCGAGGCCGGTGTGGACAATATCCGCCGCGCCCATGCAGCCCATCCGGTATCCGCATTGCAGAGCGAATACTCCTTGTGGGAACGCAATCTGGAACGCGATGTACTGCCCGTGCTGCGCGAGCTTGGCATCGGCCTGGTGCCGTTCGCACCACTCGGCCGGGGCTTTCTGGCCGGCACGGTCAAGCGCGCGGAGGACTATCCAGAGGATGATTTCCGCCGCAACGACCCGCGCTACCAGGGCGCGAACTACGATGCCAATGTGCAGGCAACGCAGACGCTGCGTGACATCGCCAGGGAACTGCATGCGCAACCTGGGCAAATCGCGCTCGCGTGGCTGCTGCACAAGGGCGCGGACATCGTGCCCATCCCGGGCACCAAGCGGCGGACCTATCTGCAGGAAAATGTCGCCGCCGCCGCCATCACGCTGGACGCCGCGCGCTTGCAGGCACTCGATGATGCCTTGCCGAGCGGGACAATCTCCGGCACCCGCTACAACGAGAAGCTGATGGCGATGGTCGATCGCTGAGCCCGCTGCTGCGAAGACGGCGAAACCTCAACGCTCGCCAGCGATGGATCGATCGCAGCGCTGGCATTCCGCATCTGGCCACGCGCCACGGCAACACCAGCATTCCGATGATGCGCCGGCAATGATGCGCAGCACACCGGGAGCCCTCACGCTGGCGCCATGCCGCGTGCCCGCCGCGCGTGCCACGCATCGAGCGACCAGGCGCCCGGACCCCACAGCGCCACCAGCAACAGCAGGATGCCCCAGATGAAGTGGAACATGATCGCCGGCGTCTGCAGCGCATGTAGATAAGACAACAGCGCCACGATATTGACCACGAACAGGCCCAGTGCGCCGAAGCGCCCATACAGTCCCAGCGCCAGCAGCGGCGGCAGCAGCACTTCGCCGGCGGTGCCGGCCACGGCCGCCGCGGCGGGCGGCAGCAGCGCCACGTGAAAACAGTTTTCGTACAACCACAGCGTGGCCGGCCAATCGCGCAGGCTTTGCAGCCCGGACAGGAAAAAGACCCAGGCCACATAGGCCCGTGCCGCCAGCAAGGCCGGCGCTTGCGCCCATTCGAGGACGTGCTCCAACCCGCGCCAGGCGCGGTGTACAACAACAAGGCCACGCGTGGCGGTGGCCGCGGATACTGGGGTGTTCATCGATGATCTCCGCCGGTGAATGCGAGGGGCATGGGCGACTTCCGGCAAGCCGCGCGAACCCGATGCTCGCCCCGGGCCGCCGCGCCACCGTGACAGCGGCGCGCAACCCGGGGCGATAGGGTTCAGCCCTTGGCCTTCGCCTCCATCCTGGCCTCGAATGCCTTGACCTCGGCCGGGTTCTTCAAGATCGTCTTCGCCTGGGCCATGTCCAGACCGCCCAGCTTTTCGCAGGTGCCGGTGGGCACCACGCGGAAATCGCCAGGGTTGTAGTTGTTCGGGGACGAGCCCTTGCACGAGTGCAGCCCGGAGATGCCCGCGCAATCGTTGTGGTGGGCCGTGGCGACGCCAAAGCACTTCTCCATGCTGGCGGCATGCGATGCCGGCGCGGCGGCCAAGGCGCCGGCGGCGATCAGGGAAGCCGCGGTCATGCTGAGAAATTGATGCTTGTTCATGCTGGATATCCTCGATTGGAGTGATGCAAGTCGGGTGAGTTGAATGCGGCCGAATGACCGCTGCAGTTCGGCTTGGCGCGCGCTGAAGGAATGCGTCGCCAAGCCTTGGTCGCGGCGCGCACCGGATTCCTTACACCCCGCGCAAATGGCTTGTCTACTCGTTGCACGCGCCATGCAGCACGTGCCGCCAGCCCGCGCCGTCGCACGCAAGGGTCACGCGCGCATAGGGCAGCGATGTATTAAGGTAAACTTTGAAGTCTGGCTTCATATAAACCAGGCTCGGCATGAACCCACCAGCGAGTGATTCCGGAACCGCACGCGCCGCCAGGGTGGCGGCTGCGCTGCGTGTCGTGGTCGGTCAACTCGGCCGACGGCTGCGTGAGCAGGCGCATCCGGGCGATGTCACCTGGTCGCAGATGTCCGTGCTCGGTCGCCTGGAGCGTGATGGCCCGGCCACGGTGAGCAGCCTCGCGCGCGCCGAGGGCGTGCGTCCGCAATCCATGGGGGCCACGATTTCCGTCCTGCTGGGTGCCGGTCTGCTGCGCGGCGCGGCAGATCCGGCCGATGGGCGGCAAACCATTTTGTCGCTCACACCGGCCTGCCGGGAAATGATCAAGACCAGCCGGGCGGCACGCGAGGACTGGCTGTTCCGTGTCATCCGCTCAAGCCTCGCGGCCGCCGAACAGGAGCAACTGGCAAATGCCGTCGAGCTGCTCAAACGTCTGGTCGATTCGCCGGCGAACGCCGCGTCGCCCCATGCCGGCCCGGCATCATCCCAATCACCCTCAGGAGAAACGCATGGCCCTCACCACGCTTGACGCGCACATCGCGCTCATCGTCATCGACTTGCAAAAAGGCATCGTCGCGCTACCCGCCGCGCATCCGCTCGCGACGGTCGTGCAGAACGCCCGCGCGTTGGCCGATGCATTCCGCGGCCACGGTCTGCCCATAGTGCTGGTCAACGTGGCCGGCGGCGCGCCGGGCCGGACCGAACAGGCGCACCGCCTGGGCGAGCTTCCCGCCGGATGGGCCGATCTTGTCCCCGAGCTCGACCCGCAGCCGCAAGACCACACGGTGACCAAGCGCACCTGGGGCGCGTTCACCGGTACGGACCTCGCGCAGCACCTGAAGAAGCTGGGCGTGACGCAGGTCGTGATCGCCGGCGTCGCCACCAGCATCGGCGTCGAGTCCACCGCACGCCAAGCCCACGAGCTCGGGTTCAACGTCGCCCTCGCCATCGACGCCATGACCGACATGAGCCCCGAGGCGCACCTCAACAGCATCACGCGCATTTTCCCGCGACTGGGCGAAACCGGTACGGTCCGGGAAATCATCGATCGGCTCGCGTCGAGCCATTCTCGGGCCGCCCCATGACCCGGCACGCCGCCACCCCGCGTCACGCGGCAACGGACAGCGCGATTGCGACCGCGGTGGCATCGGGCCCGGCTGGCGTTTCCACCCACTACAAATGGCTGGCGCTGTCCAACACCACCATCGCGGTACTGCTGGCGACCATCGACTCCTCGATCATGCTGATCGCCATGCCGGAGATTTTCCGCGGCATCCAGTTGAATCCGCTCGATCCGGGCAACACGTTTTACCTGCTGTGGATGATCCTGGGTTTCTTGATCGTCAGCAGCGTGCTGGTGGTGAGCCTCGGCCGCCTGGGCGACATGTTCGGGCGCGTGAAGATGTACAACCTCGGCTTCGCCGTGTTCACCGTGGCCTCGCTGCTGCTGGCGCTCGATCCTTTCACGGCGCGCGCCGGAGCCGATTGGCTGATCGTCGGCCGCATCTTCCAGGGCATCGGCGCGGCGTTCCTGATCGCCAACTCCGCGGCCATCCTGACCGACGCGTTTCCGCCCGACCAACGCGGCCTGGCGCTGGGCATCAACAACATCGCCGGCATCAGCGGCTCCTTCATCGGCCTGATCCTCGGCGGCGTACTGGCCGCGATCGACTGGCGGCTGGTGTTCCTGGTGTCGGTGCCGTTCGGACTGTTCGGGACCATCTGGTCGTACCTGAAGCTGAAAGAACTCGGGCAACGCCATCGCGCCCGGATCGACTGGGCCGGCAACATCACGTTCGCCGCCGGGCTGATCCTGATCATGATCGGAGTCACGCTGGGCATCGAGCCGGCCAACGGAAATGCCATGGGCTGGACCAGCGCGCCGGTCATTTCCCTGCTGGCGGCGGGCACGGCGTCGCTGGTCGCTTTCGCCATCGTGGAAACCCGCGTGACCGATCCGATGTTCCGGTTTCCGCTGTTCAAGATCAAGGCATTCACCTTCGGCACACTCTCGACCTTCCTGTCGGCCATCGGCCGCGGTGGCCTGATGTTCATGCTGATCATCTGGCTGCAGGGCATCTGGCTTCCCCTGCACGGCTACAGTTTCAAGCAGACACCGCTGTGGGCGGGGATTTTCATGCTGCCGCTGACCTTGGGATTCCTGCTTTCGGGGCCGCTTTCGGGCTACCTGTCCGATCGTCTGGGCGCGCGCTACTTCGCCACCGGCGGGATGCTCGGAGCCGCCCTGAGCTTTGCCTTGCTGATGCTGCTGCCGATCGACTTCAACTACGCGGCGTTCGCCGCGATCCTCCTGTTCAGCGGGCTCTGCATGGGCGCCTTCGCCGCACCTAACCGGGCGGCCGTCATGAACAGCCTGCCCGCGCGCGACCGCGGCGCCGGGGGCGGCATGAACTCGACCTTCCAGAACTCGGCCCAGGTGCTTTCGATCGGCATCTTCTTCACGCTGATGATCATCGGTCTTTCGACGACCTTGTCGACGACCCTGGTGCAGGGCCTGATGCAACACGGTGTACCCGCAACCGCCGCCGCGCGAGTCGGCGCGCTGCCGCCGGTCTCGATCCTGTTTGCGGCATTCCTTGGCTACAACCCGATCCGGACGCTGCTGGGCGCGGGTGTTCTGGATCATCTCGCGGCCAGCGACCGCATGCAGTTGACCGGGCACTCGTATTTTTCCAATCTGATCGCCAAGCCGTTCCACGCGGGCTTGGCCGAGGCATTCATCTTCGCGGCGGTGATGTGCCTGATCGCCGCGGCCGCATCGTGGTCGCGCGGTCGTCGCTACATACACCGCGAGGATTGAACGCCCGCCGTTTGTTCACCATCCGCGTTGCCGCACTTCACGCGCATGGCGCTGTCCAAGCACAGGGTTTGCACCGCGCGCATGCGCCCGCGCCTTATTACATCGAGGACCGATCATGTCGAATATCGTGTTGCGCTTCAGTCTCACGCTGGTCGCCGCGCTGGCAGGCCTGACCCTGGCTGGCGCCGCCAGCGCCGATGCCACGCCGCCGGCACTGGCGGCGCAGTTGAATCGCCCGGTCGCGCCGGCACTGATGCAGCAGCTCGAGCGCGCCAGCAGCGCCGGCCTGCGCATCACGCAGCGGCCAGCCGTCAGCTACATCAAGGCCATCCAGGGGCCGGCGCTGGGCAAGCCGCCGGTGCTGCTGTATATCGGCGCCGACTTCTGTCCGTATTGCGCCGCGCAGCGCTGGGGGCTGGCGCTCACTTTGCTGCGCTTCGGCCAGTTGTCCGGCGTGCGCTACATGCTCTCCTCGCCGACCGATGTGTTTGCCAACACGGCGACCTTCACGTTCCAGTTCGCGCACTTCAGCAGCCCGTACCTGCAATTCCAGGCGATCGAAACGGCCAATCGCGCACAGCAGAAGTTGATGCCAATGACCGCGCAGGCCAAGCAGGTCTTCGGCACCTTCGATGTGCCGCCGTACGTGCAGTTCGCCTACGGCATTCCTTTTGTCTATCTCGATGGTGCCTATCTGCTGACCCAGCCGATGATCTCTCCAGCCAGCCTGCAGGACATGGACTGGCAGCAGATCGCCACGCAACTGGCCGATCCGCGCAGCGCGCTGTTCGCGCAGATCATGCCGCAGGTCAATGCGCTGAGCGCCGCCATCTGTCGTATCGACGGCAACCAGCCGACGCGCGTGTGCGCCGCGCCGGGCGTGATGGCGGCCAATGCGGGCCTGGCCGATCTCGAAGGCATCCTGGCCAGGTAATCGGCCGGTCGGCGTGTCACGCCAGCGTCATCGCGCGCGGCTACCTTGCCCGGGCTGAACCGAACTCTCCACGGGCCGGCATGGGGCATGATTTGGGTGCAGGGCACTCGCGGCGTGGTGGCGACACCGCGCCGTTTCTTTTGAGCACCTTGAAGCGCGCCGCCGCGCGATTCAGCACAGGCCGCGCTGGCTCAGCGATACCGGCGCGCCGCTGCCGATGACCAAATGATCGAGCACACGCACGCCGATCAGATCCAGCGCCTGCTTGAGTGTTTGCGTCAGCGCCACGTCGGCGGCGCTGGGCTCGGCCACTCCCGAGGGATGATTGTGCGCGAGGATCACCGCGGCGGCGTTGTACTGCAGGCAGGCGCGCACCACCTCGCGCGGCGGCACGCTGGCGCCATCGAGCGTGCCGCGAAACAGCTCGGCAAAGGCCAGCACGCGGTGGCGGTTGTCCAGAAACAGGCAGGCGAATACCTCATAGGCGCGATCGCGCAGCTGCGCGCGCAGGAATGCGGCGCTGTCGGCGGGGCTGCTCAGTGCCGGGCGCGCGGCCAGTTCCTCGCCCAGGCTGCGCCGCGCCAGCTCCAGCGCGGCCAGCAGGCGCGCGCGCTTGGCCGGGCCGAGGCCGGGCATGCGGCTGGCTTCCGGTGTGTTGAGCAGGGCCGAGAGGCTGCCGGCGCGCGCCAGCAGGCGCTGGCCCAGTTCCACCGCGCTGGCACCACGCACGCCGCTGCCCAGCAGCACGGCGATCAGCTCGGCCGGCGCCAGACTGCCGGCGCCCAGCCGCAGCAGGCGCTCGCGCGGACGGGAATCTTCGGGCCAGTCGCGGATGCTCATGCGTGCAGCATCGCGCGCCTGTGATGCGGCGCGCAGCGGCGGCGGCCACGGCATCCGGTAAGCTCTGCGCTTTGCTGGCTGTCGGGTTGCGCCCACATGATCGTTCTGTGCCGATGCATCGCGCGCGCCGCGCAGTGGGTGTCATGAGCGCATGGCGCGGTCCGCAGCGCGTGCTGCTGGGCGTCAGCGGCGGCATCGCCGCGTACAAAGCCTGCGAACTGGTGCGACGCCTGCGCGAGCGTGAAGTGGAGGTGCGCGTGGTACTCACCGCCAACGCCGAGCGCTTCGTCGGCGTCCTCACGTTCCAGGCGCTGTCCGGGCAGCCGGTGCGCAACAGCTTGTGGGATGCCGCTGCCGAGGCCGCCATGGGCCATATCGAGCTGGCGCGCTGGGCCGATGTGGTACTGGTCGCGCCGGCCAGTGCCAATACCTTGGCGCGGCTGGCGCACGGCTTGGCCGATGATCTGCTCGGCACGCTGTGCCTGGCCAGCGAACGCCCGCTGCTGCTGGCACCGGCGATGAACCGTTTGATGTGGGCGCACCCGGCGACGCAGGCCAATATGGCTTTGCTGCAGGCGCGCGGCGCGCAGATTCTGGGTCCGGACAGCGGCGCGCAGGCCTGCGGCGAGGTGGGCGCGGGACGCATGCTGGAGCCCGATGCCATCGTCGCCGTTCTGGAGGAACTGGCGAGTGCGCCGGCGGCGCCCGACCTGCGCGGCCTGCGCGTGCTGGTCAGTGCCGGGCCGACCCTGGAGGATCTCGACCCGGTGCGCTATCTGGGCAATCGCAGCTCCGGGCGCATGGGTTTCGCCATCGCCGCCGCCGCCGCGCAGGCCGGTGCCACGGTCACGCTGGTGGCCGGGCCGGTCAGCCTGCCGACACCGCCGGGCGTGGCGCAGCGCGTGGATGTGCGCAGCGCGCGCCAGATGCACGCCGCGATGCTCGATGCAGCGCGTGCCGCCGACATCGTGATCGCGGCCGCCGCGGTGGCCGATTACCGACCGGCGCAGGTCAGCACGCACAAGCTCAAGAAGCACGGCGGCGCCATGATCCTGGAACTGGCCGAGAATCCCGACATCCTCGCCGCGCTGGCGGCGCTGCAGCCCAAGCCTTTCCTGGTGGGCTTCGCCGCGGAAACCGAGCAACTCGAGGCCCATGCGCGCGCCAAGCTCGAACGCAAGGGCGCGGACATGATCGCCGCCAATCGTGTCGACGCCGGACTGGGCATCGAAACCGCGGACAACGCCATCAGCGTGTTCTGGCACGGCGGCCAGCACGAGCTGGCGCGCGCCGACAAGACCACGCTGGCGCGCGAACTGCTGGCGCTGATCGCCACGCGTCGTGCCGCTGTGCGCGCGGCCGCGCCATGATCGTGGTGCAGTACCGCGTGCTCGACGCGCGCCTCGGCGTCAGCATTCCGCTGCCCGCGTATGCCACGCCGGGCAGCGCGGCCATGGACCTGCGTGCCGCGCCCGAATCCGCGCTCACGCTGGCGCCGGGCGACACCGCGCTGGTGCCCACCGGACTCGCCCTGCATATCGGCGATCCGGGCTGGTGCGCGCTGATCCTGCCGCGCTCGGGTCTGGGCCACCAGCACGGCCTGGTGCTGGGCAATCTCACCGGCCTGATCGATGCCGATTACCAGGGCCCGCTGATGATTTCCTGCTGGAACCGCGGACAAGCGGCGTTTACCATCGCGCCGGGGGATCGCATCGCGCAGCTGCTGCTGCTGCCGGTGGCGCAGGCGCAGCTGGTGCCGGTGGCGGAATTCGCCCCCAGCTCGCGCGGGACAGGCGGTTTTGGTTCCACGGGCACGGGTTAGCGCGATGTCGGAAAACACCGCACGGATACCGGGCTGGGATGTCCACTACGCGAGTCAAGCGCGCGTGCACCTTGATCCGGCGGGAGTGGGCACGGACCTGCGCCGGGCTCATGATGCCGAGACCGCGCACGGCAACACTGGCCCGGCTTTCGGCTTGGCGCGAGGACGAGGCGCATGACGGCAACGCAGAATCGATCAGCACAGCATCCATCCGCCAGGTCGCCGCGCGGATGGCGCGCGCTGTTCGGAACCTTCGACTGGCGCCGCGAATTGACGCTGGCTGGCGCCACCCTGGCATTGCTGTTCGGCCTGTTCTCGACCTGGCAAACCTGGGGACTGTGGCAGGTGCAGCAGGCCGTGGCGGCGCTGACGCCGACGCGCGTGCAGGCGGCGCAAAACCTGGGCGATTGGTTCGCCGGCCTGCGCAAGCAGATCGCGCTGGCGCTGCAGGATCCCGCCCTGCAGGCGGACATGGCCGGCGTTCACAGTGCCGTGGCGCAGACGCGCCTGCAGGCGTTGTTGCCGCAAGCGCGCCGCATCGAACTGTTCGGCCCTGATCTCAACGAAGTGCTGCACGCCGACTACGCCCGTTTCGGCTATGCCAAGGCGGCGCAACTGATGCGCGCGCAAAGCAAGGCGGCGATGGTGCCTTTCGAAGTGCGCGGCAATGCCGGTGCGCAAACCCTCAGCCTCGCGACCCCGCTGTGGCACGGCACGCATCTGCTTGGCTACGCCTGGATCGAATTCCCGTTCGCGCCGCTGCGCGCGCGCTTCGATTCACTGCCCGCGCCGCAAGGCGGCGGGCGCCTTGAATTGCGCCAGCTGGGCCTGTTGTTGCTGGCGCGCGGCGGCAGCGCCCAACCCGGCGCCGAGGATGCCGGGCTGCCGGTACCCGGCAGTGCGCTGAGCGTGCGTGCACTGCCACCCGACAACTATGTGGTGCTGACCGACTCGCTGCCCCTCGCGCTGCTCTGGGTGGTACTGGGATTCGGCGCCGGCATTGCACTTTTGTGGCTGCGCCGGCGCGCCTTCGGCTCGACTTCTTTCCACCTTGGAGAACCTACCTTGGCCGATGTCATGCGCGACCAGCCGCAAGCGGCGCCCAGCAGCGCGGCGGTTGCCAAAGCGGCCACGCCCGCGCCCGCCGTCAGTGCTGCGCCGGTGGCGCTGGATCGCAGCATCTTCCGCGCCTACGACATCCGCGGCGTGGTCGGCACGCAATTGACTGCGGAAATCGCGCATCTGCTGGGCCAGGCCATCGGCAACCTGATGCGCGAGAAGAACCTTGGCGAGATCGTCATCGGCCGCGATGGGCGCCTGTCCGGTGCCGAGCTGGTGACCGCGCTGGGCGAGGGTTTGCGCGACGCCGGCTGCCACGTCGTCGACCTCGGCGCGGTGCCCACGCCGGTGGTGTATTTCGCCGCGTATCTGCTCAACACCGGTTGCGGCGTGGCTGTCACCGGCAGCCATAATCCGCCCGAGTACAACGGCTTCAAGATCGTCGTCGGCGGCGAGACGCTGAGCGAGGACGCGATCCAGGATCTGTACGCGCGCATCAGCGATGGCCGCCTCAAGCGCGCCGACGGCGGCAGCTTGCGCCAGCAGGATGTCGGCCACGATTATCTCGAACGCATCAGCGGCGACGTGCAACTGGAACGGCCGCTGAAAGTCGTGGTGGACTGCGGCAACGGCATCGCCGGCGCATTCGCCCCGCAACTGCTGCAGGCCATCGGCGCCGAGGTGATCCCTCTGTACTGCGAGGTGGATGGCACCTTCCCCAACCACCACCCCGATCCGTCCGATCCGCACAATCTCGAGGATCTGATGCTGTCGGTGAAGCGCATGGGCGCGGATCTGGGCGTGGCCTTCGATGGCGACGGCGATCGCCTCGGCGTGGTCACACCCAGCGGCGAGAATATTTTCCCCGACCGCCTGCTGATGCTGTTCGCCGCCGATGTGCTGACGCGCGATCCCGGCGCCACGGTCATCTATGACGTCAAGTGCACGGGGCATCTGGCACCGGCGATCCTGCGCCACGGCGGCGTGCCGCTGATGTGGCGTACCGGGCACTCGCTGATCAAGGCCAAGATGCGCGAAACCGAGGCCGCGCTGGCCGGCGAGATGAGCGGGCATTTCTTCTTCCGCGAGCGCTGGTACGGCTTCGACGACGGCATGTACGCCGCCTGCCGTCTGCTGGAAATCCTCGCCGCCGACCCTGGACGGCGCGCGCCGGGCGCGATCCTCGCCGCGCTGCCACGGGATGTGAGTACCCCGGAACTGAAAATTGCTCTGGCCGAGGGCGCGCACTACGCCTTCATCGAGCAGTTCCGCCACAACGTGCACTTCGATGGCGGCCGCATCAGTCTGCTCGACGGCGTACGCGTGGACTGGCCGGATGGTTTCGGACTGGTGCGCGCCTCCAACACCACGCCGGTGCTGGTGCTGCGCTTCGCCGCCGATACGCCCGAGGGGTTGCAACGCATCCAGGATGCATTCCGCGCGCAACTGTTGGCGCAGCAGGCGGATCTGCAGCTGCCGTTCTGAGAGAACCTCTGAACAAGTCCATCCTGGATTTGTCGGTGGCAAGCCTTCCATGGCTTGAGTGAAGGTCTGAACGTGTTCAGGCCTTCCCTGAGCCGGGTTGCCGGAAAACGTCCGCGGCTAGCGGCTCGGCTCACGGCATCTGGTTGTCGGCTTGCTCCTGAGCCCGCTGTTTAATCTGGCGATAGCGCGCCAACTGCGGCGCGATCGCCGCCTGGGCCGCATCGCGTTGCTGCTGCTGGCGCTGCAGGGCAAGGCGCTGTTGCTCGACCACCTGGCGCTGCTGGGCGATGTCGTGGGTGAGATAGGGCGGCACGGGTTTTTTCTCGTGCTCGATCTCGGCGGCGCGCTGCAGCATGTCGGCAAGGCTGCTTTCCTGGCTGTGCAGATTGATCTCGGTGGCGCGCATGGACTGGCTGACGTTGCTCACCTGCGCCTGCAGGGCGCTGCGCAGATCGGCCTCGGTCGGATAAGCGTTCAGTAATTGCGCGTCCGCGGCCTGCTGGCGCGCGCGTGCGGCATCGAGCTTGGCTTGCGCCTGGGCGGCGACTCCCTCGGCGCGGCGCTCGGCGGGGCTGGGCACGTGTTGCACCACCACGCCCTGGGCATTGACGATGTCATAGCCGCGCGCGATCGCGTTGGCGCTGAGCGTATCGCTGAATTGCAGGACACCGTGCGCATCGTGCCAGCGGTATTGCACCGGGCCGGTGGCGGTAGCGGCCAGCGCCATGCCGCTGGCCGCCAGGCCGAGGATCAGCACCCATTTCGGCACAAGGCGGCGCAACGGTCGCGAGGGGGTCGGGATCACGAGCAGGCTCCTGGATATCAACACGGACACGCGCAGCAGTGTAGCCGCGCCGCCGCCTCGCGGCAGTGGCACGCCGCACGACTTCAGCACCTGCCGCGCTTGCGCAAACGCGCGTAGAACATGCCGTCGAGGCCATCCTCTCCGGGCAGGATCTGCCAGCCGGGGCCATCTGCGCGACCCGCCGGCAACGCGATAGGCAGCGCTTCGGCATCCGCGTGCGCAGCCACGAATGCCGCGGCTTGCGCGGCGTTTTCGCTGCGCAGGACCGAGCAGGTGGCGTACAGCAAGGTGCCGCCGGGCGCCAGCAGTGGCCACAACGCGTCGAGCAGCGCGCGCTGCTGCGCGAGCAGCGCGGGCAGATCGCTGGCGCGGCGGTGCAGGCGCACGTCGGGCTGGCGACGCAGCACACCCGTGGCGGAGCATGGTGCATCCAGCAGGATATGCGTGCAGGCGACGCCATCCCACCACAGCGCCGGCTGCGTTGCGTCGCCCATGCGCAGATCGGCATGCAGATGCAGACGCGCGAGGTTGTCGCGCACGCGCGCCAGACGCGCCGGGGCCAGTTCCAGGGCAGTCAGTTGCACGGCGCTGCGTTCGAGGATGTGGCAGGCCTTGCCGCCGGGTGCGGCACAGGCATCCAGCGCGCGCGCGCCGGGCGGCGCATCCAGCAGCAGCGCCGCCAGTTGTGCGGCGCCGTCCTGCACGGCGCACAGCCCCTCGCCCCAGCCCGGCAAGCGGGTGACATCGAGCGATGCCGACAGCGTCACCGCGCTGTCGATCCAGGCGTGCGGCCGCGCGTCGATGCCGGCGGCGGCCAGACGCTGCACGTAATCCGCGCGCGTCACGCGCGCCAGGTTCACGCGCAGCGTCGGCGGCACCTCGGCATTGCTGGCGCTGATGATGGCATCGGCCTGTGCGGGCCAATCCGCGTACAACGCCTGCAGCAGCCAGGTGGGCAGGCGCGTGCGGCTGACGCTATCCGCGTCGAGTTGCGTCAGCAGCGCAGTGCGCTCGCGCAACCAGCGCCGCAGCACCGCATTGACCATGCCGCGTTGCGCGCCGTGGCCCAATGCGCGCGCCGCCTCCACCGTGGCAGCTACCGCCGCGTGCGCGGGCACGCCGAGATCCTCCAATTGCGTCAGGCCCAGCACCAGCAACGCATGCAATGCGCCAAGGCGCCGCGACAAGGGCTTTTGCAGCAGCAACGGCAGCGCCGCGTTCCAGCGCAGCCAGCCGCGCGCACCGGCGAACACCAGCGCGCTGGCGAAGGCGCGTTCGCGCGGCGCTGACAACTGCGGCAACTGCTGCGCCAGCACCTCGCGCAGGGAGCGACCGCCCAGCGCGATCTCGGCCAGCGCGCGTGCGGCGACGGCACGGGTGTCGGCGGGCGCGGCGGTACTCATCCGCGCGCGCGCAACTCGGGCCGTGCGTTGAGGTAATCGGCAGCGCTGATGCGGCGCGCACCGGCACGCTGCAGCTCAAGTACACGCAACACGCCCGCGCCGGTGGCCAGATCAATGCCTGCGCGCGTCGCATCGATGATGCTGCCAGGCGCGGCGCCGGATACGTCGGCCGGTAGTGCCTGGGCCCGCCACACACGCACGTGCTCGCCGGCGATCCCGGCCTCGGCCACCGGCCACGGATCGAACGCGCGTACCTGGCGCTCCAGCTCCGGCGCGGGCTTGCTGAAATCAAGCATGGCTTCGGCCTTGACCAGCTTGTGCGCGTAGCTCACGCCGGATTCGGCCTGCGGCTGCGCCACCGGCAGCGTGCCGGCGCCGAGTCGCGCCAGGCCGATGCCCAGCATTTCGCCACCAAGCGCGGCGAGACGATCGTGCAGACTGCCGCCGGTGTCCGCGGCGATGATCGGGGTGCGCCGCGTCAGCAGCACCGGACCGGTGTCGAGGCCGGCCTGCATCTGCATCAGGCACACGCCGGTCTGCGTATCGCCGGCCAGCAGAGCGCGCTGGATCGGCGCCGCGCCGCGCCAGCGCGGCAACAACGATGCGTGCACATTCCAGCAGCCGTGGCGCGGCAGCGCCAGCACCGCGCGCGGCAGGATCAGCCCGTAGGCCACGACGATCAACAGATCGGGGGCCAGCGCCACCAGCTGCGCCTGCACATCCCGGCTTTTGAGCGACTCGGGCTGCAGCACCGGCACACCCGCCGCGAGTGCGGCCTGTTTGATCGGGCTGACGGTCACTGCACGCCCGCGCCCGGCCGGACGGTCGGGTTGCGTATAGACGCCCACCAGCCGGACGCCCGGCGCATTGCGACATGCCGCGAAGCCGGGCAAGGCGAAGGCCGGCGTTCCGGCGAACACCAGCCGCAACGGTTCGCGCTGCATGTTCAGGCCGTGGCGGCCTGACGATGCCGCTTGTCCAGTTTGCGCCGCACCATCTCGCGCTTGAGCGGCGAGAGGTAATCGACGAACAACTTGCCCTGCAGGTGATCCATCTCGTGCTGGATACACACGGCAAGCAGGTCGCTGGCCTTGAGGGTGAACGTTTTGCCTTCGATATCCTCGGCCTCGACGGTCACCATCAGCGCGCGATCAATATCCGCAAAGATGCTCGGCACCGACAGGCAGCCCTCCTGGTAGGTCTGCGCGCCATCCAGGGCGAGGATGCGCGGGTTGACCAGGGCCAGGGGCTGGTCGTGATCCTCGCTGACGTCGCATATCAATATGCGCTGGTGCACATTGACCTGGGTCGCCGCCAAGCCAATGCCCGGCGCGGCATACATGGTCTCGAACATGTCGCGCACCAGTTGCGCCAGCGCGGCGTCGAAATGCTTGACCGGCTGCGCCACGGTGCGCAGGCGCGGGTCGGGGAATTCGAGGATTTCAAGTCTGGCCATGGCGATGCCTCCCAGGCGGAGATGCGGATCGCGGAGCCGATCACAAGCACGCCGCTGTGGCTGCGGCTATTGTAAACACGCCGCGCGGGCCGCGCCTGATCGATCATTGCTTCGGGCAATTACCATGGGCTCGAGGAACCATGGTCCGCGCACGCCTGCAGCCATGCGCAGGGTGCCGACGCCCACCCACGCGTGCGGGCCGGGCAAACGCCGGGCATGCTGTTACGATTCCGTGTTTGCTCCGACCCGAAGCCGCCGTGAAAGACCTGTTGCGCTCCCTGCTGGATACCGCCCTCGCCACCCTGTTGCGCGATGCGCGCCTGCCGGCGCTGGAGGCGTTGCCCGACTACACGCTGGAACGCAGCAAGACACGCGCGCACGGTGATTTCGCCTGCAACGTGGCGCTGTTGCTGGCCAGGCCGGCGCGCATGAATCCGCGCGCACTGGCCGAAGCGCTGGTGGCGGCGCTGCCGGCGCATGCGCTGCTGGCGCGCGCCGAGGTCGCCGGGCCTGGCTTCATCAATCTGTTTCTGGCGCCAGCGGCGTATCACGCCGAAGTGCTGCGCGCGCTGCGCGAAGGCGCGCGTTATGGCCACAACGCGCAGGGTCGGGGGCGGCGCGTGAACGTGGAATTCGTCTCCGCCAATCCGACCGGGCCGCTGCATGTCGGCCACGGCCGTGCCGCGGCGCAGGGCGATTGCATCGCGCGCCTGCTCGAAGCCAGCGGCTGGGCGGTGACTCGCGAGTTCTATTACAACGACGCCGGTGCGCAGATCATGAATCTGGCACTGTCGGTGCAGGCGCGCGCGCGCGGCCTCGGCCCTGACTCGGACGGTTGGCCCGCCGACGGTTATCGCGGCGATTACATCAGCGAGCTGGCACGGCGCTACCTGGCACGCGACAGCGCCACCGTCGAGGGCCATACCGTTCACGCCAGCGCTGAGGCGGACGATCTCGACGCCATCCGTCGTTTCGCCGTGGCCGCCCTGCGCCATGAGCAGAACCTCGACCTGGAAGCCTTCGGCGTGCGCTTCGATGTGTATTTCCTCGAATCCTCGCTGTATGCCGAGGGCAAGGTCGAGGAAACCGTGCGCGCGCTGATCGCCCACGGCCACACCTACGAAGACGGTGGTGCGCTGTGGCTGCGCAGCACCGATTTCGGCGACGACAAGGACCGCGTGATGCGCAAGTCCGACGGCAGTTACACCTACTTCGTGCCGGATGTGGCCTACCACCTCAGCAAGTGGCAGCGCGGCTATGTGCGCGCGATCACCGAGCTGGGCGCCGATCACCACGGCTCGCTGGCGCGGGTGCGCGCTGGCCTGCAGGCGCTGGACTGCGGCATTCCCGCCGGCTACCCCGACTACGTGCTGCACCAGATGGTGACGGTGATGCGCGGCGGCGAGGAGGTGAAGCTGTCCAAGCGCGCCGGCAGCTACGTGACCCTGCGCGACCTGATCGACGAGGTCGGCCGCGACGCCACGCGCTGGTTCCTGGCGGCGCGCAAGGCCGACTCGCAGCTCACCTTCGACATCGATCTGGCGCGCGCGCAAAGCAACGACAATCCGGTGTTCTACGTGCAATACGCGCACGCGCGCATTGCCAGCGTGCTGCGTCAGGCGGGCGCGCGCGACATGCCGCACGACGCGGCGCGCGGCGCGGCCGCGCTGTTGCGTCTGGACAGCACGACGGCGCAGGCGCTGCTGTGGGAGATCTCGCGCTATCCCGAGGTAGTGGACACCGCCGCACGCGATCTGCAGCCGCAGCAGATCGCGCAGTTTCTGGGCGAAATCGCCTACGCTTTCCATACTTGGTACAACGCCGAACCGTTTCTGGTCGAGGACGCCGAGCTGCGCGATGCACGCCTGCTGCTGGCGCGCGCGACGCAGCAGGTGCTCGGCAACGGTCTCGGCCTGCTGGGCGTATCCGCCCCGGAGCACATGTGATGGCAGACAAACGCAAGAAGCAGGCCGTGCGCAGCGGTGGCGTGCCGGCCTGGATGCTGGTCGGCATCGGCATCCTGATCGGCGCCGGCGGCATGGGCTACGTCGCGCATCGCGGCTGGATTCCCAGCCTGCGCAGCAATGCCGGCCCCGAGGCCAATCCCAACGCCACGGCACCGGGCGCCGGCGAGGGCGGCATCGCCGAAGCGGGTACGGCGAAAAAGCCCAGCTTCGATTTTTATCAGGTGCTGCCGGGCAAGGAAGTGGTGATCCCCGACGCCGAACTCAGCGCCAAGGCCAAGGCCGAGACGCAAGCGCAAGCGGCTGCAGCCGCCGCCACGCCACAGCCGGTCGCGCCCGGCGCCACGCCCGCCGTGGCCAGCACGCGCGTCACACCCGCCGCGGTCGGCCCAGCCACCAGCAGCGGCGGCTATGTGCTGCAAGTCGGCGCTTTCCCCGACAACGCCAAGGCGCAAGCGGTCAAGGCCAAGCTGGCCTTGCAGGGTTTCGTCGCCCACGTGCAGGTAGTCAAGATCGGCCAGCAGACCTGGTACCGCGTGCGTCTCGGCCCCTATGCCAATGCCGCGCAGCTGGAAAAGATCAAGCACCAGCTCAGCGGCGCCGGCATTCCGACCATCGCGCTGAAGGAAAACGGCTGAACCGGAACCGTAGCGCACGCGTGCACACGCGCAATGGGTCGGGCACTGGCTTATTGCGCAGCCGCGTATGCGCGACCTGACCGGGGTGAAGCGGTGATGGCACCCGCCATGCAGCGCAGTCGATGCCGCTTCACTGCAATCCGCGGTAGATCGCCTTGAGCAAGGTACCGCCCGGATCGAGGCTTTGCTCCCAGTACATCACGCCTCCCAGATGGTTGGCCTTGACGTAGACATCCTTGGCTGCGATCGATTGCGGATCTTCATAGGTGATGAATGTGCGCGTCTTCTGGTTCCAAAGGTACGCCGCCATGGCCCTGGAGCCCCAGTAGCGCTTGAATCCATTCTTGTTGATGTAACCGCTGACCAGTTTGGGCCACGCGATCATGGCGACGAAGTGGCCATAGGGCTGGTACATGCCGTGGTGCACAGGGCGCACGTCGGCGAACGCGCGCCCATAGAACGCGACGCCGATGACGAGCTTGTGCGCAGGGACACCCGCAGCCAGGAACTGGCGCACGGCGCGATTAGTGGTACGTGCTGTTGCCGGCGCCCAGCGCGACGCATAGAGCGCGGTGTGGTTTCCGGTGGTCGGCGTCAGCGCATTGACGAAATCGTAGGTCATCAGGTTGAACCAACTGACGTAGCGACTGACCGCGGGGATGTCGATGCCCTTGACGAAAGGACCATCCGCGATCGCGATGCTCAGCGTGTAGTGACGGGTCATTGCATGTCCGTGCGCTGTCTCGGCCGCATTCAATGCGGCGCGAACGTCCTTGAGCAGCAAGGTGAAATCGGCACGATCATGCGGACTGGACTTGATGCCCGACTGGCTGCTGCCGGGATATTCCCAGTCCACGTCGATGCCATCCGCGCCTGTCGCGACCACCAGATCGGCGGCGGTGCGCGCGAACTCGCGCCGCCCTGCAGGCGTGCTGGCCGCCTCGGAAAACCCGCCCGCGCCCCAGCCGCCGATAGAGATTTCCACTCTGAGCCGCGGATCGATAGCCTTCAACGCCACGATCTCGCGCAGTCGCGCGGCGGCTTCCGGAGCAAGCACGACATGACCGTGCTTGATCTCTGCAAAAGCGAAGATCAGCGTGTTGATCATGTGCAACTGATCGTTCTCGGAAGGATTCCACCGTGTCACATAGCCCACCACCCGATAGTCCGGCGCGACCGCTGTTGTCCTGGCGAAGATGCTGCCCGCGGCCAGCAAGCCGATGCCCGCCATTACCAGCAGGCTGCTGCGGAACAAGAACACGTTACGGCAGCGAATCGGATTCATGAGGCTCACCATGGTTCGGACATGCCCCGACTGGTCTGGGCGATGATTGAAAAAAGCGGGCCGGTTCGGGGTTGATCCGGCCCGCAATCGCACCACAACGCACAGGCTTCGTCAGAACTTGTAATTCAACCGCGCCAGATACTCGCGGCCACTCTTGTAACGCGCGTAAATCTCCGTCGGATTGCCTTCGGCATACTCCTTGTAGGTCGAATCCAGAAGATTCAGCGCATCGAAACTCACCGAGAAGTGATGGCTGAACTGATACGTCGCGTCGAAGTCCAGCTCAGCCCACGGGGCCACCATCACGCTGGGCGCACCCGCCACATAGCCGCCCGCCAGATACTTGCTCTGCCAGCTGTAGGTGACACTTGCGGTCAGCGGGCCTTTCTCGAAGTAAGGACTCAGGGTGTACGACAACTTCGAGTTGTAGGGCAGCAGACCGCCGGTATGCGTGCTGCCGTCGGTGTAGGTGAGATTGGTCCGCAAGCCGAAACCCGTATGCGCGAACGGCTGCTGGTAACTAACTTCAAGACCCTTCACATCGGCGCGTCCGCCATTCTGTGGCCGGATGATGCTGTAGTTGCAAATGCCGGTCGCGTTGCAGCTGCCGGCGGGCAACTGGGCGTAGAGATTGGGCGCGGTCTGGTACAAGCCGTTGTAGAGCTGTTCGATCCCCGTGCCCTGTGTGATGTAGTTGCTGAGATCTTTATAGAACACCGAGAACGCCAGCACTGACTGGTCGTTGAAATACCACGCGACCGAGGTGTTGAAGTTGTACGACTTGTAGGGATCGAGGTGCGCGTTGCCACCTGTGCCAGTCAGCACCGTATCGTTGGTTTCGGTGTACGGCGTTTCCTGGTTGTATGGCGCCCAGGCGATGGTCTCCGCCGCAGCGCCGCGCAGGATTACATCCGGAGTCAGGTTGTAGGCAATGTTGAACGACGGCAGGATGTTGGTGTGTGTATTGCCGACGGTCTGATAGCTGCCAGGGGGTGCTGGCAGGGTGCCAACGTCAGCTTGGCTGATGACAAAGCCTGACGCATCAATGATGGTATGCACGAGGCGCACGCCCAGATTGCCGCGCACACCGTCGTCATTGCCGAAATCGAGCTGTGCATAACCCGCCTCGCTCTTCTGCGCCACGCCAAATGTGTTGTCGTAGACATAAGGCGCATACAGATTGTTGAACAAGCCCGGTGTCGCCAGCACATAGTTGTAGATCGCGTCTGGTCCGGATGGCTGCACGTGGAACACGCTGCCGGGGAAGAAATTGAGGCTGGACAAGCCCGACAGGTTGGTCAGCGGCCCCGCTCCGATGCCGGCCAGCGTTGCCACTGGAACACCAGTGTAAACATCCAGCGTCTGGCCTTCATGATGCACGGCCCAGCGCACACCCACGCGGAAGTCGTTGAAGAACCCGTTAAGGTCATACTTGAAGTCGGCTTGCGCATAGTTGTCGCGGGCGTAGTAGGGCAGACTGCCGTAGTTGCCCATGAAGTAATAGCCAGCCCAGTTGGCCGGATTCTGTGCCGCCGCGGGGTTGCTGAAGTTGAAACCCTGGCTGAGGCTCCAATTGTAGCCACCGAAATACACCGGCTCGATGAAGGCTTGGGTGATCGGATCATGCGAACTGCTGACGCCGGCTTGGCCACTCAGCTTCCAGCCGTATCCATGATAGGCAGCGCGCAGATCGATGCCCTTGGTGGTCACTGTGGCACGCCGCGCGTTATTGTCGAACACCGTCGCGCCAGCGGCACCGGTCGGGCAGGTGGGCTGCGTGGACGGATCACACTGACTGCCGGCGATGATCACCCCGTTGGGACCCTGTACCAATCCGCTGATACCTTGTTGCGTGCTGGCCAGCCAGGTCGGGAACGCATACATCGACTGGTTGTAGTTGTTGAGCTGATCGCGCAGGTACATCAGGCCCAGGGTTGCTTCGAACTGGTTGTTGGGCCGGAACTGGATGTTGCTGATGAAGCTCGTGCGCTTTTCCGTCTGCTGGAAGTTCGCCGAATTGATCTCGTTGGGCATGATCGCCGTGGACTGGATCTGGCCATTGGCGATCTGCGCAGCCACCGCAGGATTGACAGTGGCAATGGTCGATACCGGGGTGTAGCCGAAGATTTCCTCGCCCTGGCGATTGGTGACCTGTTCGTAGTGCTCGGCCGCCACGTCGATACCCCAGGTGTCGTTCTTGTTTTTCCAGCTGTAGATCAGCGATACATCCGGTTTGCCCTTGCTGACCATGTCGTTGTAGTTGTAGCCCACCGATGCGCGCAGCGTGTTGGCTGGCAGATTGAGCGGCTCCAGCGTGTGCATGATGATGGTGCCGCCGATGCTGCCTGATGGCAGGCGCGCCTCGGGGCTCTTGTAGATCTCCAGATTGCCCAGAATTTCCGGCGGCAACAGCGAGTAGTTGAAGCCACGGTTGGGCGAATCGCCATACAGCCACAGCGCTTGCGCGACCGGGTGGCCGTCGAGAAAACTCAGGTTGAGGCTCGGGTCCATGCCATCGATGCTGACGCGCTGGGTGGCGCCGAGCACGCGGTCGATGGTGACGCCAGGCATCTGCGCCAGCGCTTCGGCGACGTTGGTCGCCGGGAACTTGCCGATATCCTCCGCAGTGATGACGTTGATGATGGCGTCGGAGTTGCGCTCGGTCTCCAGCGACTTCTTCAGGCTCTGGCGCAAGCCGACCACCTTGATCGTCGCCAGCGTCGTGACCTTGCTGCTGTCGTTTTTACCGTTGGCATCAGCCGTCCCGGTGTCTTGCGCATGGACCGGAACTGCGACGCAAAGTGCTGCGAGAATGCTTGCCGAAAGAATCGATGCGGTGAATTTCATACTCATACCTCCCCAACGTGGCAGTTCCGGCTGCTTGGTCAGCGGTTCTCAGGCGCGCTGGCGATTGACCGGGTCTAAGTCGAACTCCCTGTGGCACAAGCTCCGGGGCGTCACATCCTGTCCTTGACGGATAAAACTCCAGATCGGTGTTGCAAAAACCAGGACGCAGCCCCGATCACGCCGAGGTTGCCGTGCTCGATCAGACGCACGGGAACCTGCGCGAGCACGCTGCGCATCGGACCTTTGCTGAGCAGGCGTGCGTGAAAGCTGCTGTGCTGCAAAAAATCGCGCATCTGCGGCAGGATGCCGCCCGCCATGAACACTCCGCCTTGCGCGCCATAGAGCAGAATCAGGTCGCCGACGACGCTGCCCAGCAATCCGCAGAACGTATCCAGCGCATCGCGCGCCAGTGCATCAGTGCCAGCGATAGCAGCGTCGGTGACTCGTGCGGGTGACTCAAGCGGCGCCGGGCTTCCTTCGATCAAGCCGAGCGTGCGATAGATCGTGTGCAGGCCGGGACCGGACACAAGTTGCTCGACCGGCACATGAGCATCCTTGCGGAGCAGTCGATCGAGAACCGCGAGTTCGCGCGGCGTCGAAGGCGCGAAGGCTGCCTGGCCGGCCTCGGTCGAAAGGATGATCGAGCGTCCGCTTTCTGTCGGGATGCGCACGGCAGCGCCGAGTCCCGTGCCTGGTCCCATGACGAGCACGGGGCCGCTCGCCACAGCGGCAGGACCGGCGATCAGCGTCGTGTCATCCGCGCCGAGAAATTCTGTCGCACACGCCATCGCCTGAAAATCATTGATCAGGGCAAGCTCGCGAACACCCAGCGCTGCGCGCAGTTCGGGGATCGAAACCGGCCACGGCAGGTTGCTGTTGATGACTTGCTCGCCCTCGGGATAGCCCGCGCAGGCGATCGATCCGCAGCACACCGGCGCCAAGGCGTGGTCTGCCAGGAAAAGGCGCAGGATCTCGCCCAGGCTGGCGAACTGCGCACACTCGTAGGTTGCATAACGCAACAGCGCAACCGGTTCTGTGCGCTTGCCTGTCGGGCTTACCAGCCCGATGCGCGCATGGGTCCCGCCGACATCGGCCGCAAGAAACGGCGCGGGTTGCATGTCTGCGGCAGCCATCGATGGACTCTGTATCGCCAATGTCGCTCCGTCCAAGTGTTTTGGGTACCGCACATCGGTGTCGAATTGCGCCGCAGTCTGCACAGTGATGACAACGTTGTCAAATATCGAATCCACGCCTCATGACGCGCGCTACATTGCCATGCACAACAAATCCGATTGCAGCCCGGATGGCCACCACATGTCATCGAATAAATTCATTTATAACAATAATATATGTGGCATTTACACGTGCTTGGCGAGTGCCTGACAGGTGCTGCGATGCAACACCTTGGACGCGGCTCGCACGCAGTTCCATCGCATGTGCGAATGTGCCAATATTGACCCGCGAATGGCTATTGAATGACATCGTTCAACATCAATGACGGCAGCAAGACATGCAATGGCCGGTAGCGATACCCGTCGTCGTGGTCCCCGGCCGGACGCACCGCATGACCACAAGTGCCCGGCGGCAAGGCAACTGGAGGATCGAGGATGGGCAATACAGGTTCCAACCCGCCGTCGGCGGGCTACGCCACATCGGTCGCGATCATTGGCGGGCTGTTTTTCGTGTTCGGCTTCGTCACCTGGCTCAACGGTCCGCTGATCATCTTCGTCAAGCTGGCCTTCAATCTGGACAATGTCGGCGCGTTCCTGGTGCCAATGGCGTTCTACCTTTCGTACTTCTTTCTGGCCTTGCCGTCGGCAAGCATCCTGCGCATCACCGGCATGAAGCGCGGCATGGGCCTTGGCTTGCTGGTCATGGCGGCCGGCGCCGCGCTGTTCGGCGAGTTCGCGACACTGCGCATCTATCCCGGCGCCCTCTCGGGTCTGTTCGTGCTCGGTGCCGGGCTGGCCCTGCTGCAGACCGCCGTGAATCCCTACATCAGCATCCTCGGACCGATCGAAAGCGCCGCACAGCGCATCGCGGTGATGGGTATCTGCAACAAGGGCGCAGGGATCCTCGCCCCGTTCGTCATCGGCACATTGGTCCTGAGTGGCATCAATACATTCGAAGCCAGACTGCATGCTGCCAGCAACGCCCAGGCACGAGATGCGCTACTCAATGCGTTCGCTGCGCATATCCAGATGCCCTACTTCGTCATGGCCACGATCCTGGCGCTCCTTGCGCTCGTGGTGGTGCGCTCGCCACTGCCCGATGTGCACGCTGGCGAGGCCAACCGCATGCCATCCCGTCGGAATGGCGATGTGCGCTCCGCGCGGATCTCGCAGTTTCCGCACTTGTGGCTGGGTGTGCTGTGCCTGTTCCTGTACGTGGGCGTCGAAGTGATGGCCGGGGATGCCATCGGCACCTACGGGCTGAGTTTCCATTTGCCGCTTGAGCAGACCCGTTTCTTCACTTCCCTCACCCTGACCGCCATGCTGGTCGGCTATCTCGTGGGGATGATCGCGACGCCGCGATTCATCTCGCAACAACGCTACATGAGTTGGTCAGCCGTGCTCGGTGTGCTGCTGGTCATCGGCGCTTATGTGACGCACAGCTACGTATCGGTTGGTTTCGTCGCAGCGCTGGGCTTTGCCAACGCAATGATGTGGCCAGCCATATTTCCGCTGGCCATCAAGGGCCTTGGCCATCTGACCGAGCGTGGCTCAGCATTCATGATCATGGCAATCGCCGGCGGCGCGGTACTGCCGCAGCTGTTTGCGCATCTGATGCAG
This sequence comes from Metallibacterium scheffleri, assembly GCF_002077135.1. Lineage (NCBI taxonomy): Bacteria > Pseudomonadati > Pseudomonadota > Gammaproteobacteria > Lysobacterales > Rhodanobacteraceae > Metallibacterium > Metallibacterium scheffleri. The sequence continues at coordinate 497,323 of NZ_LDOS01000001.1, read as the reverse complement.
TACTTCAACTTCCAGCTGGTGTTTCTCGCGCTGATGGCTCCGTGCTACCTGTATATCCTGTACTACTCGCTGTATGGCCACCGCGTCGGGCTGGATACGCACGACAGTGCGGGCACCATGGAAACGCAATGAGGATTCACTGTCTGCTGCGACCGCGTGCCGCATGGTCGCATTGTCATGCTGTCTCACTTACTATTCTGATGAGCATGACTGCTTGCCAATCGCAAGCCCCAACGAATCCGAGCCCAGCGCTTGCGCAATCCCACGATCCGCGACGTCGCCGAACGCGCCAAGGTTTCCGTCAAGACGGTGTCGCGCGTCATCAACCGCGAAGCATCCGTGCTCGCCGCGACACAAGAGCGCGTACTGCGCGCGATCAGCGATTTGAACTATCAGCCCAACATTGCGGCGCGCAATCTGCGCAGCGCGCGCGCCCATGCGATGGGCCTGGTCTACGACAATCCGAACCCCTACTACATCATCAGCGCACAGAACGGCGTGCTATCAGCCTGTCGCGAAGCGGGTTTCGGCTTGCAGATCCACCCTTGCGACTCGGCCTCGCCCACGCTGCTGGAGGAATTGCTCGACCTGGTGCGGCACTCCCGCCTCGCTGGGCTGGTGCTGGCGCCACCGATGTCCGAGCGCCCCGAACTGGTCAACGCGCTGGCCGCGCACGACATCCATTTCGTACGCATCATTTCGGCTGCCGCCGATCCTCAGGATGGCTATCCCTGCGTGTATGTGGACGATCGCGACGCGGCCTACGACATTACCAAGCATCTGATCCAGCTCGGCCATCAACGCATCGGCTTCATCTGGGGCGGAACGTCGCATCGGTCCAGTTCCGAGCGCTACCTCGGCTACGAGAGCGCGCTGAAGGACTACGGGTTGCCACTGGATCGAAAGCTGGTGATCCCTGGCGATTATTCATTCGACGACGGATTCCGCGGCGCGCGCAAATTGCTGGCGCTGCGCGACCGGCCGACGGCGATCTTCGGCTCCAACGACGAGATCGCGGCGGGCGTTCTGGCGGCGGCCAAATCCAGCGGAATGGAAGTGCCGTTCGAGTTGTCCATCGCGGGCTTCGAAGACAGCCCGTTCTCAAGGCAATCCTGGCCTGCGCTGACCACGGCCAACCAAGCGACCGAGGATATCGCCCGTCAAGCGGCGCTTCTGTTGCTGGCGAATCTGCAGGTCGCGGATGCTCAGACACGGGGCATCAAAGCGCCGAAGAATCCTGGGTTCAGTCCGGTTCTGGTCGTGCGCGGCTCCACGGCGCCTGCACGGATCACCGCCGCGGCAACCTGAGCTGCGGCTCGGCCGCTGTGTCGCGCGGCATACGTTTCAACCATCCAGTTCACCTCACTGCGGATCTCCACAAGCATCGTGCGCACCGTGGCTGCGCGTGGACGGATCTTGCGCGGATTCCGCCACGCGCGGCGATCAGGTGAAACCCCATTGCGCACGTTGCCGCCAAGGATCCAACATGAACCCACAACTCGACAACATCAAATCTGCAGCGTCGCCGCCAACCCATATGTTCATGGAAGCGGCCGAGGCTTCCGATGCCATCGCGCGCATGCTGGATCGCAACGCCACGGTAGTGGATCAGCTGGCTGCACGGCTGCGCGCGGTTCCGCCCGCATTCGTGGTGACCTGCGCGCGTGGCAGTTCCGATCACGCCGCGACGTTCGCCAAATATGCCATCGAGATGCAACTGGGCGTGGTCACCGCCTCGGCGTCGCCGTCGATTGCCAGTCTCTACGCCAGCACGCCACACCTTGCCGGCGCGCTCTATCTTGCCATCTCGCAATCAGGACGCAGCCCCGATCTGATACGCAGCGCCAGCGCCGCGCGCGCCGCTGGCGCATTCGTGGTGGCGATGGTCAATGCCGAAGGCTCGCCGCTCGCGGCAGTCGCCGAAGTCGTCATTCCGCTGCACGCGGGAACCGAAGCCAGCGTGGCTGCGACCAAGAGCTATGTCTGCGCGTTGGCGGCCATCCTGGATCTGGTCGCACGCTGGAAACACGACGCGGGGCTGGCGCATGCGGTCAGCGCGCTCCCGGAATTGCTGCACGCTGCATGGCGCGCCGACTGGTCGGCATTGAGCGCAGGACTGACGGAATCGCGCAACTTGTTCGTGCTCGGGCGTGGCCTAGGCTTTGGCGTCGCACTCGAGGCAGCACTCAAGCTCAAGGAGACCTGCGGCATCCACGCCGAGGCATTCAGTACCGCAGAAGTTCGCCACGGTCCCATGGCTCTGGTTGGGCCCGGTTTTCCGGTGCTGGCTTTCACGCAGCAGGATGAGAGCCTGGCCAGCACGCTGGAATTGGTCGCGGAGTTTCGCGCGCGCGGCGCGCAGGTCTGGGTCGCTTCACCTGCAGGCAGCGGACGCGACCATCTTGCGGTGCCCACGGCGCCACATCCAGCCTGCACGCCGGTTGCGGAGATCGTCAGTTTCTATCGCGCCGCCAATGCCCTGGCGCTCCGTCGCGGCCATAACCCTGACCTGCCGCCGCATTTGAAAAAAGTCACGGAGACGCTCTGACATGCAGGCGCTGATCAATGCGCGCGTGCTCACCCCGCGCGGTCTCGAAACAGGTCTGAGCGTGCGCCTGCAAGGCGATGCCATCGTCGATGTAACGCGCGCCGAGCAATCCCTGCACGACTGCGAGCTGATTGACCTGGATGGCCTGGTGCTCGCACCAGGCTTCATTGATCTGCAGGTCAACGGCGGCGGCGACGTGCTGTTCAACGATGCGCCCAATGTCGAAGCCTTGCGCCGTATCGCCAGCGCGCATCGCCGCTTCGGCACCACCGGCATGCTGCCGACGCTGATCAGCTCCGACCGCGATGTCTTGCGCGCCGCGATCGATGCGGTGCGCACGGCCATGGCTACGTCTGTCGCCAGCCTACTTGGCATCCATATCGAGGGGCCATTCATCGCCGCCGCGCGCAAGGGTGTGCATGACCCGCGCACTTTCCGCGACATTGATAAAGCGGACATCGATCTGATGGCCGCGCCGGGGCATGGCCGCACGCTGCTCACGCTGGCTCCGGAACAGGTCGATCACGCCCGGATCGCACAGCTTTGCCAGCACGGCATCATCGTCGCCGCTGGCCACACCGATGCCAGCTATGAAGTCACGCGTGCCGCGCTGGACGCAGGCATGAGCGGCTTTACCCATCTGTTCAACGCCATGTCGCCACTGCAGGGACGCGCGCCCGGTGTCGTGGGCGCCGCACTGGAGGACCGGTCGAGCTGGTGCGGCATCATCGTCGATGGCCAGCACGTGCATCCTGCCGCGCTACGCATCGCGCTGGCCGCAAAACCCCGCGGCAAGGTCGTTCTGGTCACCGACGCCATGCCGCCCGTGGGTGGAAAAAGAAATGACTTCAGGCTGGGCGGGCGCGTCATCACCTGCCGCGATGGACGCTGCACCACCGTCGACGGCGTGCTCGCGGGTTCATGCCTGGATATGGCCAGCGCGGTGCGCAACACGGTGCACCTGCTCGATGTGCCGTTGGCCGAAGCCTTGCGCATGGCATCGACCTATCCCGCCGCCGTGCTGGGCCTCGATAAAAGCCACGGTCAGATCGCCGCCGGATATCGCGCCGATCTGGTCGCGCTGGACGGCGCGCTCGAGGTACGCTCGGTCTGGTGTGGCGGCATCCGCGAACAACACGTCACGGCAGCAGCGCGCGCCAACTGAGTGGCGTGTCAGGCTGCGGTCCGCGCCACAGCCGTGGCCTGATGCAGGCTACGCAAATCCGGCAGGAAATACGCCAGCAGGCCGATCAGCGGCAGGAACGCGCAGACCTGGTACACGCCGACGATGCCGATGCCGTCGGCCAGTTGCCCCAGCACTGCGGCGCCGATGCCGCCCAGACCGAACGCCAGACCGAAAAACAATCCCGACACCGCGCCAACGCGGCCAGGCATCAGCTCCTGCGCGTAGACCACCATCGCCGGAAACGCCGAAGCCAGGGTGAAGCCGATGATCGCGGTGAGCACCGCCGAGGCTTCGAGGCCGACATAAGGCAGCGCCAGCGTGAATGGAGCCACGCCGAGGATCGACGCCCAGATCACGCGCTTGCGTCCGATGCGATCGCCGATCGGCCCGCCCAGCAGGGTGCCCGCAGCCACCGCCGCGAGGAAAATGAACAAGTGGATCTGGCCGTCGCGCACACCGATGTGGAAACGATGCTGCAGATAAAAAATCAGGTAGGTGTTGATCGAAGCCAGGTAGAAAAACTTGGAGAACACCAGCGCCATCAGCACGGCCATGGTCTTGCGCACCAGCTTGGGCGGATGCGCGCGGGATGGCGCGACTTCGGGCTTGCGCCGGCCTGGGGACGCCTGGCGCCGCGACCAGCGCCCGACAAAAAACAGCACCGCCATGGCCAGCAGCGCGGCCAGCGAGAACCACGCGATGCTGCCCTGTCCGAGCGGGATGATGATGGCCGCGGCCAGCAGTGGTCCCAGCGCGCTGCCGGCATTGCCGCCGACCTGGAAGATCGACTGCGCCAGGCCATGCTGTCCGCCCGCCGCCATGCGCGCCACACGCGAGGACTCGGGATGGAAAATCGACGAGCCCATGCCGACGCAGGCCGCCGCCAGCAGCACGTGCACAAAGCTGTCGGCGCGCGCCAGCAGCAGCAGCCCGATGAAGGTGAAGCCCATGCCGATCGACAACGAGTAGGGGTGCGGGCGGCGGTCGCTGTAGAGTCCCACCAGCGGCTGCAGGATCGAAGCGGTGATCTGGTAGGCCAGCGTGATCAGGCCGATCTGCCCGAAACTCAGGTGCAGATTGCCCTTCAACAGCGGATAGATGGCCAGCATCAGTGACTGCATCATGTCATTGAGCAGGTGCGAAAAGCTGATCGCGCCGAGCACCGGGTAGCGCGTGCGCTCACGCGCCAGCGCCGGCGCGACGTGCATGCCGACCGGATCAGCCATGCCCGCACGCAGCGCGCAGGGGCGCGCGAGAGGGGGATTTGTGGCGGCGAATCATTGCCCTGCCTGCCAATCCAGCGGCGGTGTGGTGTCGATGCCGGCACTCCGCAGCAAGGCAAGCTGGATCGAGTTTTCGGTGCCGCCTTGCAGTACCAGTTGCACCAGACGCGCGGCCAGCGCGCGGTCGTTGCGCGCCTTCAGCACTTGCGCGGCATACTGTTGGGTCTGCCAGGCCAGCGTGCGGCGCTCGGCAGCAACATGCGCGCGCGCGTCGGCGCTGTCCGCCAGGCGCTCCTGCAGGGCCAGGCCTGCGGCGTGCGCGATCACCGTGTCGCCCCACGTCAGCAGGTGCGCGATCCGCGTGCACTGCGCGCGCAGCGTGGCGTCCTTGCCGGGTGCCTTGCACGCCTCGAACACCGGGGCCAGCGACGGCGTAGGCAGGTACATGATGTTGCCGGCGGCGATCATGTAGGTCACCGCATAGGCGTTGCCATCCGCGCCAGCGAGTTCGTGCACCAGCGCTGCCGACATCGGCAAGGCGCGCGTGGTTTCGAGCACGGCGTGCAGCAGCACGCCGTAGTACGTGCTGAATTCCGTGGCCGCGGCGGCGCGCGTCAGCGCTTCGCGCGCGGCCTTGTCGTCACCGCGCTGGCGCGCGCGATCAAACGCCAGCAACCACACCGCGGCATTGTCCGGGGCCAGTTTTTCCAGCCGTGCCAGCGCCCTGACATTGATGCAATCCTCGGGCTGCGGGCCAACCTTGCCGCAATTGCCCAGCGCCACCCATTGCACCGCGGCACCGGCTCCGGGCGCGGCTTCGGCGCGCGCCAGAAACGTCTGATAGGTCAGCACCGACGGCAGATCCGGCACCGCGCGCGCCAGCACCGCAGCACCGGCGAGGCGATCGGCTTCATTGCGCAGAGCGACGATGCTGAGCACGTCGTGCTCGAATTGCCCCAGCGACGCGCGTGCCGGCGGCGTGTTGCCAGCGGCCGTCACCGGGTCGGCGGGGGCGGCTCCGGCCAGCCGCGCCAGACTGATCAGCGCCAAGGCCAGCAGCGCGACAATGGATTGACGTGACATGGTGCAACTCCGTGGTGAAGTACAAAACCAGCAACTAGATGGGTGCCGCAGCTTAACTGTTCAGGCCACCCGGGAATCGCGGCAGATGAGCTTCAGGCGGTCCGATCCGGACATCGCAAACCGCGCTCGATGATGATGCCGACGCCACGCGTGCCAGGTACGGCACCGGGTTTGTCCAGGCGCAGATACAGCCAGCAAGCGCCGAATTCGCTCTGCAGCACGTCGCTCATGCGTTCGGCCAAGGTTTCCAGCAGCGCCGGCTGCAGGCTGGCCGCGAGCGCGCGCAGGCGCTGGGCGATGGCGTCGTAGTCGAGGGTGTGTTCAAGGCGATCGCTAGCCGCGGCCGCGCGCGTGTCGCAGGCCAATTGCACGTCGCAGAGCACGCTGCGCGGAATCAGCCGCTCGTGCGCGTGCACGCCGATCACGCAGTGAAGTTCCAGCGCGTCGATATAGATCAAGTCACTCATGCGGCCAGCGCACCGAGGCCATCCAGCGACCAACGCGGAAAGATGCGGATGGCCGCGTCGCCATGCTCACCGGCACCGAGGCGCAGCGCACCGACATGGGCGATCATGGCGCCGTTGTCGGTGCAGAATTCCGGTCGCGGAAACCAGGTGCGAAAGCCATCGCGGGCGCCTGCCGTGGCCAGCGCGGCGCGCAGCGCGCGGTTGGCGCCGACGCCGCCGGCCACCACCAGCCGCGTGCCGCCGCTGGCGCGCAGCGCACGGCGGCACTTCTCCACCAGCGTCTCGACCATGGCGACCTCGAAACCCGCGGCGATGTCGGCGCGCGTGGTGGCGGACTGATCGCTGCGCTGCCAGGCCAGCAGCACCTGCGTCTTCAGCCCTGAGAAACTGAAATCCAGCCCCGGTCGATCCAGCAGCGGGCGCGTGAAGCGATACGTGTCGCGACGCCCCTGCGTAGCCAGGTTGGCCAGCGCCGGGCCGCCTGGATAGGGCAAGCCGAGCAGCATCGCGGTCTTGTCGAAGGCTTCGCCGGCGGCATCGTCCAGCGTGTCACCGAGCAGCGCGTAACGACCAATCGCGGCCACCTGCACCAGCATGCTGTGGCCGCCGGACACCAGCAGCGCCACGAAGGGCGGTTGCGGCGGATCGGGCTCCAGCAGCGGCGCCAGCAGATGGCCTTCCATGTGGTGCACGCCCAGAGCGGGGATGTCCAGCGCCCAGGCCAGCGCGCGCGCGGTCGCGGCGCCCACCAGCAACGCCCCGGCCAGGCCAGGCCCCGCGGTATAGGCCACGCCGCCCAGATCGCGCGGACGCAGGCCGGCATCGCCCAGCGTGGCTTCGAGCAGCGGCAGCAGTTTGCGCACGTGATCGCGGCTGGCCAGCTCGGGCACCACGCCGCCGTACTCGGCGTGCATCGCCGCCTGGCTGTACAGGCGGTGCGCGCGCAGGCCCAGCGCCAGGTCGTAGATCGCCACGCCGGTCTCGTCGCAGGAGCTTTCCACCCCCAGCACCGGCTTTGAAACTCGCGCCGCGGCCACGCTATACTCTCCGGCTCGCCCGTATCGACGGGCAGTTTACCCGGAGTGCACATGCCCAACGTCAAGGTGCGCGAGAACGAGCCTTTCGAGGTCGCCTTGCGTCGTTTCAAGCGTACGTGCGAGAAAGCCGGCGTGCTGGCCGAAACCCGCAAGCGCGAGTTCTACGAAAAACCCACGCAGGAACGCAAGCGCAAGCGCGCTGCCGCGGTCAAGCGTCAGGCACGCCGCGTGTCACGCGACGGTGCCCGCCAGGTCCGCCTGTTCTGAATCGCGCGCCGGCGCCGCTCGCGTCGGCTCTGCATCGGCAACCTATCGCGGATTTGCCATGTCGCTCAAGAACCAGATCACCGAGGCCATGAAGTCCGCGCTGCGCGCGGGTGACAAGCCGCGTCTGGGCGTTTTGCGTCTGGCCTTGGCCGCGATCAAGCAGCGCGAGATCGACGAGCGCATCGTGCTCGACGACGCGCAGGTGCTGGCGGTGCTGGAAAAAATGCTCAAGCAGCGCCGCGATTCGCTGGCCCAGTTCCAGGCCGCGCAGCGCGCCGATCTGGCCGCACAGGAACAGTACGAAATCACCCAGCTGGAAACCTGGCTGCCGGCGCCGCTGAGCGAATCCGAGCTTGAAGCGCTGCTTGTCGCTGCCATCGCCACAACCGGCGCCAGTGGCGCGCGCGACATGGGCAAGGTGATGGCCGCGCTCAAACCCCAGGTCGCCGGTCGCGCCGACATGACCGCGCTGTCGGCACGGGTCAAGGCGCGCCTGGGCTGAGACTTCCGCGCGACGCAAGCCACGGCTGCATGGCGCAGATTGTGTCTTGCCCCGCCGCGCGGCGGCGAAGCACCGCCGGCACACAAACGCCACAGCACGCGCCTTGGCCGCGCGATCACATGATCCCGCTGAAGCTGACGCCGAACGCGGTGATGATGCGCGTATAGATGGCCTTGCCGGACAGATTCACCTCGGGGAAATCGCCGACCGGTTCGTAGCATTGACGAAAGCGCGGGTCGCTGGGCAGCAGCGGCGGGCAATCGGGTTTCTTCTGCCAGTCGGTGGCGTAACGGAACGGCCAGAAATCGAAGATCGGCAGCGCCGCGGAAATATCGCCCAGCACGCGGCTGATCGGGCCCAGCAACGGTGGATTGTCGCGCCGTGCCACCACCCAGGCGTTGTCCGGGTGCGTCGCACGCAAGATCGAGGCGCGCAGCGCCTGCGCGAACGCGGCATCGTCGATGATCACGCCGTTCTCGGTGTTGTAGTGATCCGAACGCGGATCGAAATTGTGTGAACCGATCACCGCGATGCGCCCATCGATCACATAGGACTTGGCGTGCAGGCTGATGCGCGGGCCCGGGGTCAGCAGCGGCGCGGGGTAATCGAATACCGACAGCACGGGTGCGCGCTCGGGTGCGCTCGACGCCACGGCGGCGGCTGGTATGTCCGCGCCCAGGGCCTGCGTGCTCATCTCCGCCGAGGGCCGCGGCATCAGCTCGTAGACCTGCAAGCCAAGCCGCTTGATGTAGCGCTTGCGGTGCTTGTACGAGATGGCGTACACGGCGAAGGCATCGGTGGACGCCAGCGAATTGGTGGACACGGTCATGCGCAGCGCCAGGCGCTCGCGGTGCAGGCGCCGCAGCAGGTCGTAGGCGTGGTCGCTGAGCACCAGATATGGAGTCTGCATGAGCAGCTCGTGTTGCGCGCCGCCGACCACATCCATCAGGTGCTGCGTCAGTTTGTCGGCGCTGCGCAGGCCTGGATCCCCGGTCTTGGCCGGCAGGTCCGAGTAGTACTCCACCGCGCCGACCGGCATGGCGTGCGCCAATACGTGCCGCGCCATCCACGCCGGGTCCGCGGCGTCGCGCTCGATGGCGGCCACGCGCGCGGCATCCTGCCAAGGCGGCGGCGTCCACGGCGGACCCTCCGCGCTGGTGACGCGCAGCGACTGATTCACATCGCGCAAGCGCGGCAACGGCAGCGCGCGCGGGTTGTGCCAGAACACATCGAAACTGCGCCGCATGATCCGCGCCACCGGGCCGGCGAGCAGGACATCGCGGTCGAGATAATCAAGGCTCGGATCCCAGCCGAAATAGCGGTTTTCGTAATTGCGCCCGCCGACGATGCCGACGCGACCATCGACCAGCAACAACTTGTCGTGCATGCGCTGGTTGAAACGGAAGTAACAGCAAACGATGCCTGCCGCCCACTGCAGCGGCTGCGTGTGCGCCTCGTCAAACGTGGGGTTGTACAAGCGGATGTGCAGGTGCGGGCTGCTGCGCGCCAGTGCTGCCAATGTGCCGACGTTGGAAAACGAAAACAGCTGGTCAGCGAGGATGCGCACCGTCACGCCGCGTTGCGCCGCGCGCAGCAGCGCGTCCAGCATCAGGTTGCCGACATCGTCGAACGACCACAGATAAGTCTGCACATCGATGCTGTAGCGCGCGCCAGCGATCAGGTTCAGGCGCGCGGCCAGCGCGGCGTCCGGATCATCCAGCAGGATCGCGCTGTTGCGCGCCGCCGTCGCGGTGCTGGCCCGATCGTTCGCGCGCGCCAGTTCGAGCAGTGACGATGGTGCCGCGCAATGATCCGGCGCCGCGCACGGCGGCGGCGCATACAGCGCATGGCTTTGCGTCATCACCACGCGCGCCGCGCGCACATCCTGCCGCGACACCGCGCAACCGGCCAGCAAGGCCAGAAGCGCCGGCAGCAGCAGCGCGCGCAGCAGCGATATCTGTGGATGGGTCATCGGTTGATCTTAGGCGCACGCGGCAGTGGGGTGCGAGGCGTATTTGCGTTGGCTTCTGCGCTTTTTGTCAGCCAGTGACTACACAAGAAACACGAAACCGCGCACGGCGAACATGACTTGCAGCATGGGCGATCGTGCCCTCTGCCGCCGTAGCGTGCTTCCCACGCTTGGCGCGTGTGGGGACACCGCCGGGCAGCATGGACAGCCATGGGGATGGCGCGATGTCGGCAGCAGCGGGGAAATTGTTTCGCGATGAAGCGCTGCACGCGCAGCAACAGCGCTGGCTGGGCGAGCTGCGTCTGGTCACGCCGCTGTCGGCGCGTGTGCTGGCAGGCGGCATCGTGCTGATCGTGGCGGTACTGGCTGTGTTCGCCAGCCTGGGCACGTACACGCGGCGCGTGCATGCCACCGGCATGCTGGCGCCCGCCACGGGTTTGCTGACGCTGGCCGCGCCCACGGCGGGTCGGGTGCAACGCATCACGATACGCGAGGGTGCGTTAGTCGCCGCGGGCCAGGTGCTGGCCGTTGTTTCCAGTGAACGCCAGAGTCTTGCGGGCGACACGTCCAGCGCGGTGCGACTGATAAAGCGGAGGGACATCGGGTGTCGGCTGATCTGGCCAGCCTTCGGCCGGACGCTTCTTCCTCAAGGCATCCCCGACGGCCTTTTCCCAAGGCTTGTTGAGCTTGATGCGCTCCGGTTCTGGGCCCGATTTATTCTTCTGCTTCTGGCTTGCCATTGGCTTCTGGCTTCTGGACGGATCGGCTAATCTTTCGCTTCACAATAGTCAGCCAATCCTCAACGTCCTTGAGGGATTCAACACTCAGAGCAGCCGGCCACTCGATGGTGACGGCCCCTTCTTCGATTGAGAATACGTCTTGACGCATAGATGGGTTGACGTTTGATTGATACTGCTTAGACGGCGCGCCGCCGCTTGGGTTCCGCGTGGATTCCCGTTGTTGCTCGCTCGCAAGGAGATTGTCCTGCACCTCCTGTGCCGCCTGGTCATATAACTTCTTGACCTCGGATACCAGCTCCATTGTTTCACGATAGGTACGTATAGGTGCATCCACGGTGGACGGCGAGAACGCCCGCTTGAGCAGGTAAGCCCGCATATTTTCATCACTAGGGACAGTTTCCCCGTACTGTTCATTGAGGTCCGAAAACAGTTGCGGGCTAAAAGCAGCCTTCACGATCAGCTTTGCACGTTCAACAGAATCCTTCGGGTCAACCAAGATAGTGAGCGCGTCCGCACTGATCTTGAGCTGCTTCCCTTCATCTAGCAGTAGCCCATACTTCTTGAGCGCGGAGAGCGCCGTTGCGGATGCCCCGTTCATGCCGCTGTAGCCTAGAGCCTTTGCCATGACCTCCGGATCGGCCTTGTGCGTATGCTCCTTGTCGTAGATCTTCCGAGCCGCGTCAATAGCGGAAGGTAGGCTCAAAGACGGGTAATTCGGGCTGCGGACTCGTGCCATGGCGGCGTCTCCTATTTCTACGCAGACGGACGATACAGGATATCCGTGTGTCGCGTCAAGGAGCCGTGATGTTTGTGACGTTAGCCACGATAGTTGACAAGTGTTTGTCGCGCAGCGAGAATGCCGCTATGGTCGCAAAAGGCACCCGAATGAGGAGAGCGTGAGCCGCTGCATTCCGTCCAACTAGGACGGCGGTGTCGCCGAGTGCAGCGGCCAAAAAGAAGGCCCGGCAAGCTGGCTAGAGCTTCCGGGCCGTGGCGACAAGCCGTCCACCTGTATGCCGACGTGGTGGAAAAGGTAGACACACGAGCTTAGGAAGCTCGTGGGCGCCGTGGGTAACGGATCACGCCCGTGCCGGTTCGATCCTGGCCGTCAGCACTTTTATTGTACTGCACGGGTAGGCGTCTGGTACATCAGACGCTTACCTTCTGCCGCCTTAATTGCTGCGCTCGTCCGCTCACCGTCTTCCAGTTCGCGATTGTTGTAACGGAACTCGAACTCCGCCATGTAGCGGTGCAGGCGGTTCCATGCTGACCGCGTGGTAGATGCCGTTAATGCCGCGCTTCACGATGGAGAAGAACCCTTCGATCGTGTTGCTGTGGACGTCCCCGCGCACGTACTCACGGGCGCTGTGACAAACCGTATGATGGCCGCCAGCGAAATTGCTGCCAATGCCAGTGTAGGCGCTGTTTTCGTCCGTAATGATGCGGGCGACGGGTGCACGTCTTCGCGGATCGCATCCTTCAAGGTCTTGCCCGTGACGTTCGCAACAGGGCGCGTCTTGACTCGTCCGCCGCGTTCCACCATCGCCAGGACGCATTGCTTCCAGAGCTACACCACGCGCGAGGTTTTTGTGCGAACGATGCGCAGCGCGCTTGATCTCGAGCTGGCACGCCGCTGGTTGAGCGAGGCCAGCTATTGCCCCTCGCTTTCAAGCGCCGAGGTCAAAGTCGAAGCGTTTTCGATCGCGCGCCGCATCCATGGACGTTGGGTCACGATTGCGCCATTGCAAAAAATGCCGCGGGCTGCCTTGCCCCGCAGGACATCAAGGCCGGCGAAACGCTGCGCGTGACCGTCGATTCGCGCATCACGATGGCAGCCGATTCGATACTGTCTTATTCGGTGCGTCTGGACCCGGCCTTTCGCGACCGCGCCCTGATCGTGGTGTCGCCAGCGGCTGCGGATGTACCGGTCCATTTCGACGCGCGCGACGAGGCGGGTCAGCGCGCCTATGGTGTACTCCATCAAGCGCAAGTGATCGTCGCCGAACCCAGGTATCCGCCGTCCGCAGTGCCATCCATCGCGCTGAGCACGCTGCCGAGCTGGCGCGCTTTGGCGCAACTGCACCGGCAGCGCGAGGACAGCCTGCTCGATGCCGAGCCGAAGCTGCCGGTGTTCGCTGGGCTGTCGAAACGCGAGGTTGTCGCGCAGGCCCTGCGCTGGCTGCACGCGCGTGTGCGCTACGACCACGACCGTTTCCGCGATGGCGCTGTGTTCCCCGAACAATCGGTCTCCGCGCTGCTGGACAGCGGCATGGCCGACTGCAAAGGCATCGCCCTGCTGTTTCGCGCGGTGATGAAAACGAACGGCATCGACGTGCAGACGGTGGCGGTGTCCACGCTGGGCTTGCGCCCGGTGAGTTGGCTGATACCCGGCGCGTGGTCCGATCACGTGATCAGCTACGTGCCGGATCTGGACCTGTATCTGGATGCCGGTGTGCCGTGGGACGCGCAGAAAACATTGCAGGGACACGAGCGGTTTCGCTACGAGATGGGGCTGAACCTCGCCACCGGCGCGTTCGGTGTCATCCGCTAGTCGTCCCGGAAATCTGTGGCGGCAGCCTCACGCATCTGCCCCCTCGGGCCAGCCTTCGCGGGTGCCGCGGTGGTGCACGCGGTCGCCGGGCAACACGCCGCCGGCGGGCACGGATTCGGCGCCGGCGACGCGCGGGTAGATCGGCGCGAAGTCCTGCTGCGTGGCGGCGAACAACTGCTCGAAGCTGTCGATGACGAAGTAGGTTTTCTGGTAGCTGTCGATGCGGTAGCGGGTGCGCATCACGCGCTCGAGATCGAAGCCGATGCGGTTGGGCGCGGGCGATGCGAGGCTGTAGATCGACTCGCCCTTGGAGCTGACGATGCCGGCGCCGTAGATGCGCAAGCCATCGGGCTCGCGCATCAGGCCGAACTCGACGGTGTACCAGTACAGCCGGGTGAGATTGAGCAGCGCCTCGGCGCCGAATTCGCGCTGCGCGCGCAGGCCGCCCTGGCCGTAGGCCTGCATGTAGTCGGCAAACACCGGGTTCATCAGCAACGGCACGTGGCCGAACAGGTCGTGGAACAGGTCCGGCTCGGCGATGTAGTCGAGCTGGTCGGCGCGGCGGATCCACCAGGTGACCGGAAAGCGCCGCTGCGCCAGGTGCTCGAAGAACACCGTCTCGGGCAGCAGGCCCTCGACGCCGATCAACTGCCAACCGGTGGCGGCGCGCAGGTGGCGGTTGAGTTGATCGAAGCGCGGGATGGCATCGGGCGTCATGCCCAGCGCGTGCTGGGCATCGAGAAACGCGCTGCACGCGCGACCGGGCAGCAGCGCGCGCTGGCGCTGGAACAGCGTGGCCCAGACCTGGTGATCAGCGGCGCTGTAAGCGGACCACGGCTGCTCGACCACGCCGGTGGCGTACTGCGGGATCACGCCGCGGTCGGTGGCGATGTTTTCAACGCGGCGCGGTTGCGCGTTCATGGCGGTGCTCCTCGGCGGCGCACAGTGCGCGATGGCTTGCTGCGCTTGAGTGTAGGCCAGCGGCCGCGCAACAGGCTTGCTTTGTTGCGCATAACAGCGCTTTCAGCGCACACTTCGTGCGTATATCGGATACATGACGCACGATCATGGCGTTGAACCTGGATCGCACCGACCGCGCCCTGCTGCGCCTGTTGCAGCAGGAAGGCCGTCTGAGCAACACCGAACTGGCCGAGCGCGTGAACCTTTCGCCCTCGGCGGCGCTGCGCCGTGTGCAGCGGCTGGAAGCTGCCGGGGTGATCGCCGGCTATAGCGCGCGCCTCGATGCGCCCGCTCTGGGCCTGGGCCTGGCCGCGTTCGTCCGCGTGCAACTGGCCGCGCATACCAATGCCGCCATCGAGCATTTCGTGCAGGTGATGCAGAGCGCCGATGAGGTGATCGCCTGCCACGCGCTGACTGGCGACATGGATTATCTGCTGGAGGTGCGCGTGGCCGATCTGGAGCATTTCTCGCGCTTTCTGCTCGACCACCTGCTCAACGATGCCGGCGTCGCCGATGTGAATTCCAGTTTCGTGCTGCGCACCGTCAAAGCCCCGCGCGGGCTGCCGCTGCTCGGCGATTGAGGGGGGAAGCCAGCGCGGAACCGTAGGCTGCGTGTGCTTGTCGAAACCTCGCCGTGTCTGACTGCGGCAACGTTGATGGCTACCACGCGCCAGTCGCGATCGTTAAAGTGCCGTTATGAGATCTCCCGAATCCGTGGCGCCGACCACCCGTGATCGCTTGCGTGGTCTGCGCTATGTCTGGCGCGTACCGATCCTGCTGACGCTGGTGGTGATCGCCATCCCACTGGGCGGCGCGGTGGCGCTGCTGCCTGCAGGTGAGGGTGGCGGCAGCGGCGAGCCACTGGCGCAGCGCATCGTGCGCAACTGGTCGCGCTGGATGCTGCGCGGCGCATTCGGTTTTCGCATCGTCAGTCACGGCACGCAAGTCAACGGACCGGTGCTGTTCGTGGCCAATCATGTGTCGTGGATGGACATCCAGTTGCTGGATACGCAACGCGCGGTCTGTTTCGTGGCCAAGGCCGAGATCGCGCGCTGGCCGCTGGTGGGCTGGCTGGCGGCGCGCGCCGGCACGATCTTCCTCAAGCGCGGCAACCCGGCCTCGCTGAGCGCGGTGATCGCAGTCATGAGCGAGCGCCTGCGCGGCGGGCGCACCGTGGCGGTGTTTCCCGAAGGCGGCATCGAACACGAACTGACCAGCATCACCACGGTGCGCACTTTCCATGCGCGCGTGTTCCAGTGCGCGCTGGATGCGCGGGTGCCGATCCAGCCCGTCGCGCTCACCTACTGCCGCGCTGGCTGCGCCTGGGATGGCGCCACGTTTCGCTCGGGCGAGGGTTTTCTGGGCAATTTTCTGCGCCTGCTGGGCGAACCGCCGCTGCAAGCCGAGGTGCACTTTCTCGCGCCCTTGATCACGCCTGCGGAAAACGGGCGCCGTGCCATGGCCGACGCGGCACGAGCCGCCATCGCCACATGCCTGAGCGAACGCGCATGAATCCACCGCTGCCACGCGCCGCCGATTTTTCGCCGCCGCGCTGGCTGCGCAATGCGCACCTGCAGTCGATGCTCAACTCCAGCTCGCTGCGCCGCGCCATGCTGTGGCGACGAGCGCGGATGCTGGCGCGCGTGACCCAGGCCGAGGTACTGCAACTCGATGGCGGCGTGCGTCTGCAGGGTTTTCACAGCGTGCAGCAGGCACTGCCCGATCGGCTTGGCCTGGTGCTGCTGCTGCACGGCTGGGAGGGCAGCGCCGATTCCAACTACATGCAGGCCACCAGCGCGGGTCTGCTGCGCGCCGGCTACGACGTGTACCGGCTGAATTTTCGCGATCACGGCGACAGCCATGCGCTCAACCCGGAGCCATTCCATTCATGCCGACTGGATGAAGTGGTCGCCGCCGCCGCGCAGGTATGCGCGCGCCCCGGCGCCGGTCTGCGCGCGATCGCCGGGTTTTCGCTGGGCGGCAATTTCGCGCTGCGCGTGGCGCGCGCCGCGCCGGCACGCGGCATCGAGCTCGATTACGCACTGGCGGTGTGCCCGGTGGTCGATCCGGCCGCGGGCCTGCGCCAACTCGAACAGGGCCGCCTTTATCACGCCTACTTCATGCGCAAGTGGCGCAGCTCGCTGCGCCACAAACAGGCGCTGTTTCCCGCACGTATGCTGGTGTCGCGCGAGGAGTTGGCGCTGAACATGCGCGGATTGACGCGCGCGCTGGTGCTGCGCTACACCGAATTCGGCACGCTGGACGCGTATCTGGATGGTTATTCGATCGCCGGCGACCGCCTCGCGACGCTGCAAGTACCAGCCACCATTCTCACCGCCGCGGACGACCCGGTGATTCCGGTCGCGGATTTTCGTGCCATGCAACTTCCGGATTGCGTCGAGCTGGACATCGCCACGCATGGTGGCCACTGCGGATTCCTCACTGGCGCGGGCCTGCACAGCTTCGTCGAGGATTATCTGGTTGCGCGTCTGCATGCGCGCGCCGCCGAACTTGCACGCATGCCAGCACACGCCGCGCGCCGCGCCTGAACATCACGCGCAACCGATAGGGCATGGCCACGACGGCATGGTCACCGGTGACAGGCCAAATGCGGGCGCGGCTAGATGACCTCCATGATGGTTCCCGCGGGCGGCGCGCGCGGGATGGCGGGGCTTGAACCGCGCAGCGCGGACTCAGCTGATCGGCAAGGAGGGTTGTTGCGGATCGATGCGACCGGCGCCCAGCATCACTTTTTTGTACTCGGCACGACTGACCGACACGTAACGCTCGTTGCCGCCGATTTGTACCTGCGGGCCCTCGCGAACGGCGCGACCCTGCGCGTCCACGCGCAGCACCATGGTGGCTTTCTTGCCGCTGTGACAGATGGTCTTGATCTCGGTCAGCTCATCCGCCCAGGCCAGCAGGTACTGGCTGCCCTCGAACAGCTCGCCGCGGAAATCGGTGCGCAGGCCGTAGCACAGCACCGGCACATGCAATGCATCGACCACGTCGGTGAGCTGCCAGACCTGCGCGCGCGTCAGGAACTGCGCTTCGTCCACCAGCACACAATGCAGCGCGCCGCCCTGGGCGATATCGCCGCGCACGCGCGCGGCCAGATCGTCCTCGCGCTGAAAACGCAGCGCCGCGGCGCTGAGCCCGATGCGCGAGGCCACCGTGGCATCGTCGCGCCGCGTGTCCAATTGCGGCGTCAGGATCAGCGCGCGCATGCCGCGCTCGCGGTAGTTGTAGGCACTCTGCAGCAAGGTCGTGGTCTTGCCGGCGTTCATCGCCGAGAAATAGAAGTAGAGCTTGGCCATGGGGTGGACGCGACGTGGACAGTGGAATGTCGCAAGCATCGCGGTTCGCGACACGCTTGTCATTCTGCAGCCGCAGACGCAACGATCTCGATGCCGCGGTGTGCCGGTGCGTTGTCCTGTCTGCGCTGGCGGCCACTCGCTGCAGGGCAACGTCCCGAGTCCCGAGTCCCGAGTCCCGCTAAGCTAATGCGCTTTGCGCGCGCCATCATGCTCAATCCGCAACAACGCGAAGCCGTCGACTACTGCGACGGGCCGCTGCTGGTGCTGGCCGGTGCCGGCTCGGGCAAGACGCGGGTGATCGTGGAGAAGATCGCGCATCTGGTGCAGCGCCGCGGCCTTGCCGCCGAGCGCATCGCCGCGATCACCTTCACCAACAAGGCCGCGCGCGAGATGCGCGAGCGCCTCGCCAAACGCCTGCCGCAAGCCGAATCCGAAGCACTGCGCGTATCCACCTTCCACGCGCTGGGCCTGCGCTTTCTGCAGCAGGAACATGCGCGCGCCGGCCTGCGCCGCAGCTTCAGCGTGCTGGATGCCGACGACACCGCGGCGCTGCTGAAAGACCTGTTGCCCAAGGCTGCGCGCAACGACGACATCCACGTGCTGCGCGGCGCGATCAGCCAGGCCAAGAACGCCGGTCTCGACAGTGCAGCGGTGGCGACGGCGGCGCGCAGTGCGCGCGAACACGAGATCGCCGCGCGCTACGACGCCTACCAGCAGCGTCTGCGTGCCTACAACGCCGTGGATTTCGACGACCTGATCCGCCTGCCATTGGCATTGCTCGAGGCCGATGCCGAGCTGGCGCTGGTCTGGCGCGAGCGCCTGCGCTACCTGCTGGTGGACGAATACCAGGACACCAACGAAGCCCAATACCGCCTGCTCAAGGCGCTGGCCGGACCGCGCGGCGCATTCATCTGCGTCGGCGACGACGACCAGAGCATCTACGCCTGGCGCGGCGCGCGCCCGGAAAATCTGCGCGATATCGCCCGTGATTACCCGACGCTGCGCGTGCTCAAGCTCGAACAGAACTATCGCTGCAGCACGCGCATCCTGCGCTGCGCCAACGCGCTGATCGCGCACAACCCGCACACGCATCCGAAAAAACTGTGGAGCGCGGCGAGCACAGGCGCGCCCGTGCGCGTTCTGCGCTGCCGCGATGCCGAGCACGAAGCGGCACGCATCGCCGCGCTGCTGGACCAGGCACACGGCACCGATGCCGGCAGTTGGGGCGAGTACGCCGTGCTGTATCGCGGCAATCATCAGTCACGCGAGCTGGAAAAAGCGTTGCGCCTGGCACGCGTGCCTTACCATCTCAGCGGCGCGCTGAGCTTTCTTGACCGCGCCGAGGTCAAGGACGTGCTGGCCTATCTGCGCCTGCTGGTCAATGCCGAGGACGACGCCGCATTCCTGCGCGTGGTCAACGTGCCGCGCCGCGACCTGGGCGCGAGCTCGCTGGAAAAGCTGGGCCTGGCCGCGCAGATGCAACATCTTTCGTTGCTGGCCGCGGCGCGTGACGCCCGCTGCACGGCCGCGCTGGCGCGGCGTCAGGCGCAAGCGCTGCAGGCGTTCGCCGCGCTCATCGCGCGTCTCGCGCACCTCGCGGAAAAACTGCCCGCCAGCGAGTTGCTCGACGCCGTGCTCGAGCACAGCGGCTACCGCGCGTCCTTGGCCGCACTGCCCGGCGACCCAGCCACGCGCGCGCGCCGCGAGGCCAACCTGCGTGAGCTGGGCGAGTGGTTCAGCGCCATGCAGCGCGGCGGCGCGCGCGGCGGTGATCTGGCGCAACAACTGATGCTGCTGGGCAACGCCGAGCGCGAGGAACCCGGCAACGCGGTGCGCCTGATGACGCTGCACGCGGCCAAGGGATTGGAGTTCGATGGCGTGTGCATTGTCGGCTGCGACGATGCCACGCTGCCGCACGAGGGTGCGCTGGATGAAGGCCGCCTCGAGGAAGAGCGGCGCCTGTTCTATGTCGGCATCACGCGCGCGCGGCGCTGGCTGGTGCTCAGCCACAGCGAACGCGTGCGCCGCTATGGTGAGGTCGTCGCGTTGCGCCCCAGCCGTTTCATCGATGAACTGCCCGCAGCCGACCTGCAGCGCGATGGCGATGATCCTGCCGCCGAAGCCGAGACGCGACGCGACACTGCGCTGACGCATCTGGCGCGCCTGAAGGCATTGCTGGAATCCTGAAAAACGCCGCGCGCCGAAGCCTCAGGCTGACGGCGCGGCCGTGGCTTGCAGCGCCTGCAACCAGGCACTGCGCGTCGGCGTCGGCACACTGGTGGGCAACCCGAGATAGCGCGATTCGCTGCGCCAAGCCTCGGGTAGCTGCAGATCGTCGCGACCGAGGAAGACCCCCAGTTCGGGTGGCAGTTGCGGTTTTTCCGCGAGCAGCGCATCCATCTCCAGCGCCTGTGCCGGCAGCAATTCGACGCCCAGCGCCAACTGTGCGCCGGCCTGCTGCAACCAGTATTGCGCCTGCGCCACATCGTGCAGCGGATAGCCGCGCTGATAGCCGAATGCAAGCCAATCGAGCAGGCATGCCTCCGGCTCGCGCCAGGCCAGCAGCAGGCGTACGCCCGGCAGTGCGCGCTTGAGCGAGGGCAGCAGACGCGCATCCAGCCGCGGCAGCCAATCGATGACCTGCTCGACCGCGGGCGCGGCACGGCGCACGCCGCGCGCGTAGCGCAGCGCCAAGCTGTCCAGCTCGGCTGCAGTCAATGGCTGCAACAGGCGCGGATCATCGGCGCGCGCCAGCAGATCGCTGCCGGAAAAATAGTCGCTGCGTACTTTCAGGCCCGACTGCCGCGCCAGCAAGCTGGCCAGACGATGCACCCCGCTGCCGGGCAGGCCGACCAGCACGATCGGTGCTGACGGCAGCGTGGCCGGCAGCGTGGGCAGCGCCGGCAGCGCGGCCAGCTCGCGCAGGCGCGGCCCCATGGTTTTCGCATCAGGCAATGCGGGCAGTGCCGCCGCGTCGTCCGCGTGCATGGCCAAAAACGCCTGCTGCGCCGCCGGCCAGTCGCGCTTGCCCAACGCCGCCAGGCCAAGCAAATGCTGGCGGTGGCGACGCTGCACAGGATTGAGCTTGGCTTCGTCCAGCCCCTTGAGCCGGTCGCGCGCGGTTTCGAAAGCACTGTCGCGCAATGCTGCGCGCGCGCGCAGCAGGACCAGCGGCGGCCAGCGCCCACCCAGCGCGGCGCGTTCGGCTTCCTGATCGGCACTGGCGAAGTCGCCCGTGCGCTCGAGTGCCAGCGCCAGGTCGGCACGCAGCGAGGCCTGCCCGGGACTGCGTGCCAGCGCCTCGCGCCACAACGCCACGGCGCCGGCGGCGTCGTTGCCGCGCAGCAGACGTTCGGCCAACGCCGCGCGCGCGCCGCTGGACTCCGGATGCGCGCCCAACCAGTCGCGCAACAAGCGCTGCGCGGCTTCGGCTTGCCCATTGCGCTCCAGCGCTTGCACCAGGCCGAGCACTGCGCGTTCGTGATCGACATCGCGCGCCAGCGCCTGCTGAAACAGGGTCAGTGCCAGCGGCACGGCGCCGCGCGCCAGCGCCAGTTCACCCATTCCGGACAGCGCCGCGGCAGCGTAGCGCGGATGCTCGCGCAATTGCTCGAAAACCTGCAGCGCGGCGGTGCTGCGCCCGCGCTGTGCCAGCGTTTCGGCCAGTTGCAGCCGCGCCACGGCCAACTCGGAATTGAGTTCCAGCGCACGCTCGAAAGCACGCAGCGCGAAATCGAGATAGCCCTGCGCGCGCAGCGTCTGCGCGAGACTGAACTGCGCGGCGGCATCATCCGGGCGAATTTCCAGCGCCATGTTGAAGCAGCGCGCCGAGGCTTCCTGATCGCCCTTGCCGGCCAGCGTCTGGCCCAGTCCCAGCCAGGCTTCCACTGCGTCCTCGTCGGCGCGCAGCGCGGTGCGAAACCCGCTTTCAGCAGTGTCCAGATCGCCACCAGCCAGCGCGGTGGCAGCCAGACCAATATAGGCATCGAGGTTATTCGGATCGAGCCGTCGCGCGGCCTCGAAGGCCATGCGCGCGCGGCCGCGATCACCCGCCAGCAGCGCGGCGCGACCGCAGCTCACCTGCAACGCGGGCTGCGCGGGATCGCGCTGCACGGCCGGAAGCAGGGTTTCCAGCGCCGCGACATAGGCCCCGCGGCGGATACGCACTAGACCCAGTACATGGCGCGGCTCGATCGCATCCGGCTCGGCATCCAGCCACGCCTGCGCGCGCGCCTCGGCCTCGGCCAGGCGGCCCTGCTGCTCCAGCTCGAGGATTTCGTCGCGCATCGCATGATCCGGCAAAGCGCCTGATTATGCCTTGCCGATGCCTCACGGCGCCGTGGGCACTTCGCACCACGGCGGTCCCGGATCGCTGCCCGGCGCTCAGATCGAGTAGTACATCTGGTACTCGAGCGGGTGCGTGGCGGCGCGGAAGCGCGTGACCTCGGCCATTTTCAGCTCGATGTAACTGTCGATGAAGTCGTCGCTGAACACGCCGCCGGCCTTGAGGAAACCGCGATCCTTGTCCAGTGCCTCCAGCGCCTGGTCGAGACTGGAGCAAACCTGCGGGATGTTTTTCTCCTCCTCGGGCGGCAGGTCGTACAGGTCCTTGTCGGACGGTGCGCCCGGATCGATCTTGTTGAGCACGCCGTCCAGGCCAGCCATCAGCAGCGCGGTGAAGGTGAGATAGCCCGAGTTGACCGGATCGGGGAAGCGCACTTCGATGCGGCGGCCCTTGGGGCTGGACACATACGGGATGCGGCAGCTCGCCGAACGGTTGCGCGCCGAGTAAGCCAGCATCACCGGCGCCTCGAAGCCCGGCACCAGGCGCTTGTAGCTGTTGGTGGTGGAGTTGGCGAAGGCATTGATCGCCTTGGCGTGCTTGAAGATGCCGCCGATGTACCACAGCGCCAGCTGGCTGAGGCCGCCGTAGAGTTCGCCGGCGAACAGGTTCTTGCCGTCCTTGCTCAGCGACTGGTGCACGTGCATGCCGCTGCCGTTGTCGCCGACGATGGGCTTGGGCATGAACGTGGCGGTTTTGCCGTTCTGGTGCGCGATGTTCTTGATGACGTATTTCAGCGCCATCATCTCGTCGGCCTTTTTCACCAGCGTGTTGAAGCGCGTGCCGATCTCGCACTGCCCGGCGGTGGCGACCTCGTGGTGGTGCACCTCGACCTTGAGACCCATGGCTTCCAGCGTCTGGCACATCTCGGCGCGCAGGTCGCCCAGCGAATCCACCGGGCTGACCGGAAAATAGCCGCCCTTGATGCCGGGCCGGTGGCCGGAATTGCCGCCTTCGATGCGTTGGCCCGAGGACCACGCCGCTTCCTCGGATTCGATCTCGTAGAACACCTTGCCCATGTCGTTGCTGTAGCGCACCGCGTCGAAGATGAAAAACTCGGGTTCGGGACCGAAATAAGCCGCATCGGCGACGCCGGTGGAGTTCAGGTAGGCCTCGGCGCGCCGGGCGATGGAACGCGGATCGCGGCCATAGGGCTGCATGGTGCTGGGCTCGAGCACGTCGCAGTTGAGGATCAGTTGCTTGGCGCTGCTGAATGGGTCGAGCACGGCGGTGCTGGCGTCGGGCATCAACACCATGTCGGAATCGTTGATGCCCTTCCAGCCGGCGATCGAGGAGCCGTCGAACATCTTGCCGTCCTCGAAGGTGCTGGCGTCGACGGTATGCGCGGGAAAGCTGACATGGTGCTGGCGCCCGGCCATGTCGGCGAAACGGAAATCGACGAATTCGACTTCGTGTTCGGCCATCAGCTTGAGAACGTGATCTGCGGACATGGACTGCTCCAGGTGGGGAAAAGGATGCTGGACTCTGGCAAGTCTCGTGCCAGTCGCTGTCGGCGTCACCAGCAACGGCCGGCCACGACCGTGGCGTGCAACGCAACGCCGATCGCAACATATTAGTGCGTAGCGCCTGCGATCTGCATTGAATTGGTGCATTTCAGCGCTCCACCACCCCACGCTTTGCCATGCACGGCCAGCCTTTGCATCGCATCGGCCTGCGCATGCGCGCCGACTGGCTTAACATCGCGGCCCCACGCTCCCGGAAATCGCCCATGAGTTTGTTCAACGTGCTGCTGATCGCCTTGTTGCAGGGCCTGACCGAATTGTTTCCGGTCAGCAGCCTCGGCCATGCGGTGCTGGTGCCGGCGCTGCTGCACTTGAACATCAACCAGCATGCGCGCGATTTCCTGCCGTTTCTGGTGGTGCTGCACGTGGGCACGCTGCTGGCGCTGCTGGCCTATTTCTGGCGGGTCTGGCTGGGCATCGCCTGGGGCGTGCTGCGTGGGCCGCGCGCGGGCGATGCGGAAAACTTCCGGCGTCTGGCCGGCATGCTGGTGCTGGGCACATTGCCGGCGATTGTCGTCGGCTTCGTGCTGGAAAAACCGTTGCGCGCGCTGTTTGCCGAACCCTGGGTGGCGGCGCTGTTTCTGATCGTCAACGGCGGCATGTTGCTGCTGGGCGAACGCCTGCGCCGGCGCGCGGCTCAGAGCGCCAGCGGCGCATTGCAGGACGAGCATCTCGATGGCCTGCGCTGGCGTGACGCCCTGCTGATCGGCTGCTGGCAGTGTCTGGCTTTCATCCCCGGCCTGTCGCGCTCGGGCGCGACCATGGTCGGTAGTCTGCGCCGCGGGCTGAACCATGCGCAGGCCGCGCGTTTTTCGTTTCTGCTCGGCGCGCCGGTGATCACTGGTGCGGCGGTGCTGGAGATCCCCAAATTGCTGCGCACGCACGCCGCGCATGCCGCGCCGCTGGGATTGATGTTGCTGGCCGGAATCGTTGCCGGACTTGCGGCGCTGTTCAGCACCTGGTTCCTGATGCGCTACTTCCGCCGTCATGAACAGGCGGCACTGAACCCCTTCGCCTGGTATTGCATCGGCTTTGGCACCTTGGCGCTGCTGCTGTTGCGCCTATGAAAATGGGTGCGCGCGGTTGCCTCCGCGCGCACCCGGCATTCACTTCCAATCCTGATTCCGCGGCCCGCGATTGTGCGCGGCCAGCGTGGCCGTCGTGTCGCCTGGGGCGACTGCGGCCCCTGCTAAGCTCGTGCGCTTAATCGTGGACGCTGCGGCCGTGCTGATTCCCTGGAATGCGATCCTGCTCGGGATCATCGAAGGCATCACCGAGTTCCTGCCGATCTCCTCCACCGGCCATCTGCTGATCGCTGAGCAATGGCTGGGCGCGCGTTCGGATCTGTTCAACGTGGTGATACAGTCCGGCGCGATTCTCGCGGTGACGCTGATCTACTGGCGGCGCCTGTGGGCACTGGCATCGGGCCTCGGCGAGCGCGCGAACCGCGCCTATGTCGGCAAGCTGGTGCTGGCGTTCGCGGTCACCGCGGTGCTGGGTTTCATCGCCGTGACGCTGGGCTTCAAGCTGCCGACCAGCGTGCTGCCGGTGGCCTGGGCGCTGGTGCTGGGCGGCATCTGGATGCTGGCGGCCGAGGCCATCGCTGCGCGCCTGAAACCGGGCCGCGAGGTGAGCTGGGCGGTGGCGCTGGTGGTCGGCGTGGCACAAATGGCGGCCGGCATTTTCCCGGGCCTGTCGCGCTCGGCCAGCACCATCTTCGCGGCAATGCTGGCGGGTACGCGTGACCGTTCGGCGGCGACCGATTTTTCCTTCATCGTCGGCATCCCCACCATGTTCGCGGCGGGTGCCTACGAGCTGTGGCATGTGCTACGCCACGGCGGCGCGCAGCACGAACACTGGGGCGCGCTGGGCGTGGCCTTCGTGGTGTCGACGGTCACTGCTTTCATCGCGGTGAAGTGGCTGCTGGGTTACATCAAGACGCATCGCTACACGCTGTTCGCCTGGTACCGCATTGTGCTGGGCACGGTTTTGTTCGGCGCGCTGAGCCTGGGGTGGATGCGTTGAGCGGCGCGCGCTGCAGTGCGCATCAAGGCCGCAGAAAGCGCAATGCGCGCAGCAACAACCCGCCACCATGACCCCATTGCGCTGGACGCGGCAGCAGGCGCGCGACCAGCAAGCCACCCAGCAGGGCCACCGCCGGACGCGCCCATGGATGTCGATTCAGCCAATCCCCGCCGCGTTGCAATCGCGGTGTGAGTGCAGTCCGTGCCCGCTGCGCGCGGGCCACGCCATCCCGCCACCGTTGTCGACGCGTGCTCATGCCGGCGGCTTGCTGCGCAGCGGCTCGAGCACGGCGCGCAACTCGGCGCGCGTCGCCGGCAGGCTGAGCGGGCGCAAGACGCGACGCAAGCCGCGCAGCAGAAGCCATACGCCGACGATCAGCACCAAGATTGTCAGCACCAATGCCAGCACCAGCGAGCCGCTGGCATGAACCAAACCGAGCAATAGCAGTGCCACCAGCAGCAGCAATCCTGACGCCACCAGCACCACGATCGCGATGCCGAACAGCAGCGCCCACAACAATCCGCGTCCGGCACGACCGGCTTCCAGCCGCGCCAGACCCAGCAAGGCCGCACCCATTTCAATCACGGCATCCAGCGCACCTGGTACCGCCGTGCAGGTGTCCGTGGGCGCCGGCGCAGTGATGATCGGCGCCTGCGTGGTATCAACTTGGGCTGCTGGCTCCTCGGCTTCAGTCATGCTCAGCGCCGTGTCAGACGACCCAGCAGCCAACCCGCCGCGACCGCGATCAACACCGCCTGACCAGGCTTCTCGCGCACGAAATCGCGCGTCTTGTCGAACAGATCACCGGCTTGCGCACGCAGTTTTTCGGTCGCTTCGCGGCCACGCGCAGCCATCTCCGCGGCCTTGTCGTTGACGCTGGCGGCCACATCGGCGCCGACATCCGTTGCCCGGTGCAAGCCATGTTCGACCCGCTCGGCGGTGCGTTTCACGGCGGCGCTCTCGGTCTGCTTGGCGCGCTCGGCAGCAGCGTGGATACGATCTTCGGAAGGATTGCCGACTTCGCTGTTCATGGTTATCTCCTGTGCTGGATTGATGCGCGACTGCGCAAAGGCAGTCCCGTCTCCTACATGATGCCGCGTTCTGCGCAGGCCATGCGGTGCGCTGCCGCACGCACGCATGCACAGCGCATGCGTTCAGCTTGTGGCACGCATCGAATACGTGCCCACGCACACCGCTTGTGCCAGCACGTGCCCGGCGCTGACGCGGCGCAGATCAGCGAGATTGAAACGCGCCGGCAACTCCAGCCGCCCCAGATCCAGCGCGTAAAGGTGGAACCCGTAGTGATGCACGATGCTGTCGTTCCATGGCGGACAGGGGCCGTCATAGCCGTAATAGTCACCGGCCATGCCGGCATCATCGGCAAACCAGTGGGTGTAATCGTTGATGCCCTGACGGCTGCCAGGCGGACCTGGAGGCTGCTGCTTGCCGTGCGCAACGATGCCGCTGCCACAAGCACCTTCGGTCAATTCGCGTACACCGGCATCGATGTCGATCATCAGCCAGTGCGTGAACTCGACGCGCGGCAGATCGGCCGGCACAATGCGCCCGGGTTTGTTCACGTCATCGCCACGACTCGGCACATCTACATCGATGCAGGCCAGGGCGAAACTGCGCGTGCCCTGCGGCACATCGCCCCACGCCAGATGCGGACTGCGGTTGCCGGCAAAGGCAAATGGTCCATCCGTGCCCGGCTGGCCGAAGGCACAGCGTGCCGGAATGGGTTGATGGGTGACAAAACTCTGGCTGCTGAGCTGCACGACGTGCTCCCCGGATCATTGATTGCGGCAGAGGCTATCAAGCCTGCGCCGCGTCGCATCGATGCGCAAGCCGCCGCCGCGCGGCATTCATTTGCCGATGCAAAAACTGGAGAAAATCGCGCCAAGCAAGTCCTCGTTGCCGTGCGCGCCGGTCAGCTCGTCGAGCGCGCGCTGCGCGCGGCGCAGGGCTTCGGCGGCAAGCTCGGCCAGCCCGCCACGGCGCGCCACGGCGCGCTGCACCTCGATGTGCGCGGCCTCGATCTCGACTTCCGCGCGCTGCAAAGCCAGCACATGGCGCACGCGCGCGCTGTAGGCGTTGTCCGCACCACCGCCGGCACGCTGATGCAACTCCTGGCGCAATAAGTCGATGCCGGCTCCGCTGCGCGCGGATAACGCGATGCGCAACGGGCTGGCCGCATCCTCGATGCGCACCGCGGGCTGGCCGAACAGATCAATCTTGTTGAGCACAACCAGCAGCTCCGTAGCCGGCGCGCGCGCGCGCGCATCAGCTAGATCAGCGATCCAGTGCCCGGCATCGCTGACCAGCAGCGCGAGATCGGCGCTGGCCAGCGCCGCCATGGCGCGGCGCATGCCTTCGCGTTCGATCGCATCGCCCGCCTCGCGCAAGCCCGCGGTATCAGCCAGTTCCAGGCGCACGCCGTCGAATTGCAGTTCCAGGCGCAGCACGTCGCGCGTGGTGCCCGGCACGGCGGTGACGATGGCGCGATCCTCGCCCGCCAGGGCATTGAGCAGGCTTGATTTGCCGGTGTTGGGGCGCCCTATCAACACCACGTTCATGCCCTGCGCGAGACGCACGCCTTGTTGTGCTTCGCGCAGCACGCTCGCGACCTGCGCGCGCAGCGCGGCCAGCGCGCTCACCAGCGCTGGATCGGCCAATAGTTCGATCTCTTCGTCGGGGAAATCCAGCGCCGCCTCAATGTGCACGCGCGCGCGGGTGAGCAGCGCCTGCAACTCGCCCACGCGTGCCGAGAACACCCCGGCCAGCGCGCGCTGCGCAGCGCGCACCGCCGCTTCGCTGCCGGCGGCGATCAGGTCGGCGATGGCCTCGGCCTGCGCCAGGTCGAGCTTGCCATTGAGATACGCGCGTTCGCTGAATTCACCTGCGCGCGCGGGCCGCGCACCGAGGGCGCAGACACGGCGCAGCAGAAGATCGAGCAGGATCGGGCTGCCGTGCGCATGCAACTCCAGCACATCCTCGCCGGTGTAGGAATGCGGCGCGGGGAACCACAGCAGCAGGCCTCGATCCAGCAATGCGCCATCGGCTTCGCGCAGTGTGGCGTAGTGCGCGTGGCGCGCGCGCGGTGCGCGCCCCAGCAAGGTGGATGCGATCGTCCCTGCCTGTGCGCCGCTGACGCGCACGATGCCGACGCCCCCCGCGCCCGGCGCGGTGGCCACGGCGACGATGGTGTCGGCAGCATGCATGCGGGTGGCTCAGTCTGTCTTGGCGGCGTCGGCGCGCATCACTTGCCGGGTGACATACCACTGCTGCAGCAAACCGAGCACGCTGTTGGTGATGTAGTACAAAACCAGGCCCGCCGGGAACTGGGCGAAGAAAAACGCCATCAATATCGGCATGGCTTTCATGATCTTGGCTTGGGTCGGATCCATGCCGACCGCAGGGGTCAGCATCTGCTGCGCGAGCATGACCGCGGCATACAACACCGGCAGCACGTAATAGGGATCCGGCGCGGACAGGTTGTGGATCCACAGCGCAAATGGCGCCTGGCGCAACTCCACGCTCTCGATCAGCACTGGATACAACGCAAAGAACACCGGGATCTGCACCAGCATGGGCAGACAACCCGCCACAGGATTGGCCTTCTCTTTTTGATACAGCTCCATCATGGCCTGTTGCATCTTGGGCTTGTCGTCGGCATAGCGCGCCTGCAACGCCTTGATGCGTGGCGCCAGCTTGCGCATCTTGGCGAACGAGCGGTACTGCTTGTCGCTGAGCCAGTAGAACGCGGCCTTGATCAACACCACCAGCAGGATGATCGCCAGACCCCAGTTGCGGGTGATGCGGTGCAGTTGCACCAGAACCCAGTGCAGCGGCTGCGAGATCACGGTGAAGATGCCGTAATCCACGCTCAGTTCAAGACCGGGCGCGGCGGCATTCAGCGCGTGCTCCAGCTTGGGTCCGATGAACAGGCTCATGCGTTGCGTGACACTGGCCCCAGGCGCCACGCTGAATGCGGGGCCGATGCTGCGCAGCAGGTAGTGCGGCACGCCGCCGACATCGAAGGTGGCACTACTGAATTGCGCATTGCCGCCGCGCGCCGGAATCCACGCCGCGACAAAATAGCGCTGCACGAAGGCGACCCAGCCATCCTGCACGGTGCGCAGCAGAGGTTGCTTGGCGAACTCATCAAAAGCCAGCTTGTTGAACTTGTCCTGCGGGCTATACCAGCTGCCACCGGTGAAGCTGTAGTACTCGGATGGGTCATGCAGAAAGAAGAAATGTGACGCCGCGGGCGCTGGTGGCGCGGTGCGCACCAGCTGGGTCCAGGCATTGCCGGTCCACGGCGTCTTGCCGAGGTTGTGCACCTGCTCCTGCACCTGCACCACGTAACTGCCACGCGTGAAGGTGTAACGCTTGATCACCGCGACACCTTGTGCAGGATCGCTCCAGGTCAGATCGACATTGAGCTGCTTCTGCCCTGCGGCCAGGGTATAACTGGAATGCGCAGCCTTGAATGGTGCATCCACCGCAGGCGCTGCGCCGGCGCTGTTGCTGACCAGGCCACTCTGTGCAACCAGGTAATGGTTGGCGCTGTCATCCAGCAGGCTGACACGCGGCGCAGCCTCGGGCGCCACCGCGTATTTCAGCAAGCGCGCCTGCACCAACGCGCCACCCGCGGTATCCAGGGTGACATCGAGCAGATCGGTGTGCACCGCGATGCGTTGGCCATGCGCGCCACCACTGCCAGGCAACAATGTGGCTGCGGGCGTGGCGGCCTTCGCCGTCGCCACAGGCATGGACGGCATTGCGCCGACCGGCGTGGGCGCAGCGCTCGCTTGTGGAGCCAGCGAACCGGCGCTGGCAGTTGGTGGTGGTGCGGGCGGCACGTTGAATTGCTGCTCCCACCCGGTCCACAACAGATAGGCGACCAGCAACAGGCCGAGCAGCAGGAATGTGCGCGTCTGATTCATTGAATAGAGTGTCCGGTAAGTGGCGCGCATGCAGCCGGGCGCGGATCAGCCGGGCATTGTGCCGGTCGCATGCTGCAGCTTCAATGCCGCCAGTCGCTGCAAAAGGGTGGCGAGGTCAGCGGCGAGGACGTGATTGTCGACGGCGGCTGCCGTTACGCGGGCGATGATGAGCATGTCCAGCGACGGCATGTTTTCACGCCGCAGACGAAATGCGGTACGGATCTGACGCTTGATGCGATTGCGTTGCACGGCATGCTTGTGCACTCGCTTGGAGACAGACTGCGCCATGCGCGGGTGTCCGCTCGGCGAGAATCGGTATCGCGCCACGAAGTGACGCGTGCCAAGCGCCGCGGCGGCGCGCCCGAGCGCGGCAAAATCAGCAGGCCGCGTGAGCCGCGCCGAACGCGGCAACCCAGCGGATGCCTTCATCGTCGTCTCAGGGTATGAGGCGCTTGCGGCCCTTGGCACGGCGGGCGGAAAGGATTTTGCGCCCATCTGCGGTGGCCATGCGCGCACGGAACCCATGGGTACGGGCGCGCTTGAGTTTGCTGGGTTGGAAAGTGCGCTTCATGGCGGCAATCGCGTCGCAGGCTTGCAAAAAGGTCTGCGATTATCGCGAGCTCCACGGCTGCGTGTCAATCGCACGCGTCATGCGCGGACGCGTTGCTACACTGCTCGATCAATTCCGCCGTTGTGCTGCTGGCCTCTTCCGGATTACCCATGAGCGAACTCTGGCAACGTTGTCTCACCCGCCTTGAAGGCGAGCTGGGCAACGATATGCACACTTGGCTGTTGCCGTTGCAGGCGCGCGAAGACAATGGCGGGCTGCGCCTGTTCGCGCCCAATGCTTACACCGTGGACACGGTACGCGAGCAGTACCTGGTGCGCATTCGCGAAGTTCTGGAGCATCTCGCGGGGCAACCGATCTCCGTGTACCTCGAAGTCGGCAATGCGCGCGCGCCAGTCAGTATCGCCGCGGTTGCCAGCGGCGCGAGCCAAGGCGGCCAGGCGACACCCGCAAACAGGACATTGGTGGTCGCCGAGGAAGCCGTCGACAGCAATCTTGATCCAGCCTATACGTTCGACAATTTCGTCGAGGGCAAACCAAACCAACTCGGCAAGGCGGCGGCCATGCAGGTCGCACAGGCGCCAGGCACCGCTTACAATCCGCTCCTGCTATATGGCGGCACCGGCTTGGGCAAGACTCACCTGATGCATGCCGCGGGCAACCTGATTGCGCAGTCGCGGCCCGGTGCGCGCGTGCTGTATCTGCGCTCCGAACAGTTCGTCGGCGCCATGATCGAGGCGCTGCGCAGCAAGAACATGGATGCCTTCAAGCGTCGCTTCCGCGAAGTCGATGCATTGCTGATCGATGACATCCAGTTTTTCGCTGGCAAGAACACCACGCAGGAAGAATTTTTCCACACTTTCAATACATTGTTTGAAGGCAAGCAGCAAATCATCCTCACCTGCGACCGCTATCCGCGCGAGGTGGAAAACCTCGAGCCACGGCTGAAATCGCGCCTTGGCTGGGGTTTGTCGGTCGCCATCGAGGCGCCGGATTTCGAGACGCGCGCGGCCATCCTGCTGGCCAAGGCACAGCGCAAGAATATGGCGCTTCCGGAGGATGTGGCCATGCTGCTGGCGCGGCGCATCCGCTCCAACGTGCGCGACCTCGAAGGCGCGTTGAATACCCTCGCAGCGCGTGCCAATTTCTTCGCCAAGCCCATCACCTTGGCATTTGCCGAGGAGACCCTGCGCGATTTGCTGTCCGTGCATCAGTTGGCGTTGACGGTGCCCAACATCCAGAAGATCGTCGCCGACTATTACCAGGTGCGCTTGTCTGATCTGCTATCCAAACGCCGGGTGCGCTCGCTGGCACGGCCGCGCCAATTGGCCATGGCTCTGTCCAAGGAATTGACCGAGCACAGCTTGCCGGAAATCGGCGACGCTTTCGGTGGTCGTGACCACACCACGGTACTGCATGCCTGCCGGACCATCCGCGGGCTGTGCGAAAAAGATGCGCGCATGCACCAGGACTGGGACAAGTTGATCCGTATACTCACCGGTTGAGATCCTGTGGATAAAGCGGTGTGTTGACTCGACGCGGCACTTATGCACAGGGCAAGCACAGGCTCACGGCTCTTCAAGCAAGTATTAGTTCCTTGCAACAATATGATCTTAAACAAAAATCCAGCTTGTCCCCTGTAAACACAGGGTCTACTACAGCTACCATAAATCTCCTTAAAATCAGAAACGGACCGTCCCATGCGCGCAAGTCTGAGCCGTGAAGCCCTCCTGCAACCATTGCAGCGAATCATCGGAGTCATCGAGCGCCGCCAGACCATGCCAGTGCTGGCACATGTCCTGGTCGAGGTTGACGCCCAGTTGCAATTGACGTTGACCGGTACCGACATGGAAGTTGAAATGATCGGTAGCACGGCGACCGAGAGTGCCGAAGCCGGCATCTGCACCTTGCCTGCGCGCAAGCTCTACGACTTGGTCCGCGCCTTGCCTGAAGGTTCTCGCATCGAGATCAAGCTCGAAGGCGAACGCGCTCTACTGCGCGCCGGGCGCAGTCGCTACACCCTGGTTACTTTGCCAGCTGCGGATTTCCCCACACTGGACAATATCGAGGTCACCAACCACTTGCGTATCGCCGAGGCCGATCTGAAGGCGCTGATCGAGCGGACCCAGTTCGCCATGGCCAATCAGGACGTGCGCTATTACCTCAACGGCATGTTGTTTGATATGCAGTCTGACATGTTGCGCTGCGTCACCACGGATGGACATCGCCTCGCCATGGCCGAAGCAGTGCTTCCCGTAGGGACCAGTCAGACGCGTCGGCAGTTGATCGTGCCGCGCAAGGGTGTGCTGGAACTGGCCGGCTTGCTGGATTCCAGCGATACCGAGGTCGAGCTTGAATTCGCGCGCAATCATTTGCGCCTGCATCGCCCCGGCGTGCGTTTTACCTCCAAATTGATCGACGGCAAGTTTCCCGATTACGAAACCGTGCTGCCGATCGGCGCGGATAAGCTGGTCACCGTCAATCGCAATATGCTGCGTGAAACATTGCAGCGTGCGGCGATCCTGTCCAACGAGAAGTATCGTGGTGTCAAGCTTGAATTCAGCCCCAACCGTATGCGCATTGTCGCGCACAACCCCGAGCAGGAAGAGGCGGTCGAGGAGCTCGAGGCCGAGACCGCAGTCGATGAGCTCGCCGTGGGTTTCAACGTCGGCTATCTGCTCGATGCCCTCGGCTCGCTGCGCGGGGAACAGGTGTTGCTGCGCTTGCGCGATGCGCAATCAAGCTGCTTGCTGGAAGGGCTTCCCGACGAGCGGGCACGCCACGTCATCATGCCATTGCGACTCTGATCATCCAGGAATCATGGCGCAGGATTCCTGTCGGTACCAACGCAACCGTGAAGTTCCATGCGCGTCTTGCGCCTGAATCTGGCGCAACTGCGTTGCTTTGAATCACTGTCGATTGTTCCGTCTGCAGGTCTGAATCTCCTGCTGGGCGCCAATGGCAGCGGCAAGACCAGCGTGCTCGAGGCGCTGTTCCTGTTGTCGCACGGACGCTCGTTTCGTCCCGGAGGCAGCAAAGCGCTGATTCGGCGTGGACAGGAGGAATGCACCGTCTACGCAGAACTCGATACTGTCGGTCACACACACCGACTTGGCTTGGCGCGCAGTGCGCATGGATGGCGCGCGCGAATTGACGCGCAGTCCGTCCCACGCCTTTCCGACTTGTTGGTGCATTGCGCGGCCATTTGCGTCGAGCCCGGGAGCCATGGCGTACTCACTGGTCCGGCTGAGGGTCGCCGCCGCTTTATGGATTGGGGTGTGTTCCACGTGGAACACACCTTCCTGGAGATATGGCAGAGTTATCAGCGCTGCCTGCTACAGCGCAACTTTTTGTTGCGCACGAACGGCGACAGCACACAACTTGACGTGTGGGAGCAGGGAATGGCCAACGCAGCCCAATGGCTGGATGGGCAACGCCATGCCTACCTCGGACGTTTGCGCGTGCGGTTGCTTGAGCACCTGGCCCGCTGGCTGCCGGAACTTGGGGAGCCGACGTTGAATTATCAGCGTGGCTGGGCCTCGGATGCCTCATTAATCGAGGTGCTGGCGGTGCATCGAATGCGGGACCGTGAGCAAGGGTACACAAGGCAGGGCCCACATCGTGCTGATTGGTTACTCGGATTCGAGCACGCGCCAGAACGCCATCAACTTTCGCGTGGGCAAACCAAGCTCGCGGCATTGGCCTGCCTCTTGGCGCAATTTGATGTGTTTCGCGAGCTTCGCGCGACAACACCATTGCTGCTTCTGGATGATCTTTCGGCCGAACTGGATGCTGCCCATCTCGATCAGGTGATGACTTACCTGCAAAGCAGTGGCGCGCAGACCTGGATCACCGGGACCGATTTCCCACAGCGCTGGCAACCCGGCATGCGGGTGTTCCACGTGGAACATGGTGTGCTCCGCGCCTGAAACGGGGCAACTGCTAGAATTGATGCCTTGGCCGCGCTGCGGCGATAGACAATGCGCGAATCGGCATGAGTGAATCCGGGCAACATTACGACGCAAGCAGCATCAAAGTTCTCAAAGGGCTGGAAGCGGTGCGCAAGCGCCCCGGCATGTATATCGGCGACACCGATGACGGCACGGGCCTGCACCACATGGTGTTCGAGGTGGTGGACAACGCCATTGACGAAGCGTTGGCCGGACACTGCGATCGCGTACGCGTCGAGTTGCATGAGGATGGCTCGGTCAGTGTTGAGGACAATGGTCGCGGCATTCCCGTCGAAATTCACCCCGAGGAGGGTCGTTCCACCGCCGAAGTCGTGATGACCGTGCTGCACGCCGGTGGCAAGTTCGATGACAATGCGTACAAGGTTTCCGGCGGCCTGCATGGTGTTGGCGTGTCCGTGGTCAACGCCTTGTCCGAACACTTGTGGCTGGAGGTTCATCGCCAGGGCCGCATGCACCGGCAGGAATACCGCATGGGTGAGCCGCTGTTCGCAATGCGCGACGTGGAAGCCAGTGTGCGACGTGGCACCACGGTGCGCTTTCTGCCCAGCACAGAAGTTTTTGCGATCACCGAGTTTCATTACGACATATTGGCCAAGCGCCTGCGCGAGCTGGCTTTCCTCAACTCGGGATTGCGTATCGAGCTGGCGGATTTGCGCCCAGGGCAAGAACGCGAGGACGTTTTCGCCTATGAGGGGGGCATTTGCGCCTTCGTACAACACTTGGCCGAGCTGAAAACCCCGTTGCACCCCAAGGTGATCAGCCTGAATTACCGTGCCGACGGTATCGAGGTCGAGGTGGCCTTGCAGTGGACCGACGGCTATCAGGAAGGTGTGTACTGCTACACCAACAACATTCCGCAACGTGATGGCGGCACCCACCTCACCGGTTTTCGTGCCGCGCTGACGCGCACGCTGACACAGTACATTGAGCGTGAGAATCTGGCCAAGAACGCCAAGGTGCAGCTGACCGGTGACGACATGCGCGAGGGGCTGATCGCCGTGCTCTCGGTAAAGGTGCCGGACCCGAAGTTCTCATCGCAGACCAAGGAAAAGCTGGTTTCCAGCGAGGTCAAGACCGTGGTCGAGCAGGGTGTTGGCCAGACGCTGGAGGAATTTCTGCTGGAAAATCCCGGCGAGGCCCGCACCATCGCCGGCAAAGTAGTCGATGCCGCGCGCGCGCGCGAAGCAGCGCGCAAAGCGCGCGAGATGACTCGGCGCAAAGGCGCGCTGGATATTGCTGGGCTACCTGGCAAACTGGCTGATTGCCAGGAAAAAGACCCGGCATTGTCGGAATTGTTTCTGGTCGAAGGTGACTCGGCAGGCGGCTCAGCCAAGCAGGGACGCAACCGCAAGAATCAAGCGGTGCTGCCGCTGAAGGGCAAGATCCTCAACGTCGAAAAGGCGCGCTTTGATCGCATGCTCGCTTCGGCCGAGGTCGGCACATTGATCACCGCGCTGGGCTGCGGCATCGGCAAGGATGAATATAACCCGGACAAGATCCGCTATCACCGCATCATCATCATGACCGATGCGGACGTGGACGGCAGCCATATCCGCACCTTGCTGCTGACCTTCTTCTATCGACAGATGCCCGAGCTGATCGACCGCGGCTACGTTTATATCGGCTTGCCGCCGTTGTACAAACTCAAGCAAGGCAAGCAGGAGATGTATCTGAAGGACGATGCCGCGCTCAACGCTTACCTGCTGAACAGTGCCATCGAAGGCGCTGAATTGGTGCCTGGCGAAGGTGCGCCGCCCATTCGCGCAGAAGCCCTGGAGCGTTTGTTGCGTTTGTGGCAGCAGGCAGAGGACGCCCTGCCGCGTCTCAGTATGCGTTGCGACAATGCCGTGCTTGGCGCCATGTTCGAACACGCGCCGCTGGATGAGGGCGCCTGGCACGACACCCATGCGTTGCAGGAATGGGCCGATGCACTGGTTGCCGGGCTCAATGCCGAAGGACTGGGCCGCGCGCGCTACAGCTTCACCGTGCAGCCCGGCGGTGAGCATGGTGCTGTGCTGTTGTTGACGCGCAGCCAGCACGGACTCGATCACACCTGGCCCATGGCGCGTGGATTTTTCGCCAGCGCAGAGTTTCGTCCCATTCTTGAGTTGAGCCGCGCCGCGCACGATCTGATCGAGGCCGGCGCCAGCATTCGTCGAGGCAGTGCCAATCGCGCAGTGCAGAATCTTGCACAGGCGCGCGCTGTTTTGTTCGAAGAAGCCAAAAAGGGCCGCATGATTCAGCGCTTCAAGGGATTGGGCGAAATGAACCCCGAGCAGCTTTGGGAAACCACGGTCAATCCCGAAACCCGGCGCCTGTTGCAGGTGCGCATCGAAGACGCCATCAGCGCAGATCGCGTTTTTGCCATGCTGATGGGCGAGGCGGTCGAGCCACGGCGCGAGTTCATTGAATCCAACGCGCTGAAGGTCGCCAACCTCGATATCTGACAGCCACGCGCCAAACGCGCGGCCCATGCGGACGCCGCTGCAATCGTATGCAGCGCATGCCTGCGGCGGCGCAGCTTGGCGGAATGTGCGCCAGCGATTACGCTTCATCTTCCCACCGCGGCCAGCCGCGGCGTCCTCTCCCCCGCGAGGTCTGCATGAAAGTTCGTTCCCTGCTCAAGTTCCTGTTGCTGCTGGTCCTTGCCTTGACCGCCGTTGGCGCCGCCAGTGCCAGGGACGACAAGAACGCACCGGAGTACCCGAACACCAAGCGCGAGCAGCCGAAGAACGATCTGCGCAGCGAGCGCGAACAACGCATGCTGCAAGCGGGCTTCAATGCGCTCAACAAGAATGACGACGCCAAGGCCACGGACGAACTCAACAAGGTACTGAAGGATTCCTCGAGCAAGTATGCCAAGGCCATGGCGCTGCGCGGTCTGGCGCAGGTCCAGATGAATGCGGGCAACAACAAGGCCGCGGTGCCGCTGTTGCAGCAGTCGCTGGATCTGAACTCGCTGCCCAACAACGACTACTTCAACACCATGCTGACCATCGCCCAATTGCAGGCGCAGGACGAGCAGTGGCAACCGGCGTTGGCCACGCTGCAGAAATGGATGACCGAAGGCGGCAAACAATCCGGTGATGCGTATGCGCTTGAAGGCAATATCTACTACCGGCTCAACCAGTACCAGAACGCCGTCGGTGCAATGAAACAAGCGTTGGCACTGAAGCCCGATGCTCCGGATTCGTGGAACCAGTTGCTGATGGCCAGCTATTTTGGCCTCAATGATTACGCCGAGGCGGCCAAGCTGGAAGAGGCTGTCGTCGCCAAGAATCCCAACGACAAGGCCGCGGTCAAAAATCTCGTCAGCGTCTACATCCAGGCCAAAGAGCCGGACAAGGCGCTCAAGGTCATGGCCGCGGCCAAAGCGCGCGGGCTTTACACCAGCAATGATGACTACATCAATCTGGCCAAGATGTACCTGTACATCGGGCAGAATCAGGACAACCCCAAGCCCGATGCGCTGCAGGCCGCTGGAGTGGTGCAGGATGGTCTGAGCAAGAACATCGTCACGCCGAGCCTGGAGGCGTACAAGCTGCTCGGCGACGCCTATTACGTCGCCGGCGAGCAGGACAAGGCCATGTCCGCATGGACCAAGGCCTCGCCCTATGCGAAGGATGGCGAGATGGATTTCCTGCGTGGGCAGCTGTTGATCCAGGATCAGAAGTTCACCGAGGGACGCAGCCTGATGCAGACTGCGCTCAAGCGTGGCGTCAAGCGCGTGGGTGCGGCATGGGCGCTGATCGGCAATGCCGACCTCGCGCTGAAGGATCGCAAGGCCGCGATGGCCGCGTTCGAGAAAGCCGCGCAAGACCCGGAAACGCACGCTGCTGCCGAAAAAGTACTGAAGCAATTGCGCGGCGGTCGCAAGTAATACAGACACGTGGCCCGGGCCTCGTTTGAGGCTGAACGCACGCTATACACGATCGAAGTTCTCGTGTACTGTGGCGGGCTTTCGAACCCTCGCGGCGCAAAGCCTAGGCTGCGCGGGGCCCGGCGATAAAAGCACTCAGCATTGTTGGTTGAATGATGGCGTCGAGTACCGATCAATCCGGGGCAACCCGATTCAACTGGAAGCGCACCTGGGCGCTGTCCGGCGCGATTGCGATCCACGTGGCCGCGATCCTGATGATGCTGTCGCCAGCGGCGCCGCCGCAGGCGAAGGAAAAGGCGAAGGAAAAGATCGTCCAGGTCGAGTTCATCAAGCCGCCGCCGCCGCCGCCGCCGCCGCCGCCGCCGCCGCCGATACCGCCCAAAGCGCCGCCGCCGAAGGTGATCCAGGTCATCAAGCCGCCGCCGATGCCGCCGCCGCCAGCGCCACCACCGCCGGTTGCGGAGCAGTCCGCGATGTCCGTAGCTGCGACGCCGACGCCGCCGGCACCCCCTGCGGCGCCAGTCGATATCGCGCCCAGCCAGGACATTTCGTACAACAATCGGCAACCGCCGCGTTATCCAATCTCGGCCGTGCGCCAACACCAGCAGGGAACGGTGTACCTTCTGGTACTGGTTGGTGCGGATGGTTCGGTGCAGGACGTCAAGGTCGACCAATCCAGTGGTTACCGCGATCTCGACCGTGCCGCCATCGAGGCAGCACGGAAATGGAAGTTCAATCCCGGCAGCCAGGATGGCAAACCTGTCGGCGGTTGGGTGAAAGTCCCGGTCCAGTTCAAGCTTAGCGATCTCGGTTTCTAACCGAACCTGTCCACGTTTGCTCAAAGGGTAGTGTCATGCTGCAAGAAGCCTCCACCTCCTCGTCGGCCGCCCAGGGCGCAGCCATTCCTCCTTCCGGCGCACCACTGCCGACGCTGGGCGGTAACGCCAATGCCCATGCGCTGCAGCAAGCCGGCTTCGATCAGTTGATCCACAACTTCGACTGGTTGGGCTGGCTGGTCTTCATCGTGCTCCTGGTGATGTCGGTGCTGTCCTGGTACTACATCATCTTCAACCTGATCAAAAACGGCGCATTGCGTTCGCGCATGAACAAGGTGATCGATGCCTTCTGGCATACGCCATCACCACAGGATGCGATCCGCGCCATGGAAGCGCAGCCGCCATCCGAACCATTCTCGAAGATCGCGCTGGATTGCGCGCAGGCCGCCTCGCACCACCAGAAAGCTGAAGGTGGGGCCATCGCTCAGACGCTGAGTCGTTCCGAATTCGTGGATCGCTCGCTGCGTCAGGCCGTGGCGCGCGAGAGCATGCGTCTCGAAACAGGCCTGACCCTGCTGGCCACGGTGGGTTCGGCGGCGCCATTCGTCGGTCTGCTGGGCACGGTCTGGGGCATCTATCACGCCCTGATCGCCATCGGCGCATCCGGCAACGCATCGATTGGCGCGGTGGCAGGCCCGGTGGGTGAAGCATTGATCATGACCGCGATGGGCCTTGGCACCGCCATCCCTGCTGTGTTCGCCTACAACTTCTTCGTGCGCATGAACCGTGTGACCTATGCCAAGTTCGACGAATTCGCGCATGACCTGCACGATTTCTTCGCTACAGGTGCGCGCGTCGGCGAGATTGCTGCTCCGGCCAAGAAGTAAGAATTCGCGCAGGCAGAGGAGAGGATCGGCCCATGGCAATGAGTACCGGAGGGGGCGCCAATAGTGGCGCCCCGATGTCCGAAATCAACGTCACCCCGCTGGTGGACGTGATGTTGGTGTTGTTGATCATCTTCATGATCACCGCACCACTGGCCGCGCACCAGATCAAGGTCGAGCTGCCTGTCGCCAGCCCCACGACGAATCCGCACCAGAGTGGCGGCTCGGTCGACCTGGCGGTCAGGAACGATGGCGCCATGTACTGGAACGATTCAAAGGTCACGCAGAACGAACTGCGCGCCCGCTTTGCCGTGGAAGCGGCCAAGAATCCGCAGCCCGAGATCCATCTGCGCGCCGATCGCTCGATCCGCTTCAAGGAAGTCTCCAGGATCCTGGCCGACGCCAAGCAATCAGGCATCATCAAGATCGGCTTTGTCACCACCGGCAAAAACTGAGTCCGTACCGCAGGCGCGCGCAGCGCAGCCCGCCCGGAGCATGAGGTAGCGAGCAATGGCTTTCAGCAGCAAGAGTGGTGGCAGCAGCAGCCCCATGTCGGAGATCAACGTCACGCCGCTGGTCGACGTGATGCTGGTATTGCTGATCATATTCATGATCACCGCACCATTGCTGACGCATCGCATCCGCATTGATCTGCCACAGCCCAATCGCAATGTGCAGCCGCCGCTCAACCCGCCGGAGCCGATCAAGCTGCAGATTCGCGCCGATGGCTCGATTTTCTGGAACAGCCTGCCAGTCACGATTTCCGAGTTGAAGGCGCAGCTGGCGGTGACGGCAGTCAAGAAGCCACAGCCCGAGCTGCAGATCAACGCTTCGCCCAACGTCGAATATCAAAACGTGGCGGCGGTGCTGGCCGATGCCAAGCGTGCCGGGCTGGAAAAGATCGGTTTCGAGAATACCGATCAGGGTGGATAAACACACTGGTCTCAAGAGCAG
This sequence comes from Metallibacterium scheffleri, assembly GCF_002077135.1. NCBI lineage: Bacteria > Pseudomonadati > Pseudomonadota > Gammaproteobacteria > Lysobacterales > Rhodanobacteraceae > Metallibacterium > Metallibacterium scheffleri. The sequence continues at coordinate 455,601 of NZ_LDOS01000001.1, read as the reverse complement.
GGCGCCGCAAGGCGCTCTTCGCGTTGATGGTGCTGATTACGGGGCGGCGCTCAGGTCCGCAGCAACGCCAGATAAGCGTGCACGGCAGGTGCGAGGCCCGTGTACAGCGCTTCGCTGATCAGTGCATGCCCAATCGAAACCTCCGCCAGATCAGGAATGAACGCGCGCAGTTGTGGCAGATTGCGTTGATTCAGATCGTGCCCGGCATTGACCAGCACGCCCGCCGCGCGCGCCGCGCGCGCCGTGCGTACGCAGGCATCCAGCGCAGCGCTGTAATCAGCGCCGACGCAGGCTTCGGCGTAGGGACCAGTGTAGATCTCGATGCGCGCCACGCCGATGCCGACCAATCCTGTAAAATCCGTGGCGCCTGCATCCACGAAAACGGAAACACGCCCGGCGTGCGCGCGTAGTGCCGCGACCAGCGGCCACAGTTTGACAATATCGCCAGGCAGTGAAAAGCCATGGTCCGAGGTCAGCTGCGCATCGCCATCTGGCACCAAGGTCACTTGCGCAGGACGCGTGGCGCGCACCAGTTCCAGCAAGCCTGGGTAAGCCCCGCGCGGCGGCGCGAACGGATTGCCCTCGATGTTGTATTCCACCTTGCCATGGCATAGATCCGCAAGCTCCAAAACATCCTGTGGGCGGATATGGCGCTGATCCGGGCGCGGGTGCACGGTGATGCCTTGTGCGCCAGCCTCGATGCATGTCCGTGCCGCGTGTTCCACGCTGGGCTCATTGCCGCCGCGCGAATTGCGCAGCACGGCGATCTTGTTGACGTTGACGCTGAGCTGGGTCATGGCATTCTCGCGATCGGCATCGCGGCAAGCATGCCAGCGATCGGCATGCAGCAGAACACGCAGAAAAAAAAGCGCGCCATGAGCGCGCTTTGAATCCGTGTCACACCAGGAACCTCGAACGGCACTTCACGGCAGGAGATGCGTTAAAGAGAGTGCGTGACCAGCCGAAAAGTTCCGCCACGCGCCAAACCCGCCTCGCCGCCTCGGCGAAGCCATGCAAAAATGCGAATCAACAGGTCGTATCGATCAGTTGGACCAATCGTTGCGGACCCCGCCACGCCAGGTGTCCAAGCAGCGCCGCAGGCAAGTCCAGGCGCTGCAGCTGCCACGCCGCAGCCGGAGCCAGCGCGTCGGCGAATTGATCAACAACCCAATCTGGCCCGCGCCATGCCATACCGGCCTTGGCGAGCCCGTAGCCGATACCGACGCCGGCCGCCTTCAGTACGGCTTCCTTGGCCGTCCACAGCGCGTAGAACGCGTGCAGACGCTCCTCTTCGGGCAGCCCGCGCAAAGCGCTCGTTTCCGCTGCAGTGAAAAAACGCTGCGCCAGGTCCAGCAAGCGGCGGCGTGGTCGTGGCGATTCCAGATCCACGCCCACGGGTTGATCTTGCGCCAAGGCGAGCAGCGCCCTGCCGCCGCTGTGGCTGAGGCTGAAGTGCCACTCGCGGAGCGCGCCCGTGAAGTGTGGCTTGCCCTGTTCATCGCGAACAATCGACAGCGCCGCGGCATCCACTGCCAGGGCGGAGCCCAGCGTGGCGCGCACCCAGTCCCAGCCATCGCGCGTGGGCCAACGCGCCAGCCAACAATCGATCGTCGAGTGCGAGCCGAGCATGGCGCTCATCCTGCGCCTCCCGAAGCCGCTTGAATCGCCGTGGCGGCCCCCAGGACCTGCAGCAAATCATGCCCCTGCCCGGCCAACACAGTGAGCTCATCGCGCCGCCATGCGCCGGCAACACGCCCCGCATGCAACAGCAACAGACGATCGGCGAAGCGTGCGGCATGCTCGAGCGCATGCGTCGCCAACAATACCGCGGCGCCTTGCGCGCAACGCGCGCGCAACAGCGCCTCGGCAGCGGCCAGGCTCACGGCATCCAGGCCGCTCAACGATTCGTCCAGCACGAGCAGGCGCGGACTGCCCAGCATGCCCAGCGCCAAGCCCAGTTTCTGGCGCATGCCCAGGGAATAACAGCCCAGCGGCTGCGCCAGCCGTGACGCATCCAGGCCTAGGCTCAGCAGCAAAGGTGCGGCGGCCGGCGCGTGCCCGGGCTGGCCTTGCGCGCGCGCGAACAATTGCACGCACTCGTGACCGCTGAGTTCCAGTGGCAACAGCCAGTGGTTGACCGCCATGCCAAGTGCGCGGCGACTGCTTGGGTGCATGCTGTCCACGCGCGCGCCGTCCAGCCACACCGAGCCCGCCACGGGTCGCATCAACCCGGCCACACACCGTGCCAACGTGGTCTTGCCGGCGCCGTTGGCGCCCAGCAGCGCGATGATTTCACCACCGTCGATACGCAGATCGACGCCATCGAGGATGCGTTGCGTGCCACGTCCGACGCATAGCCCGCTCACTTCCAGCAACGGTGGCGCGGGGTTCATCGCCATGGATCAAGCCTGCGCCGCAGCCGCAACGGTTGCATGACCAGCAACGACAACCCGACCCCGCAGCAGACCAGGAGGAACAGCAGCGCCGTGCGCAACCACGAGTCTGACCAGGCGAGCGCGCGTACCGCTGTCGCCGCGCACAGGCTGCCGCCGACCATCACCAGCAAAGGCAGCGGCAGTATCGCCAGCAGCCAGCGCAGTGGCGTGGTGATGCATGCCTGGGTGAGCATGAGCACGTGCAGCAGCGTGGCGCGGCTGATGGCCAGTGCGTCGAATGCGCTGGCCATCAACCAGGCGAAGGCGAGCATGAATAGCGCGGCGCCAAGCGGGGTGCCCATTGGGGCATGAGGGCGATCACGGCGAGCAACAGTTTGTGGCGATCCGGACGCAGATGACCGAGGCGCCGCAGCTGCCAATGCCACAGCAGGATGCGCAGCGAGGCAACACCAGCGCGGTCCGCATCCAGGAGTGGTGGAGCGGACGGCAGTGGTGCAACGGAGCATGCACGCGGCATGACGTGCGCATCAAGGCGCGCATGCCTGCGTCGCATGCCCCAAAGACTGCCGCAGGCCCCAGCCAGAAACATGACAACAAGCGCAGCGCCAGCGGCCGACATCGACGCGAATGACATCACGTGGAAAACCGCCACGTACAATGTCAGCCACAGAGGCAGGGTGCGCGCGCAGGCATGCAGGCTGCCGAGCAACCAGACATGCAGGCGCCGTCGCGTCGCGGACAATGGCAAGGCCTGCAACCAATGCTCGTCCGCCGCGGCATGCAGCGCATGCGCCGCAGTGAGGCCGCCGCGTGCGGCGAACGCGGCCAGCAGCAGCAGCAGAAACAGTGGCTGGCGTGCAGTCAGCAAAGCCACATTGGGCAGCAGCCAAGCCAGTGCCAGACCCGCCAGCACCGCACCCGCGATGGGTAGTCCCAAGCGCCCAGCGCGCGCGAGGCGCAGCCGGCCCGGGGCAAGGCCATGCCGCGCGCGCCAACGCCACCACGCCTCGCGCAGCAACAAGGCCTGCAGGGAGGTGGTTTCGCTCAGCGCGTCCATGCCGCGCCGCGCACGAGCCGTGACCGCGTGACGGCGGGACACCGCATCGGTTCGCTGACGCCGTTCACCGGATCAGCCGCGCCTCGACCAGGCCGGCGACCACGGTCGGATCGGCCAGCGTGGAGATGTCGCCCAGTTGCTCGGGCGCGTTCTCGGCGATCTTGCGCAGGATGCGGCGCATGATCTTGCCCGAGCGCGTCTTTGGCAGCGCCGGCGCCCATTGCAGGTAATCGGGCGTGGCGATCGGCCCGATTTCCTGGCGCACCCATTGGATCAGTTCCTTGCGCAGCGCCTCGCTGGGCTCGATCTCGGCGATCAGGGTGACATAGGCATAGATGCCCTGCCCCTTGATGTCATGCACGCAGCCCACCACTGCGGCTTCGGCCACATGCGGGTGCGCGACCAGCGCGCTCTCCACCTCGGCGGTGCCCAGGCGATGCCCGGAGACATTGAGCACATCATCGACGCGGCCGGTGATCCAGTAATCGCCGTCGGCATCGCGGCGTGCGCCATCGCCAGTGAAGTAGGTGCCTGGGTAAGTCGAAAAATACGTCTCGATGAAACGCGCGTGGTCACCCCACAGCGTGCGCATCTGTCCCGGCCACGAGTCCGTGATCACCAGATTACCCTCGCACGCACCGTCACAGACCCCGCCCTCGGCATCGACGATGGCCGGCTGGATGCCGAAGAACGGCCGTGTGGCCGAGCCGGGCTTGAGCGTGCTGGCGCCGGGCAGAGGGCTGATCAAAATGCCGCCGGTCTCGGTCTGCCACCAGGTGTCCACGATCGGGCAGCGCGCATCGCCCACCACACGGTGATACCAGCTCCACGCCTCCGGATTGATCGGCTCGCCGACGCTGCCGAGCAGGCGCAGGGACGCACGCGAGGTGCGCTTGACCGGTTCATCGCCCTCGCGCATCAGCGCGCGGATCGCGGTGGGCGCGGTGTAGAACAAGGTCACCTGATGCTTGTCGATCACCTGCCAGAAGCGGCTGCTGTCGGGATGGTTGGGCACACCCTCGAACATCAGCGTGGTGGCGCCGTTGGCCAGCGGGCCATACACGATGTAGCTGTGCCCGGTCACCCAGCCGACATCGGCGGTGCACCAGTACACGTCGTCCTCGCGCAAATCGAAAATGCACTCGTGCGTGTAGCTGGCGAAGACCAGGTAGCCGCCACTGCTGTGCAGCACGCCCTTGGGCTTGCCGGTGGAGCCGGAGGTATACAGGATGAACAGCGCATCCTCGGCGCCCATCGGCTCCGGCGCGCATTGCGTGGCTTGACCTTCGCAGACCACGTGCCACCAGCGGTCGCGCGGCGCGCGCATGGACACGGCGGCGCCGGTGCGGCGCACGACCAGCACGGTTTCCACGCTCTGCGTGCCGGGACGCTCGAGCGCGGCATCGACGTTGGCCTTGAGTGGAATCTTCCTGCCACCGCGCACACCTTCGTCGCTGGTAATCACCAGCTTGCATTGCGCATCGCTGATGCGGTTGGCCAGCGAGTCTGGCGAGAAACCGCCGAACACCACCGAGTGGATCGCGCCGATGCGCGCGCAGGCCAGCATGGCCACGGCGGCCTCGGGGATCATCGGCAGATAGATGGCCACGCGATCGCCCTTGCGCACGCCGAGGTTGCGCAGCGCGTTGGCCGCCTGGCACACCTCGGCGTGCAGCTCGCGGTAGCTGATGCGCCGCGACTCGGCGGGATCGTCGCCCTCGAAGATGATCGCGGTCTTGTCGCCACGCGTGGCGAGGTGGCGGTCGAGGCAGTTGGCGGCGACGTTGAGCACGCCGTCCGCGTACCAGCGGATGTGGAAATCCTCGCGCGCGAAGCTGGTGTCCTTGATGCGTGTGGGAAATTTCATCCACTCGAGGCGCCTGGCCACCTCACGCCAGAAGCCCTCGGGATCGCGCAGCGATTCGGCGTACAGGCGCGTGTAATCCGCGGCCGTGATGCGCGCGTGCGCGGCAAAGGCGGGATCGACGGGATACACAGGCTGGATCGACATGGCAAAACCTCGAATCGGCAAAAACGGTGCAAAGGGTGTCAACGGGCAGAACGCGTTCAAGTTCGCGTGGGGGGCTCATCTGGCGGGCGCTGCTGGCGCAGCATCTCGCGCCATGCCTGCAGTTGGCTATCGCTGACATGTTCGTCGCGCGCGCTGCCGGTGATGCGCGCATCTGCCAGCGCCAGTACCGCCCAGGTTCCACCGACGAAACTCAGCAGCAAGCCCAGCCCCAGCCAGCCGGGGCCATGCAAGACGATCGGCAGGACCACGCCGCTGGCGAATACCAGCACACCCAGCCACGGCATCAGGCGCTCCTTGAAAGCAGACAGTGCCGTGCAATTTAACCCGTTGCGCGGAGGATGGCGCACGCTGCGCTGCGGCTATCATCCAAGTTTGACACGGAGAAGCCTATGTCCGCGATGATTCATCGGCTGATCGGCGTGCTGCAGATCGCCGGCGGTTTCTGGGGATTTTTCGAGCTGGCAGGACGCGCCTTCGTGGTGCGTGAGCCGCTATGGTTCGCATTGCTGTTGCTGGGCGCGCTGATGTTTCTGCTGGTCCTGGTCGCTGGCGTGTGGCTGATCAACGGTGATGCGCGCGGCCGCGCATGGTCGCAGTGGTTGCAGCTGGCGCAGGTGCCGATCCTCGGCTCGCCGTGGCTGAGCTACGGCTGGCACGCCGGCGCGGTCGCGGCGCTGGGCTTCGCGCGCGGGGGCCACTGGAGTTTCGGCTACCGTGTGCCGGACATCGGCTGGCAGCTCTATCTTGGCGGCAGCGCGCACTGGTTTGTCGGACTGAATTTTCTCGGCTTGATCCTGTTCCTGCTGCTGCGCCTCACGCGGCGCGCATGAACATGGATCCGGCTCCGGCGTATCCACGCGTGCGCCTGCTGGCGCCGCGCCTGCCGCAACACCCGGCCATCTTCCGCCGCGCGTTGCAGGCCGATGCGCGCCTGGCGCCGGGCAGCGTGGTGGACCTGGTGGATGACACCGGACGCTTCCTGGCACGCGGCTTCTGGAACGGCCACGCGCGCATCGGCCTGCGCGTGCTGACGCGTGACGCCCGGGAATCCATCGACGGCGACTGGATCGGCGCGCGCATCGCCGCGGCGCTGGCGTTGCGCACGCGGCTGGGCCTGGATCAGGGACAGGGTGCGGCGCGCCTGATCCACGCCGAAGGCGACGCCTTGCCAGGGTTGGTGGTCGATCGCTACGCCGATCTGCTGGTGATCGAGTATTTCGCCGCCGGCATGTGGAAGTTGCGCGAAGGCATCGAGGGCGCGCTGCGCACGCATTATCCCGAGGCCACGCTGTACCACTTCGCCGAAACGCATGTGCAGAAGCAGGAGAGCTTCGATTGCCGGCCAGCGCCGATCCCGGCACCGCGCTGGATACGCGAGCACGACCTTGAATTCCAGGTGCAGCCGGGTACACGCCACAAAACCGGATTTTTCGTCGATCAACGTGACCATCGTGCGCGCCTGGGCGCCTGGGCCAGCGGACGCATGCTCGATGTGTGCTGCAACAGTGGCGGTTTTGCGCTGAATGCGGCGCGCGCTGGCTGCGGCGAGGTGACCGGCATCGACCTCGACCCGGACGTGCTCGACCTGGCGCGGACCAACGCCACGCGCAACACCCTGCGTGCGGAGTTCCTCGCCGCCGATCTGTTCGCCTACCTCGAACAGGCGCTTGCCGCCGGGCGGCGCTGGGACACGCTGGTGCTGGACCCGGCCAAGCTCACCCGCGACGCCGCCAAACTTGCGCAGGCACTGCGTACCTACGTGGCGATGAACGCGCTGGCCATGCGCGCACTGACGCCTGGCGGGTTGCTGCTGAGTTGTTCCTGCACCGGCCTGGTGGACGAGCCGGCATTCCTCGAGGCGCTGCGGCGTGCCGCGGCACTGGTGGGCCGCGAGTTGCAGATCCTGCACGTCGGCGGCGCCGGCGCGGATCATCCCTGGCGCGTCGCGGCTCCGGAAGGGCGCTATCTGAAGGCGGTGTTCGCGCGGGTGATGTAGCAAGCGGCAGGACGGCCGGCAGCCTACGGTTTGCTTACGTCGCCGTGCTGGATCTGAACATGGTGGAACTGTCAAGAGCGGGGACTGTCATATCAGGCGGTGCTAATTTTATGGCGGCAGTCCACGTGCCACCTTTTCCTTTGATCCCGAGGCGGTGCGCAATGGTTCCCATGATGGTTCATCTGAGTTTGCTGCAAGACATTTTTGCGGTGATCTCCGGCCTGTTGGTTGGTTTTTCGCTGGGCCTGATCGGCGGTGGCGGCTCGATCCTGGCGGTGCCGCTGCTGGCTTACTTCGTCGGCTATCCCGATCCGCACGTGGTGATCGGCACCACCGCGCTGGCGGTGGGCATCAATGCGTATCTCAATCTGATTCCGCATGCGCGTGCCGGCAACGTGCGCTGGCGTGCCGCGATCGTGTTTGCCATCGCCGGGGTCATCGCCGCGCTGGGTGGCTCGATCCTGGGCAAGGCGGTCGGCGGGCACAAGCTGCTGTTCCTGTTCGCCATCCTGATGCTGGTGGTGGCCTTCCTGATGACCCGCCCGCGCGCCGAGCGCACCGGCGACGTGATCAAGCGCCCGGTCGCGGTGGAAACCGCGTGGCTGATCGTGGTCGGCGCCGGCGCCGGCTTGTTGTCGGGTTTCTTCGGCATCGGTGGCGGATTCCTGATCGTGCCGGGGCTGATGCTGGCCACCGGCATGCCGATCCTCGCGGCCATCGGCACTTCGCTGTTCTCGGTGGGCAGTTTCGGCATGACCACGGCGCTGAGTTACGCCTGGTCGGGTCTGGTCGACTGGCGCGTCGCCGCGCTGTATATCCTGGGCGGCGTGGCCGGCGGCTGGATCGGTGCGCGTCTGGCCACGCACCTCGGCAAGAACAAGAAAGCGCTGAACTGGATCTTCGCGGTGATCGTGGCCTTGACCGCGATCTACATGCTGTACCGCAACCTCGCCGCGTTCCATCTGTGAGCACGCGCGGCGCACGTGGTGCGCTGCTGGCGCTGGCCGCGCTGACGCTGATCTGGAGCTACAACTGGATCGTGATGAAGCAAGCCCTGGCGTATTCGGGGCCGTTCACGTTTTCGGCCCTGCGCTATGTCGGTGGCACGGCGGTGCTGTTTGTGTTGCTGCTCGCGCGGCGCGAATCGCTGGCACCGCCGCCATTTTGGCCGACGCTGGGCATCGGCATGGCACAGACCGCGGGCTTCCAGGCACTGGTGCAGTGGGCGCTGGTCAGCGGCGGCGCCGGCAAGACCGCACTGCTGGCCTATACCATGCCGTTCTGGGCGATCGCGCTGGCATGGCCGCTGCTCGGCTCGCGCCCGGGCGGACGCCAATGGTGGAGCATCGCAGTGGCCGCCTGCGGGTTGTTGCTGGTGATCGCGCCATGGCAGGGCGTGGGCAGCACCCGCAGCGTGCTGCTGGCGCTGGCCGGCGGATTGAGTTGGGCTGTGGGCACGGTACTGGCCAAGCGCCTGTTCGTGCGCCATCCCGATGTCGCGCTACTCAGCGTCAGCGCCTGGCAGATGCTGTACGGCACGCTGTTGCTGGTCCTGCTGGCCTTGCTGATTCCGCAGCCCGTGGTGCAGTGGACGCCGCCGTTCATCGCTGCGGTGGCCTACAACGTGCTGCTGGCCTCGGGTCTTGGTTGGGCGCTGTGGCTGCTGGTGGTGCAGCGTTTGCCGGCGCAGGTGGCCAGCCTGACCAGCCTGGCGATTCCGCTGATGGGCGTGCTGCTGGCCTGGCTGATCCTGCACGAGCAGCCCGGTATCTGGGAGGTCGCCGGCATGGCGCTGATCGCCATGGCGCTGCTGAGCTTGCGGCGCACGTCGATGCGCTAGCAGCCTGCCTGTTAGCATCGGCGCGCGCCGTCGCGTCGCGCAGGGCGCAGTGGGAGTCCGATGCTCAACCGCCTCTGGCTGGGTTTCTTTCTGGCGGCCGCGCTGGCCGCGCTGGCGCGCTGGTCGTTCGGTGACGCTGCGGTCTTCGCCGCGATGGTCGACAGTCTGTTCGCCATGGCCAAGCTGTCGGTCGAGGTCATGGTGCTGTTGTTCGGCACGCTCACTCTATGGCTGGGGCTGCTGCGCATCGCCGAGCGCGCGGGGCTGGTGGAACTGCTGGCGCGGGCGCTCGGGCCGCTGTTCAAGCGGCTGATGCCCGAGGTGCCCGAGGGGCATCCCGCCATCGGCCTGATCACCCTGAACTTCGCCGCGAATGTGCTGGGCCTGGACAACGCCGCCACGCCCATCGGCCTGCGCGCCATGCGCGAGTTGCAGACGCTCAATCCCAGCGGCGACACCGCCAGCAATGCGCAAATCCTGTTCCTGGTGCTCAATGCCTCGTCGTTGACGCTGCTGCCGGTGAGCATCTTCATGTACCGCGCGCAGCAGGGCGCGCCCGACCCGACGCTGGTGTTCCTGCCCATTCTCATCGCCACCAGCGCGTCCACGCTGGCCGGGCTGCTCAGCGTGGCGTGGATGCAGCGACTCAAACTCTGGGACCCGGTGGCGCTGGCCTATCTGGGCGGCGGCGCGCTGCTGCTGGGCGCATTGCTGGCAGGATTAGCCACACTCAGCGCGGCGGCGCTGGCCAGCGTCTCGGCGCTGGTCGGCAACCTGGTGTTGTTCGGCGTCATCCTCGCCTTCTTGTTGGCTGGCGCGATCAAACGGGTGCCGGTGTATGAAGCCTTCATCGAAGGCGCGAAGGACGGCTTCGGCGTGGCGCGCGACCTGTTGCCCTATCTGGTGGCCATGCTGTGCGCGGTAGGCGTGTTGCGCGCCTCGGGCGCGCTGGGCTATGCGCTGGAGGGCATCCGCTGGGTGGTGCACGGGCTGGGCATGAATACCGATTTCGTCGCCGCTCTGCCGACGGCGCTGGTCAAGCCGTTTTCCGGTAGTGCCGCGCGTGCCATGCTGATCGAGACCATGCAGCATTACGGCGTGGACAGTTACCCGGCGCTGCTGGCGGCGACCATGCAGGGCAGCACCGAGACGACGTTTTATGTGGTGGCGGTGTATTTCGGCGCGGTGGGCATCAGGCGCGTGCGCCACACCGTGGGCTGTGCGCTCGCGGCGGATCTGGCGGGCATCATTGCGTCGATCGCGGTGTGCGCGTGGTTCTTCAGCGGCGCGGCGCCGGGGTGAGCGTACCGCGTCACGCCTCGGCGTCAGGACCCGGGCAGGCTCTTGCCGGACAAATCGGCGCGTATCGCGCGCAACTTGGCCTTGATCGTGGCGGAATCGGCGGCGCCCATGCGCAGCAGCGTGCGCTGGCCGATCGACAGCGATTGCAGCGCCGGATCGGCGTAATCCCACATGCCGTTCTTGCCCTGCACCAGCGCGGGCAGCGTGGCGCGATCCGGCGTCGCCAGCAGGTTGTCGATCACCACGATCAGGCGGTCGTTGAAGTAGCCGTGCGGATAACCGAGTTGCTGGTAGGCCTGCTGGAACAGGGGATAGAAGTGCACGTACCAGGCCACCAGCGCCGGTGTGGGAATGGCTTCGATCACGCGCATGTACGGGGCGTAGCGCGTGTCATTGGCCAGGCTGGGCGTGGTCACGCCGGCGCTCGTGCTGACCTGGAAATCGCCCTTGGCGTGATGCACAGGGAGTACATCGCTGCCCAGTGAACGATCGGGCAGCGCATTGATGGTGGCGACGGCGTGCTGGATCAACGCCTGCGGGCGCAACAACGCGCGCAAGCCGGCGCCACCGGGCAGTGCGGTCAGCGCATGGATGATGGCAGCATCGTCGTTCAGCGCCGGCAGCGGTGCGGACGCGGCGGCGGCGGGTGCGCCGCGCACGTGTTCGATCGGGTAATGCTGGCGCGGGTTGGCAATGGCGCCGCTGACATTGGCGCCGGGCACGGTGAGCTGCGGGCTGGTGAGGTATTGCTCGCGGTGGTACGAGTAATACAGCAGACCGCCCAGCGCCAGCGCCGCAACCACGATCGCCACGATCCAGATTTTGCCTTCGCTCATGGTTGCGCTCCCGCCAAGCCAGGTGAACTTTGGAGTGTCGCGCGCGCGCGAGGTTCCGCGCCCCGTTCAGCGCAGCGCCGGTCCGCGCAGCACGCGCGCCGGCAGCATGAACACCGCTGCGAGCAGGGCCAGCACGCCGCCCACCGCGATACCGGCGATGCGGAACGGCAGCAACAGCAGCCAGACAAGCGGATACAGCAGCAGCGCCAGCAATGCCAGCGGCCAGCACAAGACCAGCAGGATCAGCCACAGCAGGAAGGTGAACATGCGCGCGCGACCCTCGAAATGAGCCCGCATCGTCGCGCGATCAGCGCCGGATTGCGAGCGGCGCGCAGCGCGCGGTTCAGGACGTAGCGGGCAGTGCGCCGCGTGGCGTGGCGCGGCGCGGGCGCTGCGACAGGCGCATCCATACGCGCAGCGCCAGCAATGCGGCGAGGGCCTCGATGATGGCCGCGGGCACCCAGGTGATCAGGCCGCCGTATTGCTGATCGGTCAGCACGTCGATGTCGAGGGCACGGCCGCAGATCGAGAAAATCGGATACAGATCGGTCTTGCTGAAGGTGATGATGGCGCCGATCAGGATCTGCGGCGTCATGCTCAGCGCCGGTGACAGCACGCGCAGGCCTGGCGCCATACGCGCCGGCGGACGCCGGCGGTGATCCAGCACCAGGCCCCAGTAGATCAGTCCGCTGAGCAGCATGCTCCAGTTCATCAGCAGGTACAGGCGCCAGTCGAGCATGGCCAAGGTCATCATGCGCGGGATCAGCCACACCAGCACCAGCGCCACGAACAGCAGCGTGGCCAGCAGCGGGTTGAACAGTAGCGCCGCCACGGCGCGCCACGGCCATGCGCGCGCGAACGGACGCAGCAGGCGCGCACGCCAGCGTAGTGGCAACGCCGCGCGCCATACGGCCAGCGGGTAGGCCAGCATGATCAGCAGTGGTGCCAGATGATGCATCAGCACCTGCTGGATGCGATCGAAAAAGAACTGGTGCAGCGCGTAGTAATCGAAACGCGTCAGCAGCGCGAAATACGTCAGCGCCATGCCGCACCAGAACAGCGCCTGGCGCACGCGCGGCACGCGACGTCGGCGCGTGCCCAGCGCATACAGCAGCGCGGCCAGCAACCAGGTCGCCAGCAGCGTGGGCGAGAATTCATATGGGATCAGCCAGTCCAGCATGGTGCGCGTGCCCGCCCCGTACCCCACGGGGCAGGCCAGCATAGCCGCTGCCGGCGTGCCTGCACGTGCCTGCGACGGCGCGGCGCAGGATGTGTGCTTTCAGTCGGCGCTGGCCAGAAACCACACGGGGCGCAGCGGAAATCGTCGCCGCGCCGCGTCGTCGAGCCTGGTGTAATACTCGGTCCATAAATCGACGAAGCGGCCCATGTCCAGCAAGGTGACGCGACGACTGCTCTGGCTGCGTGCTTCCTGTTCGGCGTCGCGCGTGAAACCGGACAGGGCTACGAAGATGCCGATGTCCTCATCGCCCAGCACCGCCATGAAGCTGCGCAGACCCTGCACGTCGATGCGCGCCGATTCGGCGTTGCGCTTGACCTGCACCTTGATGCGCGGCGGGCGCGTGCCGAGTGGATCGTTGTAGGCGAGCAGATCGGTGCCACCGTCCTTGCCGGGCGGGGCAACCCAGGCCACGTGGTAACCCATGGCGCCGAGCAGATCGCCGACCAGCTGCTGAAACTGATACGGCGGCATGCCGTTGAGAAACCGCGTGATCGCCGACCAGGCCATCTCCTCGGCCTGGTCGAGCGAAAGGCTGGCGATTTCAGCGACGCTTGTGTCCGTGAAACCGGCATCCGGCGCCGCATTCGCCGTGCTGTCCGCAAGCGGCGCATCCGGCTGCGCCCTTTTCCAGGCGTCGTACCGGCGCACGGCTTCACGATAGAACTCCTCGGGGTCGGGCCAGCGCTCGTAGGCGCGCAGACCCTCCGTGCTCAGTGTCCAAATGCCCTTGTGTTTGCTGAGCCAGCCGGCCTTGACGCAGTCGACGGTGGCGAAACGCACGATCTTTTCAAAGCGTCGTCCGCCGGATTCGTAGTCGCCGGCTTCGTAGGGCGTCAGTTGCACGCGCGCGGCGAGTTGGCGCAGCGCTTCACTGGCTTGCAAGCCGTCGGGCGCTGTGCGCAGCAACTCGAACAACACGCGCAGCAATTCGCCGGTGCGGCGGCGGGTGATTTCAGCCATGGACCTGCTCCGAATGCGAACCAGCCCTTGCCAGCATGCCGCAAACCACGGCTCGACTCAGCCGGCGCCGCAGCGTGCGCAGAAAGCAATGGCGTCGAGATCGACATTGCCGCCGGAGAGAATCAAACCCACGCGATGCCCGGCGAAGCGCGCGCGTTGTTGCAGTACCGCGGCCAGCACGGTGGCGCTGGACGGCTCCACGGTCTGTTTCAGGTGCTGCCAGAGCAGACGCATCGCGGCGCGGGTTTCCGCGTCGTCGACGGTGATGACGCCGGCGCCGGCCGCGCGCAGCAGCGCGAAGTTGGGCGCGCCGATACCGGCACGCAGGCCGTCGCAGATCGTGTGCGGGGTGAACGCGGTGACGCGCGCGCCGCTGCGCAAGGATTGCGCCGCGTCGCTGGCGCCCGCGGGCTCGGCCAGCACCAGTTCGCAACGCGGCGCCAGCGCCTGCAGGCTCAATGCGCTGCCGGCGGCCAGCCCGCCGCCGCCGATCGGTACCACCAGCGCGTCCAGATCGGGCAGGGCGTGCAGCAGTTCCAGTGCGACGGTGCCCTGGCCGGCGATCACCTGCGGATTTTCGTAGGGGTGGATCAGCGTGGTGCCCAGCGTCTGCATGAGTTCGACGCATGCCGTCTCGCGCGCGGCCAGCGTCGGCGCGCAGCGATGCACGTGCGCGCCGGCGGCTTCGATCAGCGCCAGCTTGGTGCGCACCGCGCCGTCCGGCACCACCACGTGCGCGGCGATGCCGCGGCTGGCCGCCGCCAGCGCCAACGCGGCGCCGTGGTTGCCCGAGGAGTGCGTGAGTACGCCGCGCGCGGCGAGTTCATCCGGCAGCGCCCAGGCCGCGTTGCAGGCGCCGCGAAATTTGAACGCGCCACCGCGCTGCAGGTGTTCGGCCTTGAAATATAACGTGGCGCCGCTGAGTGCATCGAGGGCTTCATCGCGCAGGATCGGCGTCAGGCGCGCGTGCGGCGCGATGCGCGCAGCGGCGTCGAGTACCGCGGCGAATTCAGGCAATGCGGCGGCAGATGGGGGGTGTGACATGAATGCATACAGTACCAAAGTTGCAAAATCATGCCGCAGGGCGTGTCTGCAACGCACATTTCACCGCGGCTCGCGCGAGTCTCGCTACGCTAGGCGATCCCCTGAATTCGAGCAGCCCCATGTTGCAGCGCGATGCCGACGGCACCCCGACCCCCGACCTGAAAATCCGCCTCAGCGACTACCAACCGTCCGCCTGGCGCATCGCCAGCGTCGAATTGGTGTTCGATCTGGATATCGCCAGCACCGAGGTGTATGCGCGCCTCGAACTGGAATCCGCCAGTGCCACGCCAACGCCGCTGCGCCTCGATGGCGAAGGTCTTGAGCTGATCGAGCTGCGTCTCAACGGCAAGCGGCTTGGTCCGCTTGGCTATCGCGTCGAAGCGCATGCACTGGAGTTGTCCGATCTGCCCGCGAGCTGCGCATTGGAAAGCCGCGTGCGCATCCGTCCGCAGGCCAACACCGCCCTCGAAGGCCTGTACCTGTCCGGCAGTGCCGAACGCGGCTTTCTGCTGACCCAGTGCGAGGCGCAGGGTTTCCGCCATATCACCTGGTTTCTCGATCGCCCCGACGTGCTCACGCGCTACAGCGTGGAGCTGCGCGCCGACGCTGCGCGCTTTCCTGTGCTGCTGGCCGGCGGCAATGCGGTCGGCAGCGGCATGCTGGCCGAGGGCCGCCATTGGGCGCGCTTCGAGGATCCGCACCCCAAGCCCAGCTACCTGTTCGCGCTGGTGGCCGGCCGCCTCGAATGCCTGAGCCAGCCGTACATCACGGCGGATGGCCGCGCGGTGACCCTGAATCTGTGGGCCGAGGCCGACGCCATCGGCCAATGCCACTACGCGCTGGGCGCGCTGCAGCGTGCGATGCGCTGGGACGAGCGCAGCTACGGGCGCAACTACGATCTGGACGTGTTCCATGTCGTCGCCACGCACGATTTCAACATGGGCGCGATGGAGAACAAGGGCCTCAACATCTTCAACGCCAAGTACCTGCTGGCCGATGCCGACACCACCACCGACGAAGGTTTCCGCGCGGTCGAGGGCGTGATCGGCCACGAGTACTTCCACAACTGGTCGGGCAACCGCGTCACCTGCCGCGACTGGTTCCAGCTGTCGCTGAAGGAAGGCTTCACCGTGTTCCGCGACCAGAGCTTCAGCGCCGACATGCACTCGCAGGCACTGAAGCGCATCGAGGACGTGGCCACGCTGCGACGTATGCAGTTTCCCGAGGATGCCGGCCCGCTGGCGCACCCGGTGCGCCCGGCCGAATACGCCGAGATCAACAATTTCTACACCGCGACGGTGTACGAGAAAGGCGCTGAACTCATCCGCATGCTGGCCGCGCGAGTCGGTCCACAGGCGTTCCGCCGCGGTACCGATCTGTACTTCGCACGACATGACGGCAGTGCCGCCACGGTCGAGGATCTGCTCGCCGCATTGGGCGAGGCCGCCGCGGTGGACCTCACGCCGTATCTGGCCTGGTACGCGCAGGCCGGCACGCCGCGCCTGTCGGCGCGTTGCCACCACGAACCAGCCACGCGCCGCTACGTGCTGCGTCTGGCGCAGCACACCGCGCCGACGCCCGGCCAGGCCGTCAAGCACACGTTGCCGATACCGGTGAAGCTGGCATTGTTCGCGCGCGATGGCCGCATGCTGCCGTTGCGTCTGGCCGGCGAGGCCGACGCCGTGGGCGTCGAACGCGTGCTGGAACTGACTGATGCCGCCGCCGAGTTCGTGTTCGAGGACATCGACGAGGCACCGATTCCATCCCTGTTGCGCGGCTTCTCGGCGCCGGTGATCCTGGAATGCGCCATGCCGCCCGGGGATCTGGCGTTGCTGCTGCAGCACGATGCCGATGGTTTCAACCGCTGGGAGGCGGGCCAGCACCTGGCCAGCGACGCGTTTCGCGCCGCGCATGCCGGCGCTGCGCAATATGCGGCGCTGGCGGCGTGGACCGGCGCGCTGGGCGCCCTGTTCGCGCAGACTGATTTTTCCGACGCGGCGCTGCTGGCCGAGCTGCTGGCGCCGCCCGCGATCAGCGAGCTGGAAGCGCTGGTCGAGCCGCACGATCCCGATGCCGTCGACGCCGCGCGACGCCGGCTCGAGCAGGCGCTGGCGCAGGCACTGGGCGCATCCGCGCTGGCCGCGCGCTACACCGCATTGCACGCCGCCGAGCAAGGCGCGCATGACGCTCCGGCACAGGCGCGGCGCCGTCTCAAGCGCCGCGTGCTGGAGCTGTGGGCGCTGGTCGATGCGCCGGCCGCACTGGCCGCCGCCGAAGCGCAGTTCGCCCAGGCCGCGGGCATGAGCGAGCGCCTCGCCGCGCTGCGTGTGCTGCTGCGCCATGGCGATGCCGGCATGCGCCACGGCACGCTAACCGCATTCCGCGCGCGCCACGGCCAGCAGCCGTTGGTCATGGACACCTGGTTCGCGGTGCAGGCCGAGGTCGCGGGCGTGGACGCATTGGACACCGTACGCGCGCTGCTGGCCGACGCCGCGTTCACCTTGCGCAACCCCAATCGCGTGCGTGCCGTGCTGGGCACGTTCGCGCGCCAGAACCGTACCGCGTTCCACCGCGCCGACGGCGCCGGCTACGCGCTGCTGGTGGCGCAGTTGCAGGCGCTGGACCAGCTCAATCCGCAGACCGCTGCCGCGCTGGCGCAGGCGTTCAACGGCTGGGCGCGGCTCGAGCCGAAGCGCCGCGCGCTGGCCGAGTCGCATCTGCGTGCGCTGGCTGCCACACCGGGCCTGTCGCGCAATCTCGCCGACATCGTGCAGCGCAGCCTGGCCTGAAACCTGGACACGGGACACGCGTTGCGGCTGCTCATCCCACGATGCCCAGCCGTTTACGTTCCAGGCGGCGCAGGAATTCCTGCATCACGCGCAGGTACAGATCCTCGCCGAGGTAGGCGTCCTCGACGCCGGCATCGACCGAGGGGTTGTCGTTGACTTCGATCACCACGGTGCGCTCGGGCGTCTGCTTGATGTCGACGCCATAGAAGCCGTCGCCGATCGGCTGCGTGGCGCGCAACGCCAGCTTGATCACCTCCGGCGGCGCCTCGCGCACCGGCAGGGTCTTGAAGCCGCCGCTCTTGGCGGTGCCCTTGGCGCCGTGGTTGTAGATCTGCCAGTGGCCGCGCGCCATCGAATACTGGCAGGCGTACAGCGTCTCGTGGTTGAGCACGCCGATGCGCCAGTCGAACTCGGTGTAGAGAAACTCCTGTGCGATCACCAGCGCGGTGTGCTGGAACAGCTCCGCCGCGGCTTTGTCCAGCGCCGAGCTTTCCTCGACCTTGACCACGCCACGCGAGAACGAGCCATCGGGGATCTTCAGCACCATCGGAAAGCCGAGGCGCTCGGACAGGTCGCGCAACTGTTTGGGATCGTCGCGATAGAGGATTTCGGTGCGCGGCGTGGCCAGCTTTTTCGAGCGCAGCAGATCGTGCAGATAGATCTTGTTGGTGCAGCGCAGGATCGAGGTGGGGTCGTCGATCACCACCATGCCCTCGCGCTCGGCCTTGTGCGCGAAACGGTAGGTATGGTGATCAAGCGCCGTGGTTTCGCGGATGAACAGGCCGTCGTACTCGGCGAGGCGCGTGTAATCACCCTTGCCGATCGGATCGACCTCGATGCCCAGTTCCTTGCCGGCGGCGATGAAGCTTTTGAGCGCCTTCTTGTTGGATGGCGGCATGACTTCGTTGGGATCGACCAGCATGGCGATGTCATAGCGATACAGGCGCCGCGCGCGCGGCTTGCGCCACAACTTGCGCGCGAAGCTGTCGAGCGTTTGCGCGAACGCATCCTCCTGGGCGTCATCCAGCGTGTGCAGGCCGATCGGCTTGATCGCGCTGATGCGCCACATGCGTTCGCGCTCGAACTCGATGCGCAGCAGCGGTGCCGGGAACGACTCGAACACGCCGCGTGCCAGGTCGCGCAATTGCGGGTACGACGTCTCGCCGAAGTACACGAGGATGCCGAAGTCGGTGGTGTCGCGGCCTCCGGCAGGCAGGAAATTGGCCAGCTTCTGGTTGAGGTCCTCCACATCCAATCCGTACAACGAGCGCCGGCGCAGATCATTGATGGTGCGCACCGAGGGGATCACGCGGTGGCCGCGCGCCTCGCCCAGCAGGGACACGTAATAGCCGGTGCCGAGGTATTTGTAGCTGCGGCACAGATTGATGACGTGGGTACGCTCGTCGCCACCCACCGGCTCGCGCAGGTAGTCAGTGGCGGAAACGACATTGTCGGAAGGGTAGTACGAGCCCCAATCCGTGTTTTTTTCGACAACGATGACCAGCCGGGCCATGACTCCTCGCGCGTGTGCTGCATAACCGCGTGGGGGCGTTTTCCAGCGCGCGGGCGGCGCGAGTGTGGCACAGCGCTGCGCGCGCGCAAGACCCGCGCGCGGCGTGGTTGCGACCGGGTCAGCAAAAAAGCTTGCAGCGGCGGCGCCATGTCACTACCGTGCGCGCCGTGCAGATGCCCCGCGATCCCGAACCTCCCGGCCGAGTCCACGTCCGCCGCGCCGACGCCGTTGATCTCGACGCGCTGCTGGCGCTGGAGACGCGCGTGTTCCGTTCCGATCTGATCAGCCGCGCGCAGTACCGCCGGCATATCGACAGTGATAGCGCGCTGGTGCTGGTGGCCACGCAGACCGGTACGCTGCTGGGATCGGTAGTGGTGTTCTTTCGTCGCGGCAGCCGCAACGCGCGCCTGTATTCACTGGCCAGCGCGCCGGAAGCGCGTGGGCGCGGCGTCGGTGCCGCGCTGCTGCGTGCCGCCGAGCAGGCCGCGCGCCAGCGCCGCTGTCGTGGCATGCGTCTGGAAGTGCGCAGCAGCAATCGCGCCGCGCAGCGTTTGTACGAAACCCGCGGCTATGCGCGTGGCGGTGTGCACCGTGGCTATTACGAAGACGGCGCCGACGCATTGCGCTACGCCAAGGCGCTGGACTGATCGCCGCGCTTCAAGCCCCGCTCACGGCATGCGCCAGCCGTCGATCTCCACCAGCAATTCGGCGCGGCACACATCGCCCAGCATGATTTGCAGTGGCGTGGTCGGCGGCAACCGCCGTGCCAGCGCGGCGCGCAGGGCGGGCAGATCCTGCGCGCGGCGCAAATACACCTTCAGTGGCGCGTGCGCATCGAAGCCTGCCGGCATGTCGGCCGCGGCCAGCAGCGCCTCGATGTTGGCCAGGCTTTCCTGCAATTGCGCGTCGAAGTCGCCGATGTGCAGCGAGGCGTGGCCGACGATGCTGGCGGTACCCGAGATCGCCAATGTGCCAGCGGGCAGGCG
Source organism: Metallibacterium scheffleri (assembly GCF_002077135.1). NCBI lineage: Bacteria > Pseudomonadati > Pseudomonadota > Gammaproteobacteria > Lysobacterales > Rhodanobacteraceae > Metallibacterium > Metallibacterium scheffleri. Next base: position 435,610 of record NZ_LDOS01000001.1, on the reverse strand, counting down.
CATGCCGCGCGCGAAGCCGGGCGCGGCCGGGCCGTACTGGCGCGGATAGCGCCATGCGGAAAGCTGGCGCGGGTTCTCCACGCGCATGCCGGGCTGCGCACAGGCCAGCCAGTACACGATCAGGCCGCGCATCGGATCGCGGTGGCCGATCGCGGTGGCGGCCGGATAAGCGCCGACGAAGCCATTGCCCAGACCCCGGCTGCGGCCCGCGCAAAAAAGCTTGTAGCGCTCGCCGTCGCCGGCACCGGCATTGATGTCGGCCAGGTAATTCCAGACGCGCAGGACATGACGTTCCGGCTGCAGCGCCTGGAAGGCGCGCAGCGCGGCATACGCACGGGCGGTGGCGGCTTCGATGCCGCCATGTGCGCTTTCGTCCAGCTCCAGCGCGGCCACCAGCCAGCCGCCGCCGCGCGCCCAGTGAATCGCATCGCACTGTCCGTTCGACACCGCGGCCTGCACATGCCAGATCTCGTGCATCGCGGCATCCATCAGCGGCACCAGGGGCAGCCGCAGGCGCAATGCGCCCGTGTTCGAATGCGCCGCAGCGCCGTGGCTGGGGACGCCGCCAAAATCCAGACGTGCCAGCGTGCCGGGCGCCAGTGGCGCGGCGGCGGCGTTCAAACCGATGTCCAGGGGGGCGATGGGATCGGGCTGGGACGAAAACTGGCGCATCGGCGTGGACAGCGAATCCGGGGGCGGTCGAGCGCGTAATGTTACAATGAGCGGTCACCGCGCCTGCGGTCTTTGCCTGTCGCGCCCACGTTCGATGCCCAAGCAATGCCCCGCCGAAATGGAACTGGCCGAGCTGATTGTCAGCAGCCTCAATCTGGAGCATCTGCGCGCCGCGGATCTGGACCCCGAGGCGCCCCTGTTTGGCGGCAGCCTGGGACTGGATTCGATTGATGCACTGGAGATCGCGCTGGCGGTGTCGCGCCATTACGGCATCCACCTGCGCGCGGATCACGCCGACAACAGGAACATCTTCGCCAACCTGCGCGCGCTGGCCCAGCACATCGAGCGCGAGCGCCGTGCCAGCGTGGTCGAGAACCCGTGAACCGATCTTCTTGCCTGCCGTGGCTGTGTCCTGGCATACACGGCAGCGGATTGGCGCGCGGGTTCTGAACACATGTCCCGCGCATTCGGCGCGCTGCTTTTCGTGGTCTGGGTGCTGGCTGCGCACGATGCCGGAGAGACCGGTTCGGCTTGCATCGCGGCGTTGGCGCTGGGCGCGCTGGGCGCGCTGATCCTGCTGCCTGCGCTAGGCGCCGCACGCACGCGGCTGCGCGCCGCGCTGCTGTTGCTGGCTTGGCTGCTGTTGCTGGCGCTGCTGGTGCGCAGCGCGGCCACGGCGCTGTTGTTGAGTCTGCCCTCGGTACTGCTGCCGCTGCTGCTGGCGTGGATGTTCGCGCGTACGTTGCGTCCCGGGCACGAGGCGCTGATCACGCACTTCGTGCGTTTGAGCGATGGCAGCGAGCAAGCCGCGCTACCTGCCGTGCGCCGCTACACGCATCGGCTGACCGCGCTGTGGGCGCTGCTGCTGCTGGCGCTGAGTCTGGTTGCGGCGGTGCTGGCCGCACTGCGCGTGCCGCAGGGTTGGCTGGCATTGCTCGGTGTGCTATCGCCGTGGCCACTGCCGGCGCGTGTCTGGAATGCCTGGGTCAACGGCTGGGCTTACGCGGTACCGGTAGCCGCGCTGGTGCTGGAGCTGGCGCTGCGGCGTCGCTTGCTGCCCGAGGCGCCGCCGCCACATCCGCTGCGTTTCGCGCGTGCGCTGCTTGGTCATTGGCGCGAGTTGCGCGCGCCATGAGCGCACAGGTTCTGCGCAGTACGCTGTGCGTCGCTCCGACCCATGCGTGTCTGGCCGGGCACTTCCCCGGGCGGCCGCTGGTGCCGGCGGTGTTGCTGCTGGACGCGCTGGCGGGGCTGCTGGAAACCCGTGGGCAGCGCATGCTTGGTTTGTCCGAGGCGAAGTTCCTCGCGCCGCTGCTGCCAGGAGAGCATGCCGCGTTGGAGATCGTGGCCATCGACGCGGCGCAGTGGCGTTTCCACATCATTCGCGCCGACACGCTGATCGCGTGCGGCCGCGTGCGGGTGGCGCCGGCATGAGCGGCTGGCAGGGCCGGCGCGAGGGCGGTGGTTGGTTCGCGCTGTGGCTGATCCGTTTCATCGGCTTGCGCCTGGGGCGCACGCCAGCGCGATGGCTGCTGGTTCCGATCACGCTGTATTTTTTCTTGCGTCGCGGCAGCGAGCGCCGTGCTTCGCGCGACTATCTGACACGCGTGTTGTGCCGCCCGGCACGCACGCGCGAAGTGCTGCGTCACTTCCACGCATTTGCCGCGACTACGCTGGACCGCGTGTTTTTTCTGGCGCGCGGCGTGCAGGGCTTCGATGTCGAAATCAGCGGTCTGGATGCGCTCGAGCAGGCCATGGCCGGGGGCCGTGGCGCGTTGCTGGTCGGCGCGCATGTCGGCAGCTTCGAGGCGCTGCGTGCGCTGGCCGCGCGGCGTCCCGATCTGGATCTGCGTCTGGTACTGGATCGACAGCAGACCCCGGCGCTGAACATGCTGCTGGAGGCGCTGGCGCCCGCGTTACGCGCGCAGGTGATCGATGCTGCGCAAGGCGGCGTCACCGTGATGCTGGCATTGAGTGAGGCCGCGCAGCACGGCGCGCTGCTGGCGCTGCTGGGCGATCGTGCACGTCACGGCGAGGCCATCTGCCGCGTGCCCATGCTGGGCGCTAGCGCCGCGCTGCCGGCGGCACCCTGGCGCGTGGCCGCGGCACTGCAAATCCCGGTACTGTTGGGCTTCGGCCTGTATGCAGGCCGCAGCCGCTACCATCTGCGCTTCGAGGCTTTCGCCACGCGCATCGATCTGCCGCGCACAGCGGACGCGCGTACTGCGGTACTGCAGGCCTGCAGCGCACGCTATGCCACGCGCATCGAGGCGCAGTTGCGCGAGTTCCCCTACAACTGGTTCAACTTCTATGATTTCTGGCAAACACCTGAGTCTGGGCTTGTACCTTCTGCTGGCCATGCTGCCGGCGCTGGCAGCTGAGTCGAACCACGCCGATGCTGCGCGCGCCATGGATCTGGTGCGTGCGTTGGCGCGTCCGGCGCCGGCGCGCACCGCCTACACCGAGGTACGCTTCGTCGGCATGCTCGATCGCGCGCTGGTACTGCGCGGCGAAATGGCGTGGCTGGGCGGCAGCCGCCTGCGGCGCAGCGTGGTCACGCCCTACCCCGAGATCACCACCATCGACGGCGACACCGCCACCCTGCAGCGCGGCCAGCATGCGCCACAGAAATTTTCGCTGGAACGCGCGCCGGAGCTGAAGGATCTGCTGGGCAGTTTCATCGCGCTGCTATCCGGTGACGCGACGGCGCTGGCGCGCAACTTCACCCTGCACGCGTATGGCAATCAAACGGCATGGACCCTGGACCTGACCCCGCGCGATGCCGCCGTGGCACGGCGCATCCGCGATGTCAGCGTCGATGGCAGCGGCAAGACCCTGCGTTGCATGCGCGTGGATGAAACCGATGGCGACACGACCTTCACCCTGCTCGGCCCGCTGGGCAATGCGCGGTTGCCGGCCACGCCGACGCCCGCGGGGCTGGCCACGTTGTGCGCAGGCATGTGAACAGCGGGATGCACGCGGCCGACCCGCCACGGCGCGCAGCGCGCGGCGTCATCGTGCTGCTGCTGTGGCTGCTGGCGCTGGGTGTGCTCGGTGCCTACAGCGCATGGCAGTTGCGCATCAGCTCGGATCTGCGCGCGTTTCTGCCGGCGCCGCGCACGCCACTGCAGCATCTGCTGCTGCGCGAGTTGGGCCAGGGCGCCGGCGCGCGCACACTGCTGCTGGCGATCCGCACGCCCGATGCCGCGCGCGCAGCGACGTTGAGCAGCGCGTTGCGCGCGCGTCTGCTGGCCAGTGGCCAGTTCGACACCGTGCAAAACGGCAGCGGCGGCCTGCAACAAATCGCAGCGGGGTTGTTGCCATATCGCTATCTGCTGGCGCCGACGCTGGACACGCACCGCTTCGATGCGACGTATCTGCGCAGTCAGCTCGAGCAGCGCCTGGATGACCTCGGCTCACCCGGATCCAGCCTGCTCAAGCCGTTGTTGCCAGCGGACCCGACGCTGGAAACGCTGAAGCTGGCCGAGCGTTGGGCGCCGCGTCACGCGCCGCCATTGCGCCATGGCGTGTGGTATGCCGACCACGCCGCGCTACTGCTGCTGGAAACGCACGCGGCGGGCTTCGACCCGGATGCGCAAGCGCGCGCGGTGCGCGTCATCGAGCAGAGCTACAGCAGCCTGCCGCAGCACGCGCAGGCACGGTTGGAACTGAGCGGCCCGGGTTACTTCGGCGTGGTGGTGCAGGCGCTCACGCGCAGCACCGCCGAGCACCTGGGCTGGGCGGCCGGCGGGGGTCTGCTGCTGCTGCTGCTGCTGGCGTATCGCAGCGTGCGCGCGGTGCTGCTGGCGGCGTTGCCGCTGTTGAGCGCGGCGCTGGTCGGCACCACGGTGCTGGCGCTGGTGTTCGGTGGCGCGCATGGCTTGACGCTGGCATTCGGCATCACCCTGCTCGGCGTGGCGCAGGAATACCCGTTGCGCCTGCTCAGCCATCGCCGCCGCGGCGAAGATCCGCGCGTCAGCGCGCGCGCGCTGGGCCCGGTGTTGCTGCTGGCGATGGCGTCCACGGCGATCGCCTATCTGGCGTTCTTCGCCTCGGGTGTGGCCGGTCTGCAGCAACTGGCCTTGTTCACGCTCAGCGGCATCCTTGCCGCGGGATTGAGCACGCGCTTCGTGCTGCCGTTGCTGTTGCCGGTGGCGCGCCGCGATGCCGGCGCGCAACGCTGGCTGGCGGCGCTGGCGCGCGGCCTGACGTGGTTGCCGCGCGCGCGCGCCTTTGCCGCGCTGCTGGCGCTGGCCGCCGTGTTCGTGTTGCTGCTCGTGCCTGGACCGTGGTGGCAGAACAATCTCGCTGCGCTGACCCCGGTACCGCTGCCGCTGCTGCACCGTGAAGGCGTTCTGCGCAAGGCACTCGGCGCGCCCGATGTGCGCTATCTGCTGGTCATCGAAGGCGACAGCGCCGAGCAGGTCCTGCGCCATAGCGCGGCCGCTGCGCCGGCGTTCGCGCCGCTGCTGGCGCGGGGTACGCTGGAGACCCTGATGCTGCCAAGCACGTATCTGCCGCCGCTGGCGGTGCAGCGCGCCCGCCAGGCACGATTGCCCGATCGCGTGCAATTGCAGACGGCGCTGGATCAAGCCTTGCACGGCCTGCCGTATCGCGCGGGTTTGTTTGCGCCGTTCGTGCGCGATATCGAAATCGCGCGCACGTTGCCGTTGCTGACGCCACAAGCCTTCGAGCGCACGCCGCTGGGCGGGCTGCTGCGCGCGCTGCTGATTGAGCGCCACGGGCGCTGGTTCGGGCTGGGCCTGGTCGGCGGCGTGCGCGATCCAGCAGCGTTGGCAAACGCCGCGCAAGCCACGCACGGCCTGGTGCGCCTGGTCGACCTGAAAACCGAAACCGAGTCCTGGGTGGCCAGCTATCGGCAGCGCATTCTTGCCGCGCTGGCCGGCGCCGCGCTGTTGCTGATCGCGGTGGTCACGCTGGGCCTGCGCCGCTGGCGCGCGGTGTTGCGCGTGCTGGCCGCGCTGGCACTGGCGTTGCTGTTGACGCTGGCGGCGCTGCGCCTGCTGGTCGGTGCGCTGAGCCTGTTTCATCTGGTGGCGCTGCTGCTGGCGGGCGGGCTGGGCCTGCACTACGCGCTGTTCTTCGAACGCGCGCGCGGCGCGGATGCCGAAGAACGCCTGCGCACGCTGCACGCCACGTTGCTGTGCGCGGTCTCGACGCTTCTGGCCTTCGGCGTCTACGCATTGGCACCGCTGCCGGTATTGCGCGCGCTGGGTCTCACCGTGAGCCTAGGTATTGCCGCCAACCTGCTGGCCGCAGCGTTGTTGACCTGGCCGCGCGAGGCGCCACGCGCATGCTGACGCGCGCCGACTGGGCCGGGCTGATCCCGCATGCCGGACGCATGGATTTGCTCGATCGCGTGCTGCACTGGGATGCCGACAGTCTCGAAGCCGAAGCGCTCGCGCCGGATGCGGCCCATCCACTGGTGCGCGCCGGACGCGTGCATGCACTGCATGCGTGCGAGTACGCCGCGCAGGCCGCCGCGGTGCACGGTGCCTTGCTGGCGCGCGCGGCGCAGGCCACAACTGCGCCCGGCCTGCTGGCGGCGTTGCGCGCGGTGCAGCTGCAGCACGAGTGGATCGGGTCGGCGGCGCCACTGCATATCGCGGTGTGGCGGCTGGCGGCCACGACGCAGGCGGTGCAGTATCGTTTCGCGGTCGCACAGTGCGCTGCGCCGCTGGCGCAAGGTCAATTGCTGATCGCTTTCGGAGCCAAACCATGAGCGCTTCCGTGACACCGCGACGCGTGCTGATCACCGGCGCCAGCGGTGCCTTGGGCGGGGCTTGCGCACGGCTGTTGGCGGCACAAGGCTGGGCCGTGCTGCTGCATGCGCATCGCGGCATCGAGCGAGCCGCAGCCCTGGCCACAGGATTGCGTGATGCCGGTGCGTGCGTAGCGACGCTGCATTGCGATCTCACCGATGCCGAGGCCACGCGTACGGCGATCGAATACGAGCTGGCACAGGCGCCGATCGACGCGCTGGTGCACGCTGCCGGCACGCACGCCGACGCACCCATGGCCGGCATGCGCGCCGCGCAGTGGCATGGCGTGATCGACCTGGGTCTGCACGGTTTCTTTCATGCCGCGCAGCCGCTGCTGCTGCCGATGGCGCGCGCACGCCATGGGCGCATCGTGGCGCTGGGTTCAGTGGCGGCACGGCTGGGCAATCGCGGGCAAAGCAACTACGCCGCGGCCAAGGCCGGGCTGGAAGGCGCGGTGCGTTCGCTGGCGCGCGAGATGGCCAGCCGCGGCGTCACCGTCAACGTGGTCGCGCCGGGCATCATCGCTTCGCCGATGAGCGATGCCGCGTTCACGCCTGGGCAGATCCAGACGCTGGTGCCGGCGCAGCGCGCCGGTGCGCCCGGGGAAGTGGCCGCGCTGGTCGCGTTTCTGTGTTCGGACAGTGCCGCCTACATCAATGGCCAGGTGATCGGCGTCAACGGCGGCATGGCCTGAGCGCCACGCATTGCATGGAAGGTCAGAACAAATTCAGACCTTGCCCAAGCCATGGATGGCTTGTCGCGCATCGAGCACGCACGTGCTTGATGCAGGTTCCCAAGGTGCGCGCAGCCAGAATCCGGTGAGCGCGCCATCGGGCGGGCGCAGTTTTGCCCAGGCGCTGCGTGTTGAAAATGCGGACGCCTCATTTTGTTCAGAAACGAAAATTGACGCCGAGCAGGAATGTATTCAAATTTGTGCCGAGGCCATTGAAATGAGGAACGAATTGGTATTCGGCGCGAATACTCACGGCCTTGGTCAAGCTGTAAGACAACCCCAAACCCAGCAGTGGATCGATGCCGCTGGCTTTGTACTTTCCGGTTGGACTCTCGGTCCAATACGACATGCCCAATAGACCCAGCAGGTGGATGTGGTCAGAAATCCGGTAACGACCGAGCGCACTCACGCTCAGCACCCAAGTTCCGCAGCTAAACGCACAAGTGATTGATTGGCCTGTGGGCGAGCAGGCAAAAATGACACAACAGACGGGGGATCAGAGTTTCGGTAGGGTCAACGCATCGAACAGGGCGAGTTGCTCCGGGGTGGTCTTGCTGACGCCGCGGTAGGCGTGATCACCAATGGCGACGTGGTGCTGCTGGATGCGGCGCAGGATCTCCAGGGCGGTCTTCGGGCTGGTCGTGCTGCCGCTGGCCTTCAGTCGCATGCGCATCACCCGATACAGCACCAGCGCCAGGAAGCAGATCAGCGCATGTGCGCGGATGCGTTCCGGCAGGCGGTGGTACACCGGGGCGATCTCCAGATCGCTCTTGAGCACCCGGAAGCCGCGCTCGATGTCGGCCAGGGATTTGTAGCGCGCGAGGATCTCGGCGGCGCTGAAGTCGCTGACGTTGCTCAGCAGGACCAGCTTGCCGTCGAAGCGCTCGGCCCAGGCGATGGCCTCTTCATCGAGGTGATAACTGAAGCGCTCCGCCTGATAGTCGGCCTGGACAAAGCGCGTCAGCTCGGCCTCGGCGACGGCGCGCGCAAAGCGGCTGTAGGCGCCGCGATCGCTGGCCTTGCGGCCGCGCGCGCTCTGTCCTTCGTCCTGGGCATCGAGCTTGCGCACCAGGGTCTGCGCGAAGGCCTCGAGTTCCTGGATCCGGGCGCGCCGCTTGGCCGCCTGCTCGGCCGCGCGCACCGGGTCGTGCGCCACCACCAATCGATGGCCGGCGAAGGTGCCTTCGGCGAGGCCGTCCTGAAAGTCCAGTGCCGCCAGCGTGCCGCCCAGCTCGCCATAGCGGCGCGCCGGCACCGCCAGGATGAACTGCAGCTGCCGCTGCGTGCTTTCTGCCACCTGCGTTAGCTCGGCCACGTTGTCCAGGCTCAGCAGCCCGCGATCGGCGACGACGATCACCCGCTCCACCGCAAACCGCTGCAGCACCGCTTCCAGCATCGCCTTGAGCGTCTTGGTCTCGGCGACGTTGCCCGCATGCACCGTGTGCATCAGCGGCAAGCCCTCCGCCGACTGCACCACCCCCAGGACGAACTGGCGGGCGATCCCGCCGGTCTCCTTGTTCAGCCCGAACGCGCGCACATCCCCGGGCAGCTCGGCGGCGCCGTGGATGCGCACCGTGGTCAGGTCGTAGAACACCACCGACAGCTGCTGGTCCAACAGCGGGTGCAGCTGGCGCGCGATGCGCGCCTCCACCGCCTCGGCGCGATCCATCAGGGCGTCCATGGTGCGCAGCAGTTGGTCGTGGGTCACCTCCTCCGGCATGCCCGGGATCGCCACCGTCTGCAGCCAGTCCAGACAACCCAGCTTGGAGTCCGGCGCGCACAGGCGGTTGAACACCATCGCCCGCACCAGCGCCTCGGCATCGAAGCTGCGCCGGGATGAGCGCAAGGCCGCGCGCACAGCATCGGCAAAGCCCAGCTCGGTCCACAAGGCGTGCAGGGCGTAGACATCGCCATACGTCCGCGCGCTCTCATACGTCACCGGGGCCGCCGTGGGCTCGGCGCGTCCCAGCGCGCGGTGGAGTCCCTGGATCAACGGATCGAGGTGTTTGGGCTCCAGCTGATCAAGCCGCCCCAGGGTGGCGACGATGCGCTGGCGCACCGTACCGGTGTCGGTGCGATAGCCCTCCACGAGCTGCAAGTAGCTGCGTCCGCCGGAGCGGCTGATGCGCGTGTACATGGGACAACGGTATCACGTGCAAAACACCATTCCAATTACACATTACATACAATGCGTGACACAACAGCATTGCCGCGTTTCGCCCACGCAACCCCTTGAGCCACAACGATCCCAGCTCGCCAAAACACGAAAATCAGGCCGCGAACTGCGGAACTTGGGTCAGCAGGGTCATTTCATAGCCCATCAATGACTCATAGCCACCCTCCACGCCCATCGATCGGTTGAAATCATAACCTGCTGTCAACCCGAAATCAGACGAATTTCCATATCCGGATGTTGTCGTCCTTGCAATATTGGCTCCGAAATCAAAGCCAGGGCTGGCATACGCTGCGGGCGCAGCCGCTACTGCCGTCAAAAGCATCACCATCATGAACTTTCTCATCATTTGCGTCCTTCTCGGGTGGGAATGGGATTTCTGCGGCGTCAACATGGGATGGACTGCGAGGCAGATGCAGTCTGACGAACCTGTTTCGGGCGAGTCACTTCACATCGAGACGGGTGTCCTGCGCCTGGATGATGCGGCTGGCATCGAGCCCGGCACGTCCCTGGAGCGCCGCTGCGCAGCGGCCGGCTGCAGCGCCAACAGTTCCAGCGCAGCAGCCAAAACCGCCTCGGGTGCGATGTCGCGCGCGTCTGTTGCACACACCTGGCGATGCCGTACACCCTGCGGAGCCCAGCCCAGTACGAACGGATCCGTGCACACCATCACGGTCGGCGTGCCGGCCGCATCGGCGAGATGCAATGGCCCGGTGGGCGTGGACACCCAGAGATCGAGCCGATGCTGCACGCCAGCCATCTCCGCCAGTGTCAGATTCGGCAGCACCCGCGTTTGCGGTACAGCGGCGTGGACGGCGAAGGCTTCCACTTGCTCCACGCCTGCCGCCAACAAGATGACGCATGCGCCATGGGCCACCAGTGCCTTCACGAAATGCACCAACGCGTCGCTTGACCACGCCCGTACGCGATGTCGGCGGTTTGCGCGATTGGGGATGGCAACCCCGACCAATGGCTTAGCGTCCGCAATCGCCAGCGCGCGCAGCATTTCGGCGGCGTGGCGATCAGCCGCTTCCGGCACTTCGATTACCGGACGCGGCGCGGAGAACACGACGCCCAGTCGCTGCGCCGCCCGCCAGTAGCGCCGCAGATGGTGCGCATCCTCGCAACCGAGCACGAGATTGAACGCGGGTGCCGTGCGCGGTGACGCATTGGCCACCATGCGCACGGGTGCCCGGCTCAGCGCCGAGATCAGCACGCCCGACAGCACCTCGGTGCGCAGGCTGACCGCGAGATCGAAACGCTGGCGCCGCAACCACATAATCAGGCGTACCCATGCCAGCGGATCACGGCGGAACTCCGGACCTGGCATCAGGTAGGGCAGCAGCGGCGCGACCGCCCGATTCTTCGGGCTGCCCACCAGCGTGATCCCGGCTTCTGGCCACTTGCGATGCAGCGCCGCGATCAGGGGTGTGCTGCACAGCAGATCGCCGATGCGATCGCAGCGGATCACGAGGATCCGCTGCGGCGGTTGCGCGTCCAGGTCCCCAACCACACGCGGACGCCGGTCGAGCGGCCCCGCGGCCAGCGCCGATATCCAGCGCATGGTCGGCACTTTCACCTGCATCCGTAGTGCCTTGAGCACGCCGCGCAGCGATCCGCGGCACCTTGCGGCGCGGTCGCGGCAGGCATCATTTGCACGCTGGCGCAGCACGCGCTTGAACATTGGAGTTTCCGGGAAAAGCGGGCCGGCGCAAACCGGCATGGCCGGTTGATTCCGGCCAAGTTGGAAGCAGACCGCCACCGCCATTCGCGAACAAGCGGCTGCGGATTACACGTTCCTGAAAACGACGTAAGCCGGGTATGCGAGCGCGCGCTGCGCGTGCACAGGCCGGGCCATCGGGCGCGGCACAGTGGAGAACTCACGGAACCGTGAACACGCCGCCATATTTTCTTGAGTGCAGTGCCACAACGCGGCAATGCGTGGCGTCGAGCATGCGATCACTGTCCCGAACTCCTGAGGTCCGCCATGATCCGCAGCAGCGCACGCAGCCTGTATCCAACCGCATCCCGCACGCTGACCGTCGCCATCGCGCTGGCCTTGGTCACCCCCGCCACGGTCCACGCGCAGCAGGTCGAACCGCTGGCTGACAAGCATGCGCAAACCATGCAGCGCGTGGTGGTGAAAGCCAACGTGCTGCACAGCGCAGGCATCGACGTGCGCGGCCTCAGCCAGCGCGCCATTTTCAAATCGGCGCTGGGCGACAAAGTGCTGGACAAACAGCAGATCGCCGCCGCCGGGCCGCTGGCCGGCGCGGCGCAGGCGCTGGCGTACGCGCCTGGCGTGGCGGTGAGCAGTTACGGTGCCACCGGCAGCACGAAGTACATGATCAGCATCAATGGCATCAAGCAGGGCTGGGGCGGATTCTCCGGCGGGCAGATCGACGATGGCAGCATCGCGGTCAGTTTCGATGGCGTGCCGATGGCCAGCCCGGCGACGAGTCTGTGGCAGTCATCGCAGTTGCCGCAGAACGCCCTGCTCGAGGGCATCCGCGTCACCTATGGCCCCGGCGATCCGGTCGATCGCTGGTACAACAACATCGGCGGCGCGCTGGCCTTCGTGCCGCTGCAGCCCAGCGCCAAGCCCGGCGGGCAGATCGCGCTGAGTGATGGCAGCTACAACAGTCGCAACGTGTTCTTCAGCCTGCAGACCGGCGCCATCGGCGGCTGGGAAACCGTGCTCGCCGGCGGCACCGGCAGCGCCGACAACTTCCGCCGCTCGCCCGATGGCTATGCCTGGCCCAGCAAGAACTTCGCGGGCTACTTCAAGACGCGCAAGACCTTCGGCAACGGCGATGTCAGCTTCGGCGGCTATATCGGCGACGGTCACGGCTGGCGGCCCACGCCGATCCCGCTGACGCCGGTGCCGGGCATCAGCGTCAACGGCCAGGACGCCAACGGCAACCCCAACCCGGGACCGCTGCTCAGCCAGCAGACCACCGGCTACTACAGCGCGCTCAACCAGAACGTCTGGGCCAAGGACGACTACAACCGCACCTGGCTGCTGTACGCGCGGCAGAACCTGCGCCTGGACGCCATCACCACGTTGCACAACCTGAGCTGGTATCGCAAAGGCAACCGCCTGCACAAACACTTCAACAACTACGTCGATGGCGCCAGCAACCTGTACGAATACAACAATCCGTACTCGAAAACCTATGGCGACAAGCTGTCGGCAGAAATCGCTCTGCCCTACAACGACCTCGCCGTGGGCGGCTATTTCCTCAACAGCGAGTACAACTCGCGCAACGCTTTCTACAGCCCGCTGGCACCGTACTTCGGCTCGTATCTGGTGCCCAACGCCAAGTTTCGCAGCGATTACTGGTACGTGACCGATCTGGCCGCTTTCGTGCAAGACACGATCACCCCGGTGCGCGGCGTCAGCATCACCCCGGGACTGCGTGCGGTGAGTTTCCACACCGATTATTACCCGCGCGGCAATGTCGATTTCGCCCAGGCCTATGCGCTGTATCCGCAAAACGACCAAGGCAAGCTGCCCGCGGCGAGCACCAACTACGACCGCATCGAGCCCTCCATCAGCGCGCGTTGGCAGCCACTGCGCTGGTTGGCACTGTTCGGCAACTGGGGCGTGGCTTATCGCCTGCCTTCGGTGGGCGGCGGCGGCGGGCTTTATCAGAGCCAGCCGGTGGGCGGCAACATCCTCGAGCGTGGCCTCGAATGGCAGGCCGGCATGAAGATGCATTGGTACCACGTGGGCGCGTTCCGCGATGTGCTGCTCAGCGGCAACTACTACCACCTGCACTTCAGCAACGAGTTCATCGGCGTGTCCAGCGGCAACGGTCAGTTCCTCGGCCTGGGCACGGGCGATTCGAATTACCACGGCGTCAACCTCAGCGCCGAGGGCGCGCTGGGCAAGGCGCATCTGTTCGGCAACGCCAACTTCGAGCAGGCGCACTTCAACCACTACGCGTTCCAAGGCACCAACTACGACGGCCTGCCGGTGTCCTACGTGCCGGATACCACGTTCAATGCCGGCGCCTACTATCGCGCCCCGATGGGTGGCGGCATCGTGCTGACGCCGCGCGTCTGGTACCAGTACACCGGCAGCCAGCACGTCTTCGACAACAACCTCGGCGCACCCAGCCAGCAGACCATGCCGGCCTACGGCACCTTGAATCTGTCGGTGGGCGCGGAACTGCCGCGCGATCTGGCCGGTGGCCTCGCGCATTCGGTCGAGCTCAGCCTCGAAATGCTCAACGCGCTGGGCAAGCGCTACAACAGCTTCGAGGAGATTTCTTCCGGCGGGCTGTACAACACACCTACGGCGGGCTACGTGCTGGCACTGCCGGGCACGCCGCGGGTCATCTACGGCACGCTGGACGTGAAGTTCTGAAGGTGGGTCCTTCGCGCAGCCCGCAAAGCAATGCAAGTCGCGCCTGGATGCGCAATCGCCTCAGGCCGCGTGGCTGCGCCGCTTCAGGTGCACCAGCAGCAGACCGATGGCGGCGGGCGTGACGCCGCTGATGCGCCCGGCCTGGCCGATGCTGGCCGGGCGGATCGCCTGCAGTTTGCCCTGCACCTCGGCCGAGAGTCCGCGCACGCCGGCGTAATCGAAATCACCGGGGATCGGTGTGTCGGCCTGCTGGCGCTGGCGTTCGATCTCCTCCTGCTGGCGCTGCAGGTAACCCGCGTAGCGCGCCTGCACATCCAGTTGCAGTGCCGCGGCGGAGTCATCGAGACCGGGGCCGAAGCCTTCGATCTGCATCAGCCGCGGGTAGTCCAGCTCGGGCCGGCGCAGCAGGTCCAGCGCGCTGTTCTCGCGCGTCAGCACGATGCCGGCTTGCGCCAGCGCCGCGCCCAGTGCATTGCCCGGACCGGCCCACAGTGTCGCCAGGCGCGCGCTCTCGGCCGCGATCGCAGCCTGTTTGCCTTGCACACGCGCCAGCGCTGCGTCATCGATCAGGCCCAGCGCGTGTGCCTGTTCGCCCAGACGCAGATCGGCGTTGTCCTCGCGCAGCAACAGGCGGTACTCGGCGCGCGAGGTGAACATGCGGTAGGGCTCGCTGGTGCCCAAGGTCACCAGATCGTCGATCAGCACGCCGATGTAGGCCGCGTCGCGGCCGGGCGTCCACGGCGCCTGTCCACGTATGCTGCGCGCGGCGTTCAATCCTGCAATGAGGCCCTGCGCGGCGGCTTCCTCATAACCGGTGGTGCCGTTGATCTGGCCGGCGAAAAACAGCCCGGCCAGCGCCTTGGTTTCCAGTGAGGGCTTGAGGCCGCGCGGATCGAAGTAATCGTATTCGATGGCGTAGCCGGGGCGCGTGATTTCCGCGCGCTCCAGCCCGGGGATGCTGCGCACCAGCGCCAGCTGCGCGTCGTAGGGCAGGGATGTGGAAATGCCGTTGGGGTACAGCTCGCCGCTGTCCAGGCCCTCGGGTTCGACGAAGATCTGGTGCTGCTCCTTGTCGGCGAAACGCACCACCTTGTCCTCGATCGACGGGCAGTAGCGCGGCCCGACGCCTTCGATGCGTCCGCTGTACAGCGGCGATCGATCCAGCGCGGCGCGGATGATGGCGTGCGTGGCGGGCTGCGTGTGCGTGATGTGGCAATCGACCTGGCGCGGTGCCGGTGTGCCGCGGCCATCCAGCGCGAAGCACGGCAGCGGGGTTTCGCCCGGCTGCGGTTGCATCGCGCTGAAATCCACCGTGCGCGCGTCGAGGCGCGGTGGCGTGCCGGTCTTCAGCCGACCCACGCCCAGATCGAGTTCGCGCAGCCGTTCGGCCAGGCGCTGCGCCGGTGCCTCGCCAGCGCGGCCGCCGGCATAGTGCTCAAGCCCGACATGGATCTTGCCGGCCAGGAACGTGCCCGCGGTCAGCACCACCGCGCGCGCGCGGAACTCCACACCCATCTGCGTGCGCACGCCCACTACGCGCGTGCCTTCGAGCAACACGTCATCGACGGCCTGCTGGAACAAGCGCAGATTGGGCGTGTGCTCCAGCACGCCGCGCACATGTGCCTTGTATAGCGCACGATCCGCCTGGCAGCGCGTGGCGCGCACCGCCGGGCCCTTGGAGGCATTCAACGTGCGCCAATGGATGCCGGCGGCGTCGGCGGCGCGGCCCATCAGTCCGCCCAGCGCCTCGATCTCGCGCACCAGATGGCCCTTGCCGATGCCGCCTATGGCCGGGTTGCAGCTCATCTGCCCGAGTGTGTCGATGCTGTGGCTGAGCAGCAGCGTGCGCGCGCCGCTGCGCGCGGCAGCCAGGGCCGCTTCGGTGCCGGCGTGGCCGCCGCCCACCACGATGACATCGAAGGTTTCCATCACTGCCTGATCCGCTGGGGTTGTTTTGACGCCGCGCCGGCGGCGCTCACGACGGTGACTAGGCCCGCGCCTCCTGCGCGCGCCAAGTCACCCGGCGTGCGGCAGTCCTGCCGCACGCGCGCAAGGCATGCCTTGCGCCCACCGCCGCCGACGATGACATCGAAGGTTTCCATCACTGCCTGATCCGTTGAGGTGGGTCCGCCGCCGCGGTGCGCCGCTCTGCGCCGCGCCGCGTCACCCGGCGTTGCCGCGAAAATCATGCAAGTCCCTGTCACCACAGGCGCAGTCGGCATGGCATGGAACCTGCTGCCCTATTCTCGCACTTCCATCCCGCAACGCGTTCGCGAGCACGCCAAGACCGGAATTCAGGGGCCGGTCGCGCGAGGATGGGAGGAAGCAACGGCCTGGGCTTGCCCGGGCCGTTTTTTTGCTGCGCCACCGGCCGCAGTCGTGCCGGATGCATGCACGCGGACGCGACGAGCAGGACTGGTGCGCAGCGAGTGCAAAGAGAAGATCTGGCGCCCGGCGGTCACAGGAACAGGGGGAATCCAGGATGACCGTTTGAGCCGGGCGCCAGAAGCCTGAAAAGCGGCGTCCTGTGTGCTGTAACACCGCGTAACACGCAGGAATGGCCGCAAGTTGTCATCGGCTGCCCTGCAGTGTCAAGGCGAACCGCGCGTTGTCGCGTTTCTGGTGCAGTCGACGTTCATTCTCCAGCTTGGCATGCGACATGCATCACACCTCCCGTCCATCACCGGGAGTCCACATCATGACCGCCATGAGCCTCGATTTGAACCTGATCCGCCAGCGCCACGATCTGATGGTCCAGGTCGGCACCCTGGAGCTTGCCCTCGACGCCATCCAGCAGCGCAAGGCCGAGGACGAGCGCGCCAGACTGATTCCGCAGATCCAGGCACGCATGCAGCGCCTCAACGATACGCTGGCGCAGCTGCCGGCCTGAGCGGCACCCGCCGCGCGCATTGCCGGTGCAACAAATCCTAGGGCGTCATCCGCGCGCAAGCGGGAGCGCCGCGGTCAGGGACGACCTTGGCAGGCCACGTCCAACGTGGCCTGCGCTTCGTAGCTGATTCGCACGCTTCACACGCCGCGATGCTTGCCGCGATACGGTGCGTAAAACGCACGGATGCGCGCCATCTCGGCGTCGAGGTCGGGGCCCATGTGCCACAGGGGGCCGAGGCCGATGGTCTTGCTCGGGTAGTCCAGATAGACCAGCTGGACCGGCACCTGCGCGCCGCGCGCGATCTGCCAGAAACCGGAGCGCCAGCGCACGACCGCGCGCCGCGTGCCTTCCGGCGTAATGCCCAGCCACAGCGCATCGCTGTCGGCGAAATGCCGCACCATCTGCTCGACCACACCGAAAGCGCGCTTGCGCTGCACCGGGATGGCGTCCAGTTTGCGCAGCAGCCAGCCCAGCGGACCGCGAAACAGCTCGGCCTTGATCATGATGCCGATGCGCAGGCCCAGCGCGGTCTTCATCAGCATGCCCCAGACGCCATCCCAGAACGAGGAATGCGGCGCGCCGACCAGGATCACCTTGGCCACGTCCGGCAGCGTGCCTTCGAGACGCCAGCCGGCGCGCAACACGATCCAGCGGCACACCCGCGCGCCGATACCCGGCGTGTGCTGCGGCGCGCGCGGCGGCGCGGCGGGCGGCAGATAGCCGTTCACGCGTCGGCGTCCGGGCGGCCGCGCGCGCGCTTGCGCCGCGCGCCGATGCGTTTGCTGGTCAGACGACGCTCGACCGCAGCGCGCGGCGGGCGCGTGGCCTTGCGTGGCTTCGGTGCGACCAGCGCGGCGCGGATCCATGCCGTCAGACGCGCGCGCGCGTCGCTGCGGTTGCGCGCCTGATCGCGAAAGCGCCGCGCCTGCAGCACCAGCACGCCGGCCTGATTCAGGCGCCGATCGTGGCGCGCCAGCAGGCGCGCGCGCAGATCCGCGGACAGCGCCGTCGAATGCAGCACGTCGAAGCGCAATTCCACCGCGCTTTCGGTGCGGTTGACATGCTGTCCGCCGGGGCCGTCGGCACGCAGGAAACGCTCGACCAACTCGTGCTCGGGCAGGCGCAGGCCGGGACTGATGATGAGCATGGCGCGAGCATATCAGGCGCTTTCGCGCGACTGGATCGTGCATGCGATACGCACGCGTCGTGACGAAGTCACTCGCCCAGTGTCGGCAATTTCACCGCGCCGGCATTGCCTGCAGGCGAGGCATCGGCATCGTGGTCGGCGCCGTCGTGCGCCGCCTCGGCATGGCGGTGCCAGCGCGCGTGCGCATCCACCGCGACGCGCTCGACCGCGTACAGCGCATCCACCGCGGCGCGACCAGCGGCCTGATCAGCCTTGGAGGCGCCCTGCGCGGCCAGCAGCACCTCGCTGATGCCGGCTTCGCCCAATGCATAGGCGCGACGCGTTTTCTCCAGACTCGCTGTCGCCGCGGTTTGCGCCAGCGCGCGTTGCCGCCACAGCGCATGCAACGCTTCGGCTTGGGTCACGACCTGCGCGGCCGACAAATGCACCTCGCGCGTGACCAGGCTGAGATCTTGCGCCGCGGCCTGCGCCTGCGCGCCGGCCTCGGCGGCCTGCGCGCCGCGATAGCGAAAGCCCAGCGGCAAGCCCAGGATCACGCCATACACCTTCTCGCGCCCGCCCAGATCGCTGAGCACGCGCACGCCGACCACCGGATCGGGCACGCGATCGGCGCGCGCGCGGCGCGCTTCCACCTCGCGCTGCTCGGCGGTGCTGCGCGCCATGCCGATTTCATGACTGACATCGACGATGCGTGCTTGCCACTGCGCCGCTGCGCCGGCCAGCGCGGGCGGGTTTTCCACGCGCGGTACGCGTTGCGGCAACGGCAGTGTCGGAAACGTGGCCGCCAGCGTGCGCCGCGCGCTCTGTTCGGCAAGTCCGGCCTCGATCGCGCTGGCGCGTGCCTCGGCCAGCGCCGCATCGGCGGCGAGCAGATCCTTCTGCGCGGCGTCACCGGCATGGACGCGCCTAGCCACCATCGCACGTTCCTGTTCGATCAGCGTCGCGATGCGCGCGCTCACCGCGGCATCGCTGCCAGCGCGCAGCCATGCGCTCCACTGCATCAGCAGCAGGCGCGCACCGGCGTGGTGCGAATCTTCGAAACCCAGCCGCGCGGCCTCCACGCCGAGCTGGCCGATGCGCGTGTCGAGCAGGTATTTGTTGGGCCAGCGCACCGACTTGTTGATGTCCAGCTCCCATTCGCGGTAATGCGTGCCGTCCTGCACGCGCCGATCCTGCGGAATCCAGGTGACT
Organism: Metallibacterium scheffleri; assembly: GCF_002077135.1. Classification (NCBI taxonomy): domain Bacteria; kingdom Pseudomonadati; phylum Pseudomonadota; class Gammaproteobacteria; order Lysobacterales; family Rhodanobacteraceae; genus Metallibacterium; species Metallibacterium scheffleri. The sequence goes on along the minus strand of NZ_LDOS01000001.1, from coordinate 416,649 downwards.
TGCGCCTCCTGATTGCCGATGCTGCGCATGTCAGCCCGTGCGCGCGCAGCATCGAACTCCGCCGCCTTGCGCCGCACCTCGGGCAGCGCCTGGATGGCACGCATGGCCAGTGCCTGATCGGGCAATGCTGCATCCGTGGCGCGCGGCGCGGGCACCGCAGCAGCGGGCGCTTGCGCGCTGGCGGATGCAGGCACGGCCTGCGCGCGTGCCGGCAGCGCCAGCAGCAGCGCGATGCCGCACAGCGCGGCGGCGGTGAGTCGTGCGTGGATCATGCCAATCTCCCGTGATCATTGACCGGCGTCGTCCACCAATGCAGGCCGGCGCCCTTGAACTGCGTGCCCAGCGCGTCGAGCAGTTGCGCTACGCGCGCAGTCGGCAGCACCAGCGTGAACTGGGTGCGCTCGATGCGCCCGCGCACCAATTCGCGCACGCTGGCGCGGCGGAAGTCCTCGGCGTGGCCGTCGATGCGCAGGGTGCTGAAGCCACCCAGCGCGGGTTGCGCCGTGAGCAGCGCATCCAGCAATGCATCTTCGACCGCGCGTGGCGCGATCAGCACCAGTTGCAGCGTGTCGGTATCGTGATTCATCGGCGGTCCTCACCAAAGCGGCGGAACAAGACAGGCAGCAGCAACAGCGTGAGCGCGGTCGAGCTGATCAAGCCGCCGATCACCACGATCGCCAGCGGGCGCTGTACCTCGGAGCCGGGGCCGCTGGCGAACAACAGTGGCACCAGGCCCAGCGCGGTGATGCTGGCGGTCATCATGACTGGGCGTAGACGCCGGATCGCGCCCTGGCGCACGGCCTGTGCCATGTCCATGCCTTCGGCGCGCAACTGGTTGAAGTAACCCACCAGCACCAGCCCGTTGAGCATGGCGATGCCCAGCAGGGCGATGAAGCCCACCGAAGCCGGTACCGACAGGTACTCGCGCGTCAACCACAGCGCGACGAGGCCGCCGACCATGGCGAACGGCACGTTGGCCAGGATCAGCGCCGCCTGGCGCAGGGATCCGAAGGTGGTGAACAGCACCAGAAAGATCAATGCCAGCGCCACCGGCACCACCAGCCCCAGGCGCGCCGCGGCGCGCTGCTGGTTCTCGAATTGCCCACCCCAGGCGAGGCTGTAGCCCGGCGGCAGCGGCACGTCCTTGGCCGTGCGCGCTTGCGCATCGGCGACGAAGCCCACCAGGTCACGGCCGCTGACATTGGCCTGGATCAGCGCATAGCGCTGTGCGTTCTCACGGCGCACCGCCACCGGACCGGCGCTGCGCTCGATGGTGGCCAGCGCCTGCAGCGGCAGCGTGCCATCGGGGCGCGTCAAATCCAGGCGCGCGAAGCGGCTCGGGTTGCGCGCCAGCTCGGCATCGCCGCGCACCAGCAGCGGCACGCGACGTTCGCCCTGCTGCACGATGCCGGCACGGCGGCCCTCGACCTGTGCGCGCAGCTCATCCTGCACCGCGACGGCATCCAGCCCGTAGCGTCCAGCCAGATCGCGGCCGATGCGCACGCTCAGGTACTGCACGCCCTCGTTGGCTTGCGCCAGCACGTCGCTGGCGCCGGGCGTGGCTTCCAGCACCGCGGCGATACGCTGCGTAAGCTGGTCGAGCACGTGCAGGTCCGGGCCGAAGATCTTCACCGCCACATCGCCGCGGCTACCGGTGAGCATTTCCGCCACGCGCATCTCGATCGGCTGGGTGAAGCCGTACTCGATGCCGGGGAAGTCGCGCATGATCGCGCGCAGCTCCTCGGCGATGAAGGCCTTGTCCTTGCGCCGCCACTGATCCTGTGGCTTGAGCTGCAGGAACATGTCGGTCTCGTTGAGTCCCATCGGGTCCAGGCCCAGCTCGTCCGAGCCCAGCCGCGCGATCACGTGCTCGACCTCGGGGATGCGCGCGCGGATGCGCTGTTCCACGGCCAAATCGATCGCCGCCGAGCGTTCCAGGCTGATCGCCGGCGGCTTCATCAGCTGCATCAGCAGATCACCCTCGTCCATGGTCGGCATGAAGGTCTTGCCGGTGTTCACGTAGGCGGCGCCACCCAGCAACAGGCTCACCGCGGCCGCGATGCCGAGGGTTTTCGGATGCGTCAGCGCCCAGTCCAGCAGCGGCGTGTAGCCGCGCTCGAGCATGCGCATCAGCCATGGCTCGCGGTGCGCGCCTTCCTTCAACAGGAACGAAGCCAGCACCGGGATCACGGTCAGCGACAGCAGCAAGGATGCGGCCAGCGCGAACACGATGGTCAGCGCCACCGGCGCGAACAGCTTGCCCTCCAGACCTTGCAGGCTGAGCAGCGGCAGGAACACCAGCACGATGATCAGGATGCCTGCCGTGACCGGCTTGGCCACCGCCGCGGTGGCGCGCCAGATCCGGTGCAGGCGTGGCAGCGCCTTGTCGGCATGGCCCAGCGCACTGACCGTGTTCTCGATCACCACCACCGCGGCATCGACCAGCATGCCGATGGCGATGGCGAGGCCGCCCAGGCTCATCAAGTTGGCGCTCATGCCAAAACCGCGCATCAGCAGAAACGTGATCAGTGCCGCCAGCGGCAGCGTCAGGCTGACCACCAGCGCCGCGCGCAGATCACCGAGAAACAGCAGCAGCAGCACCACCACCAGCAGCGTGGCTTCGAGCAGCGCGCGCTCCACCGTGCCCACGGCGCGCGTGATCAGCGTGCTGCGGTTGTAGAACACCTCGATGCGCACACCCTGCGGCAGTGATGGCTTGAGCTCGGCCAGACGCGCCTCGACCCCGCGCACCACGCGCGCGGCATCGGCACCGCGCAGACCGACGACGATGCCTTCGACCGCCTCGCCCACGCCGTCCTTGGTCACCGCGCCATAGCGCGTGAGGCTACCCATGCGCACCTCGGCGACATCACCCACGCGCAGCGCAGGTTGCCCCGGCGGCGCGCGCAGCACGATCTGGCGAAGATCATGCAAGGACTTGATGGCGCCCTCGCTGCGCACGATCAGTGCGCTGTCGCCTTCGCTCAGGCGCCCGGCGCCGTCGTTGCGGTTGTTGGCCTCGATCGCGCGCATCACATCGCTGAAGCTGACGCCGGCGGCGCTGAGCTTGGCGCGTTCGGGGATGACCTCGAAGGTCTCGGCCTTGCCGCCGAGCGCGTTCACCTCGGCCACGCCAGGCACGGTGCGCAGCGCCGGCCGCAGCGTCCAGTCCAGCAGGGTGCGGCGTTCGGCCAGGCTCAGTCCGCCGCCTTCGATGGTGAACATGATCATGTCCGACAGCGGCGTGGTGATCGGCGCGAGTCCGCCGCTGACGTCCATCGGCAGCACGTCGCGCGCGGCGGCGAAGCGCTCGGCCACCTGCTGCCGCGCCCAGTACAGATCGGTGCCTTCCACGAAATCGAGGGTGATGTCGGCGATCGCGTACTTGGTGATCGAGCGCAGGATCAGCGTGTGCGGAATGCCGAGCAGTTCCTGTTCCAGCGGCACCACCACGCGCGCCTCGACCTCCTCGGGGGTCATCCCCGGCGCTTTCAGGATCAGCTTGACCTGGGTCGGGGTGATGTCGGGGAATGCGTCGATGGGCAGCGCGCGGTAGGCGGCCACGCCAGCCAACACCAGCGCCAGTGCCGCCAGAACGGCGAGCAGACGCTGCGACAGCGCGAAGGCAATCAGTCGATCGAGCATGATCGCGCCCTCACTCGCCGCCGGCCAGGCCGGCCAGCACCAGTGCGCCGCTGAGCGCGATGCGCGCCTGCGCGGGCAGCCTGGCCTGCACGTACAGCGCGCTCTCGGTCTGGTCCAGCACGGTCACCGGCACGGGCACGAAGCCCTGCGCGGTGAGCCGATACAGCGTGGCGCCACTCTGGCTGCGCGTGACCGCCGTCGCCGGCACTTTCCAGGTCTGCGCGGGCGCGGGCAGCGCCAGATCCACTCCCAGGCGCTGGCCGGGCATCAGCTTCGGGCCGGCAGCGGTGGCGCGCAATTTGAGGCTTTGCGTGCGCGCATCGATGGCCGCGCCGACGGACAGCACCTGGCCGCGCGTGCCATCGGGCAACTGCACCACCAGCCCCGGGCGCAGCAGGGCGCGATAGCTTTCCGGAATCTGGATTTCCAGCCCCACCGGGCCGGCGCGACCGATGCTGAAGGCCATGCCGAGCGAGTCGATCGCCTGACCCAACTCCACCTCGCGCGTCAGCACGCGTCCGGCAAAGGGTGCGCGCAGTTCGTATTCACCCGGGCGCAGCACGGATTTCGGCGCCAGGGCCTGCGCGGCGCGCAGTTCGCGCAGCCGCGCATTGGCGGCACTGGCCGCGGCACGGCTTTGCTCGACGCGCGCGGCGGCGATGATGCCTTCCTGGTGCAGGCTGGCATCGCGCGCCGCTTGGGCGTTTGCTGCCGCCGCCGCACTCTGCGCCGTGGTCAGCTCGCTGGCCAGCAGCATCGCCTCGCGGCTCTGCACGCGCGCCAGCACCTGGCCCTGGCGCACGCTGTCGCCTTCATAGGCGCCGATCCAGGTGACCACGCCGGCGTAAGGCGCGGTGACCGCCTCGGCGTTGCCCGCGGCCGGCGTCACCAGCGCTGGCAACTGCGTCAGCAGGATTTCGCGTGCAGCCTCGGGCGCGCCACTGCGGATCGCCAGCGCCTGTTGCTGCGCGGCGTCGAGCTGGATCGGCGTCGCGGCGTGCGCGCCGAGGCTGGCCAGCGCGAGGGCACAGGCCAAAGCGAGGATTGCGGGGCGGGACATGCGCGACTCCGTGGCGGGAATGCGCACAGCCTGCGCGGTGAAGCTTTGACCCTGCTTAAGAGCCCTGCGGCGCGACATCCTGCCGCGGCGCTGATCACGCCGTGTCGTGCAGCGCCGCGAGCGGGCCGAGGTGCGCGTACAGGATTCCGTCGTGCAGCGTGAAGCGCAATTGTGTGTGCAGTACCGCGGCCAGGGTTTGCGCCAGCGCCAGACCGAGACCGGCGTGGCCATCGCCGGCCTGCGTCGCGCGTTTGCGCCAGAAGCGCCGGCCCAATTGCGCCAGGTCCGCGGGATCCAGCGCAGGCGCGGCATTGCTGATCACCAGCCGTACCGCATCCGCGCACGCACAATGTGCCTGCACGCGGCTCGCTGCGGGCGCGTGGCTGACTGCGTTGTGCAGCAGGTTGTCGAGAATGCGTTCGAGCAGTACCGGATCGCTGCTGATCCAGCACTCGTCCTCGGCTTGCACCTGCACCGTGATCGCGCGCGCGGCGCCTTGCGCCGCCGCGCGCGCGCAGGCCGCGCGCAACAGCGCCGCCAGATCCAGTGGCTCCAGCAGCGGTTGCGCTTGGCCGGATTCGTAACGCGCCAGCAACAGCAGGCTGTCGGTGATGCGCTGCAGGCGCGCGATGCCGGCCAGGCTCGCGTGCAGCGCGGCATGGTCACCCTGCGCGCGCAGCGCCAGCTCCACCTCGCTGCGCATCTCGGCCAGCGGCGTGCGCAACTCGTGCGCGACTTCGCGCAACAGCAGGCGCTCGCGCGCCAGCGCGGCGGCGTGGCGCTGCAGGGTCGCATCCAGCGCAGCGCGCAGTGGCTGCAATTCCTGCGGCAACGCCTGCTGCGGCAGCGATGCGGGCAGGTGTTCCGGGTCGATGCGCCGCAGCACGGCGCTGAACTCCGCCAGCGGCCGCAGCTCGCGGCGCAGGCTGAGCGTGGCCAGTGCCGCGGCCAGTGCCAGAGCCAGCACGATGCCGCCGAGCAGCGTGTAGTGCAGCTGGCGCTCGAGACGGTCGGTGCGCTCGCGCGATTCGGCCAACAACAGGACGCGCGGCTGGCCGGCGGCGGTCAGCGCCAGGGCCAGCGCGCGCGCCGGCGCGCCGTCCGCCAGCACGGTATCGAAATAGCGCGGCTGGCCGATGCGCGGCGCCGCGCCCGGATGCCGCGCGGCCCACGCCGTTGGCGTCAGCACGCGCAGATCGAAACTGGCGCCGGGCGCATCATCACGCGGCAGGTCGGCTTCGTGACCCACCGCCACCAGTACCGCGTAGCTGCGCGCGCGATCCAGCAGTTCGCTGTCCAGGCGCTGGTACAGCTCGCGATCGATGGTGCCGTCGAGCACGAAAAACAGCGCCGTGAACAGCAGCAGCAAGCCGCTCATCTGCACCAGCAGCAGATGCTGCAACAGCGAGTGCCGGCCGCGATCACTCCACCACATAGCCAAACCCGCGTCGCGTCTGGATCAGCTCGGGCAACCCCGCTTGCGCCAGCTTGGCGCGCAGCGTGCTCAGCAGGACCTCGATGACCTTGTCCGAGGTGGCGCTGGCGGCGTCGTACAGGTGCTCGAACAATTGCGCGCGCGAGAATACCTGGCCGCGCGCGCGCAGCAGCAGCTCGAGCAGCGCGTACTCGCGTGGCGACAGCGCCAGCAGTTGCGCATCGACGCGCACCAGACGCGTGGCCGGGTCCAGGCTGAGCGCGCCGTGGCGCAGCAGCGGAACGCCTTCGCTCTTGCGCCGCAGCAGCGCGTTCAGTCGCGCCAGCAGCTCGTCCCAGGCGAAAGGCTTGACCAGATAATCGTCGGCGCCGAGGTTCAGCGCACCGACGCGGTCCTCGACCTGATCGCGCGCCGACAGCACCAGCACGCGCGTGTCGCGCCCGGCGGCGCGCAGGCGTTTGAGCACCTCGCCACCATCGCGCTGCGGCAGGCCCAGGTCCAGCAGCATGGCGTCGTAGGGATAGCGCCGCAGGAATTCGCATGCCGTCACTCCATCGCCGGCCAGGTCCACGGCGTGGCCTTCGGCGCGCAGGCCCCGTTCGAGGCTGGGGCCGAGCAGCGGGGAATCTTCGACGACCAGCAGGCGCATGCGGCCAGCATGCAGGCAGCCTGCGCGCGGGGCAAGACGCACGCGTGCAAAAAGACGGCCGCAGTCAAGGCTGCGGCCGTGAGGTAAAGCGCGGTGCGTGTGCAGGCGTGGCGCGCGCGATCAACCGCCGCCGCGGCGGCCACCACCGCCACCGCCCTGGCGCTGCTTGATGCCTTGGCCCGCGCCCTGGCCGATGCCGGGGCGGCTGCTCTGGTGCACTTTGCCACGCTCAAGCGGTGGCGCCGGCGGCAGGGTCACGCCTTGCGCCTTGGCGCGCTCCTGCATCTGCACATGATGCTCGGCGCGGATCCGATCGCGCGCCTGCACGGTCCTGGCTTCGCGCAAACGCTGACTATAGGCCGCGCGTTCGGCTGGGGTCATCAACTGGCTGCCATAGATTTGCTGCGCGTCCGTGGTCTGCATGTGCTCACGCGTTTGCGCGTGCAGTTGTTGCGGGGTCTCGGTGGGTGTTTGCGCCTGTGCGGCAAAGCCGGTGACGGTCAGGGCCGCGGCCAGGATCAGGGGGGTTTTACGCATGATGAATACTCCTGTGTAGGAGCCGCGAGTTGCGGCCATGTCACCTTAGGCACACGCGCCGGCTCACCGTTTGATCCAAATCAAGCCGTGATGCATGCGTAATGTATTTCGGCTGCATGGTTCAGCGCCGCGTCATGCGTGCGGAGCGTGCCGGGCCGCGTGTCGTGGTGCCGAGGACGCCTGCCTCAACGGGGTGCTGCGTCGCGCCGCGGCCACGCGCGCCACCAAGCGAGCACGCCCAGCACGGCCAGCACGACCGGCGCGGTGATGCCCAGCTGTGGCTTAAGCGCCCACAGCACGACCGCGATGATCAGCAGCGTGCTGCCGAACAATCCGCCGGCGAGCAGGCGCTGGGTGACGCGCGTGTTCGCGGCCAGCGCTTCAAGTTCGCGCGCGCGGATGGTCAGTTCGCCGCGCCCGCTGGCGGCTTGTTCCAGCGTCTGGATCAGCAATTCGGGCAGGCGCGGCGCCTGGCGCATCCATTCCGGTGCACGGCGTTTGATCTCGCGCAGCCAGGCGCGTGGCCCGTAGCGCTGGCGCAGGACGTTGCGCAGGATCGGTTCGGCCACTGCCCAGATGTCGATCTCCGGATCGAGCTGGCGGCCGAGCCCTTCGATATTGAGCAGGGTTTTCTGCAGCAGGATCAATTGCGGCTGCAGGGTCAGCTCGTATTCGCGCGCGGTCTGGAACAGCTTCACCGTGACCTCGGCGATGGAGATCTCGCTCATCGGGCGCGTGAAGTACGGCTCGCACACCGCACGCGTGGCGGCTTCCAGCTCGTCGATGCGCACGCTGGCCGGCATCCAGCCGGCGGCCACGTGCAGCTCGGCGATACGTCGGTAATCGCGCTGGAACAGCGCCATGAAGTTTTCCGCCAGCAGGTACTGGTCGGCCTCGGGCAAGGATCCCATGATGCCGAAATCCAGCGCGATGAAACTGGCGTCGGCGGGTTCGCCCGGGTCCACCCAGATATTGCCGGGGTGCGCGTCGGCATGGAAAAAATTGTCGCGGAACACCTGTTCGTAGAACAGTCGCACGCCCTTGCGCGCCAGCGCCTTGCGGTCCACGCCCAGCGCATCCAGCGCGGCGATGTCGTCGGCGGGGATGCCGTGCACGCGCTGCAGGGTCAGCACGCGCTCGGCGCTCCAGTCCCAGAACACCTCGGGCACGTAGAGGTCATGCGGCGCGTGCGCGAAATTGCGCCGCAGCAGGCTGGCGTTGGCGCCTTCGCGCTGCAGGTTCAGTTCGTGCTCGAGGGTTTTCTCGATCTCCTCGACCACCTCCAGCGGCCGGATCTTGTCGGCGCGCGGGTGCCAGCGCTGCGCCAGATTGCCCAGCGCGCGCAGCAGGCGCGTGTCGCGCGCGATGCGCGCGGCGATGCCGGGGCGCAGCACCTTGACCACCACCGCGCGGCCATCGGGCAGGCGCGCGGCGTGCACCTGCGCGATCGAGGCCGAGGCCAGCGGCGTTTCGTCGAATTCGGCATACAGCTGCGCGATGGGTTTGCCCAATTGCTCTTCGATCGTCACGCGCGCCTGCGCACCGGGGAACGGCTCGACCTGGTCGCGCAGCTTGGCCAGCGCATCGGCCAGATCAGCCGGCAGCAGGTCGCGGCGCGTGGACAACACCTGGCCGAATTTGACGAAGATCGGCCCCAGTTCGGTCAGCGCCAGGCGCAGGCGTTCGCCACGTGCCAGTCCGCGCGCACCGCGCGCGCGCGGCAGCAGCGCGGCCAGCAGCGCCAGTGGCCGGTACAGGCGCGTGCCCTGCGCGAATTCGTGCAGGCGCCAGCGCAGCGCGATCACCAGCACGTGCAGCAGGCGCGGGGTCGAGGACAGCGTGCTCATCGCCGCGCGCCATGCAGGCGCGCGCGCAGGGCTTCGAGCCGCGCGGCGAGGCGTTCGCTGCGTTCGCGCACGTGGTCCACCTCGTCGAGGAAATCCGCGATCTCCTCGCGTGCCGGGGTCAGCCGCGCCTCGTCGCGCAACCAGGCCGCGCCATCCTCGAGGCCTTGCGTCGCGAACGTGCGCGCCTGCGCCAGCGCGCCCAGCAGCGCGCGCGCCAGCGGTACGCCCAGCACCTCGCCGAAGCGCGCGGCGAAGGCCGCTTCGAGGTCGGGTTGATAGTCGCGCGCCAATTTCTCCATGCGCCGCGCCAGGTCGGCATCGCCGGACAGGTTCACCGCGCCCGGCGGCAGTGCGCCGTCGCCCTTCAGCGCCGCCGCGGCGAGGCTGGCCGGGCGCAGCTTCACTTCGAGTTCGGCCGCGGCGGCCGGACCCACGCACAGGCGACCGTCCTGCACGTGCAGGCGCAGCGCCAGCGGCGGCTGCTGCACGCGCACGCAGACGCTGCGCCCGTCCAGCGCGGCCAGCGCGTCGCGGCTGTCGGCATCCAGCGCCAGCGCGCGGTTCAGGGCTTCCTCCAGGGTGCGCCCCAGCAGGCGTTTCAGTGGCGCCGGCAGCAGCGCATCGAGCGTGGATTCGGACATGCGCGGATTGTAGCCCGCGCTCCTCGCGTGCAGGCCATGCGCGGGATCGACGCTGGCTCACACCGCGCCGGCGTAGCCGAGCTGGCGCCACGCTGCATACACCGTCACCGCGACGGCGTTGGACAGATTCAGGCTGCGGCTGCCGGGCACCATGGGCAGGCGCAGGCGCTGCGCCTTGGGCACGGCGGCCAGCACGTCGGCGGGCAGGCCCTGGCTCTCGCTGCCGAACAGCAGCGCGTCGCCGGCGGCGAAGCGCGCCTCGTCAAGGTGCACATGGCCCTTGCTGGTCAGCGCGAACACGCGCGGCGCGTGCAGCGCGGTCAGGCAGGCGGCCAGCGTGTCGTGCACAGCCACGCGCGCGTGTTCGCGGTAGTCCAGCCCGGCGCGGCGCAGCTTGGCGTCATCCAGGGCGAAGCCCAGCGGTCGCACCAGATGCAGCGCGCAGCCGGTGTTGGCGGCCAGACGCATCACGTTGCCGGTGTTGGGCGCGATTTCAGGATGCACCAGGACGATGTGCAGCATGGCGCGACGCGCGGTTATTGCCCTCCGGGTGCAGGGCTGGCCACGGGTCGTGGCAGCGGCGGCAGTTGTGGGTGGTAATTGCGCCACGGCGCGTGCGTGTAGTGCGGCAGCGGATGCGCCTTGAGCTGCTGCAGCGCGATCTGCACCGCGCGCTCGAGCTGCGGATCCTGCCCCTCGCGCACCAGCTTCGGGTTCTGCCACACGGTCACATCCGGCGCGATGCCGTGGTTCTCCACCGGGAAATGTCCGTTGAGTCCTTCCACGGCGACGCGTGGCGCGGTGATGCCGCCGCCATCCATCAGTTTCGGATATCCGCCGATGCCGACCAGTCCGCCCCAGGTGCGCTCGCCGACCAGCGTGCCGACGTGGTCCATCTTGAAATACCACGGCAAGGCATCGCCGCCGGAGCCGGAGAACTGATTGATGATCATCACCTTGGGCCCGAAGATGGCCATCGGCGGCGCCAGTTGCGGGTGGCTCCAGCGGGTGACGACCAAGGCCATGGGTTTGCGTTGCAGATACTGGATGATGTAATCGGAAAGATCGCCGCCGTGGTTGAAACGCTCGTCGATGATGACGCCCTGCTTGTCCACCTGCGAAAAGAAATAGCGGTTGAAATTCTTGTAGCCGCCCCACTCCGTATCCGGCAGATAGACATAGCCCAGCTTGCCGCCGGAGAGCCGGTTGACCAGCCTGATGTTGTGGTCGATCCAGGCGACGTTGCGCAGCGCGTGTTCGCTGGGGATGGTCTTGACGACGATCGGGTGGGCGCCATCCATGTCCGGCCGCGGGCCCACGGTCAGCGTCACGTCCTTGTTGGCCAGGTTCTGGAATGCCTTGTAGATGTTGGCGTCACCGCGGAGCGGCTGGCCGTTGACCGCGAGCAGGTAATCGCCCACCTTGACCTTGAGACCCGGCTGCGCCAGCGGGGCATACAACTGCGGATTCCATGCGCCGCCGGTGAAGATCCGGGTGATGCGGTAGTGGCCGTGCTCGATGGCGTAATTGGCGCCCAGCAGGCCCACATGGATGTCCTGCATCTTCGGCTCATGACCGCCGTAGATGAACATGTGACCGATCGAGAGATAGCCGGTCATCTCGCGGAACAGGAAGCTGAGTCCGTCGCGACTGGCGAGGCCGGGCAGGTAGTGCGCGAATTCGGCCTCGGCCTGATCGATGTTCAGGCCGTCGTAGATGGGGCTGTAGAAATACGCGCGCTCGATGCGCCAGGCGTCGCGATACATCTCGGCCCATTCCTCGCTGGGCACCACGAACACGCGCAGCGATTGCGTGGCCAGCTTCTCCGGCTTGGCCTTGGGCTTGGTCGCGGCGATGAACCAGTTCGTTCCGCGCTGATACAGCATCTTCGCGCCATCGGCAGCGAGCCGGAAGCTGGTGATGCCGCTGACCAGCGTGGCGGTTTTCCTGGAGGCCAGTTCGAAGCGCTCGATCGACACCGGCACGCCGAACGGCGTGACATCCGACGGCATCGTCACCAGGGGCGCCTTCTGCAGATACAGCACGCCGCTGGTGCCGGCCGCGAGGCCCACATAGTTGGCGGCGCTGATCGGCAGCGGCACCGCGCGGGCCTGCAGGCCGGTGAAGTCGATCGCGACCGTCGCCGCGGCTTTGGAGGTTTTGCCGGCGGTGTGTGCGGCGCTGCCCGGAGCGGCAGGTTCAAAGCCCGCATCCGGCGCCAGCGGCGAAGGCGTCCCCGGCATGAGCGTGGCGGCGTACACATGGCGCGTGACCGGCCGCTCCATGCCGCTCATTTCCCACAAGCCCGAGGTCAGCGCGGTATCGGTACTCGAGGTGAAGTACAGGTACTTGCCGTTGGCATCGAAGGCCGCATGGCGGCAGTCGCTGCTGGCGTCGGTCACCTGCTGCGCGCGGGCAGCGGCCAGCGAGTAGATGAAGATCGCGTGCAGGTAGTTGGGCATCACCTTCGAGTAGACGATCCAGCGGCTGTCCGGCGACCAGCCTGGATGGAAGTGCTGCAACGTCGCATAGGCATTGTGCGCAACCTTGATCGGGTGCGGATCATGCGCGGCCAGATCGACATACCAGAGGTTGAGCTTTTGATCGCCGAACACCAGCTTGCGGCTGTCCGGCGCCCAGGTCAGGCCGTAGTAGAAGGCGTCCTTCTGGCCGAGCGCGATGCGGCGCGGCGTGCCGGTGCCATTCTGCGCACGAATGTACAGGTCGTATTCGCCGGCACGGTCGGAGAAATAGGCAACCCAGCGGCCATTGGGTGACCAGGCTGGATCGCGATCCATGACCCCCGGGCTGTGGGTGAGGTTGACGAAGCTGCCGTGCAGGGTGGGCACCGAAAGGATGTCGCCGTTGGCCTCGAACAGCGCGCGGACCCCGCTGGGCGAGATCGCGGCATCGTCGATCAGCTTGGACACGTTGATGAAGCGCGGGCGCAGTTGCGGCAGATCGCCGGACACCGTCACCGCCAGCGCGCGGCTGTGGCCGCTGGCGAAGTTGTACACATGCAACTGGCCGAACTGCGAATAGACGATGCCGCCCGGCCCGGCGCTGGCCGAGGTGATGTCGAAGCCGGTGTTGTCGATCACGCGGCGCACCTGGCCGGTGCCCGTGTCGTAGGCGAACAGGGTCATCGGCCCGTCGCGATCGGACAGGAAATACACCGTGTTGCCGACCCACATCGGATCGCTCTCGTTGGCATTCAGGTCGGGAATGCGCACCACGCTCGAATCGGACAGACGCGCCAGCCAGATCTGTGTGTGCTGCCCGCCCTTGTAGTATTTCCAGAACGGTTCCCACTGGAACTCCGGCACGTAGGCCAGGTGCGTGCCATCGGCCGAGTACGAACCGTCCTCGGCCATCGGCAGCGGCAGTTCCTGCGGGAAGCCGCCGCTCACCGGCACGGTGTACAACTGGTCCGGATCGGAATAGCTGTAGCGGTGCGAACGAAACAAAATCGCCTTGCCATCGGGCGTCCAGCCGACCGCCACATTGGGGCCAGGGTAATAGGTCAGTCGGCGTGGTTCGCCACCACTGGCCGGCACCACGTAGACATCGGTGTTGCCGTCATAAGTCCCGGTGAAGGCGATCATCGAGCCATCCGGCGAAAAGATCGGCTGGGTCAGCATGTCCATGCCGCTGGCCAGCACGTGGGCCTGCCCGCCGGCACGCGGCACTTCCCACAATTCGCCGCCATATTCGAAGGCGACCTGCGTCTTCGACAGCGTCGGATAACGCAGCAGCAGCAATGGCTGTGTGGTCGCGGCATGGGCCGCGCTGCCGCCGATTGCGATGACACATGCGAGCGCCATCAACAACGCGCAAATTCGATTGGACATGGGCGACTCTCCCCCGCAGACAGGAACCGGCCCGCCGACCTCGTGCGCGGTGCAGCGGACCATGACGGGCGCGAACATCATTCACGCCGCGTTCAAGTGGACCGCTTGCCTGCCGCGAAGTTCCGCCGCGCTGCAGGCGCGGACGCGCGATGCGAGCCGGCGATTGTGTCGTGGTCGTGGCCCGTGGCGACGCCCATCAGGCCGGCGTTGACAGCGCTGCGGAGCCAGGCTGGCGGGCGCTGCTGGCGCCGGCGAACACCGACTGCGGCGTGGGCGCCAGGCCCAGCATCACCGTCAGCAGCACGGCCAGCATCAGCGCATTCAGCGCGAACATCGCGCCCAGCAGTTTCAATTCGTTGTTCATCGCGGACTCCGTGGTGGGGTGCGCGGCATGCGCCGCGGCAGGGAGGTCATCGCAAGCCCCGTGCCAGCCCATGGCGTGGCCCTGATCCTTTGCGATCAATCATTTGCGCGCGGGCGATGCCTGTTGCCGCTGTCCGCGGACGTCCGCCTGAGGCGCGCAGCCGGTGCCGGCGGCTAGACTGCGCCGCTGTCCTCGAGGAGTTCGCCATGCACCCGCCGCGTCGATGCCTATCGCGACTCCTGCCCGTGCTGGTGGGCCTGCTGCTGGCCTCGACCCTGAGCGTCGCGCAGGCGCGCAACGCGCCGGCCGCCTATGCCGGGTTGCATGTGCACGACGTGCAACGCACGACCCGCGCCGGCATCGCCATCGAGACCGGCCGCCTCGGCGGCGTGGCCTACCGCATCGACGTGCCGCAGGACTGGAACCAGCGTCTGGTGGTGTTCTACCACGGCTATTCGCTCGACCCGGTGCACTACGACCTCGACGCGCCGCAAGCCTGGCTGGCGCCGATGCTGGCGCGCGGCTACGCGGTGATCCAGTCGGCCTACGCGCAGACCGGCTGGGCGCTGCAGAGCGCCATGGCCGACACCGCGCAACTGCGCGCGTACTTCAGCGCGCGGCACGGTGCGCCGCGGCAGACCCTGGTGGCGGGCGACTCGATGGGCGGCGCGCTCACCGCGCTGACCATCGAGAGCGACCCCGGCAACTACCAGGGCGCTCTGGCGTTGTGCGGCGCGCTGGCGCCCAGCTGGGAGCTCGGGCAGCGCCAGTTCCGCATGCTCGCGGCGTTCGCGTACTACTTCCCCGGCATCCTGCCGACGCTGGGCCCGGTGCCGGTCGATTACGCGCCCACGCCCGAAATCGAAAAGCGCATCGCCGCCACCTTCGCCGCGCACCCCGGGCGTTTCGCCGACCTGCGCGCGATCTGGCACGTGGGTACGCCCCAGGATCTGCCCGGCGTGATCGCCTTCGCCACCGCGCTGGTGCAGCGCGCGCAGCAGCAGGCTGGCGGCAACCCCTTCGGCAACGCCGGTTACGTGTACCTCGGCACGCGCGACGACGCGGCGCTCAACGCCGGCGTGACGCGCTACCGCGCCGATCCCGCGGCCGTGGCCTACCTGTTGCGCTACTACACCCCCAGCGGGCGCCTGCTGCGTCCCATGCTGGAGCTGCACGACCTGGCCGACCCGCTGGTGCCCGCCGACAGCGTCGATGCCTACGCCGAACGCGTGCAGCGCGCCGGGCATGCCGGCATGTTCGTGCAGCAATACGTGCCCGCCGAGGGCCATTGCGTGTTCACCGGCGCCGAAGTCGGGCGCGCCTTCGACGAGCTCACGCGCTGGATCGACCACGGCCAGCGCCCGCAGCCGGGCAAGCTGCCGGGTGGTTGATCAGGCTCCGCGCACTGGCGCGTGCTTCAGCCGGATCAGCGCCGAGATGTCCTCGTCGGCGTGGCCGGCGGCCATCAGCGCGGCGTAGTCGGCCAGCGCCTTGTCGACGACGCTGTGCTCGGTGCCGGCGGCGCGTGCGATGCCCTGCACGATGCCCAGGTCCTTGTGCAGCAGGCCGAGCTTGAAGCCGACGCCGAACTCGCCGCGCAGCATCGTCGCGCCGCGCTTGTCCAGGAACCAGTTGCCGGCGGCGCCCGCCGCCAGTGTCGGCAGCAGGCGTTCCGCTTGCAGTCCCAGCGCCGCGCCCAGCGCCAAGCCCTCGCACACCGCCGCGGCGATGCCGGCCACCAGCACCTGGTTCACCGCCTTGGTGGCCTGGCCGCTGCCCGTGGCGCCCATCCAGGTGACGCGCGCGGCGTAACTTTCCAGCACGACGCGCGCGTGCTCCAGCGTGGCCTCGTCGCCGCCGACCATCACCGAGAGTTTGCCATTGCGCGCGCCCTCCACGCCGCCGGATACCGGCGCATCCAGAAACCGCGCACCGGCCTCGCGCAGCAGCGCCGCCGCGCGCTGCGCGGTTGCCGGCGCCACCGTGCTGTGGTCGATCACGATCGCGTCCTGGCGCAAACCCGGACGCAGCGCCTGCACGCAGCCGAGCACGTCGGCATCAGCCGTGACGCACAGGGCGATCACATCGCACGCCGCGGCGAGCTGCGCCAGCGTGTCCGGCGCGGCCACGCCGAGTTCGAGCGCGAGCGCCTGCGCCTTGGCCGGCGTGCGGTTGGCGACGGCGGTCAGCAGGCCGCGTGCGTGCAGGTGGCGGGCCATGGGCACGCCCATTGCCCCGAGTCCGACGAATCCGACTTGCAAAGTGCTCATGCGTTGCGATTCCTGATCTGGATGGCGGTAGTGCCGGGGGCCGGGCGAACCGTTCGTGGCGCCCGATGCGTGATTGTGCGCGATGCGGATGCGTACTTGCCAAGCGCACAACGACGCATGGGAAGATGCCCGCCACGGCCGCGCATCCGGCGCGGCGCCCGGAGAGCCGCCGCATGGCGTGGATCAACAGCATCGACGAAGCCCACGCCGACGGCGCCCTGGCCGCGTTTTATGCCGACCTGCGCGCACGCCGCGGCCAGTCCACGCCGATCATCGAGGCGCAAGGCCTGGATGTCGAAGCGTTGCAGCAACACCTGGCGCTGTATTCGCACCTGATGTTCGCGCCAGGCGGCGTGCCGCGCGACGAGCGCGAGATCATCGCCGTGGTGGTGTCGGCGGCCAACGGCTGCGGCTATTGCGTGCGCGAACATCTGGGGCGCCTGCAGTACTACATCGAGGAAGATGACGCGCTGCAGGCCGTGCGCGCCGCGCCCGAGACCATCGCCGACGCGCGTCAGCGCGCCATCGCGTTGTACGCGCGCAAGCTCACCCTGCAGCCGCATGCGCTGCGCGCCGGGGACATCGCCGCACTGCGCGCACAGGGCCTGGATGATGCCGACATCCTGCGCGTGAACCTGATCACCGCGTACTTCAATTTCGTCAACCGCATCGCGCAGGGACTGGGCGTGGACGCGGATGCGAGCTGACCGCGTTCAATCCGCGGCGCCCGCGCCCGCCGCGGCGCGGGCGAGGCGATCGCGCACCCCGGCCCATTCGGGCGCATCGGGTACCTGCTCGACCAGGATCACGCGCGCGCCGCGCGCATCCAGTTCGCGCAGCGCCGCGTACAACGCCTGCGCGTAGCCGGCGGCAGTGGTTGGCAGACGCAGCCCGGCTTGCGGCGGCAGCGCGAAGCCGTGACCGAGCACCAGCACGCCGGGCGCGCCGACTTGCGCGAGTAGTTCGGCGCGCGGCAGCAGTCGCAGCGGCGTGCGCGGCGCGTAGTGCGCGGGCAGGCTACCGGACACGCGCGGCGCGGCGGCATCGGCGCCTGCGGCCACGGTCACGCCCAGCGCGGCTTCGAGCATGGCGCGGGTGATCGCGCCGGGGCGCAGGATGCGCGGCGTGGCACGGCTGAGATCGAGGATGGTCGATTCGATGCCCACCGCACACGCCCCGCCGTCGAGCACGCAGGGTACGGCCGCGCCGAACTCCGCGCGCACGTGCTCGGGTCGCGTCGGGCTGATGCGCCCGAAGCGGTTGGCCGAGGGCGCTGCCAGCGCGCCGCCGAAGGCATCCAGCACGGCGCGCGCCAGCGGATGCGCGGGCATGCGCAGCGCCACCGTGTCTTGGCCGCCGGTGACCGCGTCGAGCACCCGCGCGGCGCGCGGCAGCACCAGGGTCAGCGGCCCCGGCCAGTAGCGCGCGACCAGCACGCGCGCGGCCTCGGGCACCGCGCGCGCCCAGGCGTCCAGTTGCGCGACGCTGCCCAGATGCACGATCAGCGGGTGGTCGGCCGGGCGCTGCTTGAGCGCGAACACGCGCGCCACCGCCTGCGCGTTGCCGGCGTCGGCGGCGAGGCCGTACACGGTTTCGGTGGGCAGGCCGATCACCTCGCCGCGGCGCAGCGCGGCCACGGCCCGCGGCACGCTGCACGCGGACGGCGTGTTCACGCCGGCGTGGCCAGATAGGTATAGCCGTCCACGCCGGCCTGCAACGCGGCCAGCAGCGGCGCGGCCTGCGCGGTGTCGAGTCCGGCGTCGTGCAGACGCTGGCGCCAGGTTTCGCGCAACGCGGCCAGGTCGTAGCCGACGTACTCCAGCATCAGCGCGGCGCTGTCACCGCGGCGGTGGTGGCTGAGCACGGGCCGGCCATCGGCGCCGACGCGCACGTTCACCGCGTCGGTGTCGCCGAACAGGTTGTGGATGTCGCCCAGGGTTTCCTGGTACGCGCCGACCATGAAGATGCCCAGGCAATACGGCGACCCGGGATCGTCGGGCAGCGCGTGCAGCGGCAGGCTCACGTCGACGCCGCCGGCATCCACGTAGTGGTCGATGCGCCCGTCCGAATCGCAGGTGAGATCGGCGATCACGCCACGCCGCGCGGGTTTCCGGTCGAGCCCGGCAATGGGCACGATGGGGAAGATCTGGTCGATGGCCCAGACATCGGGGATCGATTCGAACACCGAGAAATTGACGAAGTATTTGTCCACGAGTTTCTCGTCGAGTTCGTCCAGCAGCGCGCGCTGCGCGCGCTCGTGCGGGTCCAGGCGCGCGCGCACGGCGTGGGCGAGGGCGTGGAACACATCGTCCAGCGCGGCGCGCTGCGCCAGGTCGAGCTGGCCCAGCGCGAACAGGGCCAGACCCTCGGCGTGGTGCTGCTGGGCCTCGAGATAAATCTCGGTGGCTGGGCGCGCGGCCAGTTCGGCGTGCAGCGCGTGCAGATGGCGCAGCGCCGCTGGCGCGTCGGCGGCCAGCGCGGCGCGCGCGCCATGCGGCGCGGGTTCCACCTCGCTGACGTTGGCGATCAGCACGGCGTGATGCGCGGTCATCGCGCGCCCGGCTTCGGTGACGATGCGCGGCGGCGTCAGCGCGGCCGCGGCGCACAGTTCGGCCAGCGGCTGCACGATGGCCTGCGCATACTGCTCGATGGCGTAATTGACCGAGCAGGACGAGCGCGAGCGCGTGCCTTCGTAATCGACGCCGAGACCGCCGCCGACATCGACCCAGCGCAAGTTCACGTCCTGCCGCGCGAGCTGCACCAGATACTGCCCGGCCTCGCGCATGCCCGAGGCGATGTCGCGCAGGTTGGACAATTGCGAGCCCATGTGGAAATGCAGCAGTTGCAGCGCGTCGCCCAGGCCCGCCGCGCGCAGCCGCGCCAGCAGGTCCAGCAATTGCCGCGGGGTGAGGCCGAACTTGGCCTTGTCGCCGCCGGTGTTCTGCCATTTGCCGGCGCCCAGCGTGGCCAGGCGCATGCGCACGCCGAGCAGCGGCGCCACGTGCAGCGCGGCGGATTCGCGCAGCACGTGCTCCAGCTCGGAGGGCTTCTCGATGACGATCACCACGTCCAGCCCCATGCGCCGGCCGATCAGCGCCAGGCGGATGTACTCGGCGTCCTTGTAGCCGTTGCACACCACCAGACTGCCCGGCTTGGCGATGCCCAGCACGGCCAGCAGCTCGGGCTTGGAGCCGGCCTCCAGGCCGAAGTCGGCGGGATCGCCGCCGGCGGCCAGTTCGCCGGCCACACCGCGCTGCTGGTTGACCTTGATCGGATACACCGCGGTGTAGCCGCCGCGATAGCCGTGCGTCGTCATCGCGGCGGCGAAAGCCTGCTGCAGGCGCGCGCGGCGATGGTGCAGGATGTCGGGAAAGCGCAGCAGCAGCGGCAGACGCAAGCCGCTCGCGCGCGCCGCGGCCACGGCATCGGCCAGCGCCAGCGCGGGGCCGGCGTCGCCCCGCGGACGCGCGCTGACGCGGCCCTGTTCGTCGATATCGAAATAGCCATCGCTCCAGTAGGGCATGGCATAGGTGTGGCGCGCGGCGTCGCGATCCCAGTGTTCCGGCATGGCGGGCTCTCCCGTGGTCATCGAGTGGATGGCATCGCAGCGGCGGGCCTGGACGCGCGGGCAACCTCGACCGGAAGCCTTGCACGCCGCGGGGTCGATGGCGTGCGTAGTGTAGCCGGCGGCGGCGCGCGCATCGCGGAGCGCGCGCCGCCGCCCGCTACAATCGCGCCTCTTCAACCCTGTGAGCGCGCGCCATGAGCGAGACCTGGTTCACCGAGCATCACGCCCCCAGCGGGTCGTCCATCGGCTTTCGCCTGCGCGCCAAACTGCACGAGGAAACCACGCCCTACCAGACCATCGCCATCTACGACAGCACCGACTGGGGCAAGCTGATGGTGATCGATGGCTGCATGATGGTCACCACGCGCGACAATTTCCTGTACCACGAGATGATCGTGCACCCGGCGCTGTACACGCATGCGGCGCCGAAGCGCGTGGTGATCATCGGCGGCGGCGATTGCGGCACGCTGCGCGAGGTGCTGCGCCACGCCGAGGTGGAGCATGCGGTGCAGGTGGAGATCGACGAGCGCGTGACGCGCCTGGCCGAGCAGCACTTTCCCGAGCTGTGCGAGGCCAACGGCGACCCGCGCGCCGAGCTGCGCTTCGCCGATGGCATCCAGTATATGGCCGAGTGCGCGCCGGGCTCGGTGGATGTGGTCATCGTCGACTCAACCGATCCGGTGGGTCCCGCCGAGGGCCTGTTCAACGCGGCCTTCTACCGCAGTTGCCAGCGCGCGCTGGGCGAGGGCGGCGTGCTGGTGCAGCAATCCGAATCGCCGCTGGCGCATCTGGCCTTGATCCAGAGCATGCGCGCGGCCATGCGCCAGGCCGGTTTCGGCGCCATGGCGACGCTGCCGTTTCCGCAGCCGTGCTATCCCACCGGCTGGTGGAGCTGCACGCTGGCGCGCAAGGGCGCGGCGGCGATCGGTGCCTTCCGCGAGGCCGATGCCGAAGCCAGGCCGTTCGCCACGCGCTACTACAACGCCGGCGTGCACCGCGCGGCCTTGAGTGCGCCCGAGTTTTTGCGCGCGGCGCTGCGCGACGGCTGATACCCGAGTTTCCTGGCTGGTCATCGCGACCCGGCCCGTCATCCCCGCGTAGGCGGGGATCCAGGCAACAGGAACGCGGGGATGCCGAAAGGCAGGGGCATGTCCCGCCCTGTATCTTCGTCGGGCAGGCTCTGCGCGGAGATGACGAAAAACGGGGCTTCCTGCCCGCGCCTGCCGCTCTTGAATGGGTTGCCTTGCGCGCGCCAGGCTAGTCCTGCAGCTCGAGCCGCTTTTCCACGCGATCCATGCGCTCCGCCAATCGATCGATGGCAGCCTGCTGGCGATACACATCTTCCTGCGCGCCCAGATGATCGCGGCGCAGCGCTGCAATGGCGGCTTCGAGACTGGTCAGGCGCCCTTTCACCTCACGCATGCCGTCCTTGATCGAGGTGATGTCCGCGCGCATGACACGCAGAAGTTCAAGGATCAGATTTTCCGTGTTTGCCGTCATGCTCGCAGTGTATCAGCAGGCCAGACAGGGAGCCGCGCCACCGCGCTCGTCATTCGCGCGCAGAGTCTGCCCCCGCGAAGGCGGGGGCGGGGATCCAGCGCGTGCAGAGCACGGGACTTGGATTGGCCTGATGATTCCCGCTCCTTGAGCGTCATTCCGGACGAGGCCATCGCATGCAGTTGCCGGTCGCCACTTTCGCGTTTCTGCTGTTGCTGATCGTCATCGGCCGCGTGCTGGCGTGGCGGCGCGTGCTGCCCGAGCGCGCCGCCGACACGCTCAACCTGGTGGTGCTGTACGTCAACCTGCCGGCGATGGTGCTGCTGTATGCCTCGCGCCTGCAGCTCGGCCGCGAACTGGTGGCGGTGGCGCTGCTGCCGTGGTTGCTGCTGCTGGTCGCGGCGCTGGCAGTGTGGCTGCTGGCGCGTGTGCTGCGCTGGCCGCGCGCGGTCACCGGCGCGCTGCTGCTGACCGTGCCGCTGGGCAATACCTCGTACCTCGGCTATCCGCTGACGCGCGCGGTGCTGGGTGATGCGGCGCTGCCCTACGCGGTGGCCTACGACCAGTTCGGCTCGTTCCTGATCCTCTCCACGTACGGCGTGGTGGTGTTGGCGGCTTACGGCCATGGCGTGCGCCCACGGCCGCTGCACATCCTGCGCCGGGTGCTCACCTTTCCGGCGTTTCTGGCGCTGTTGCTGGCTCTGGCCATCGCGCCGGCATCATTGCCGCACTGGCTGACGGGGATGCTGCAGCCGCTGGCTGCGGCCTTGCTGCCACTGGTGGCGCTGGCCATCGGCCTGCAGCTCAAGCTGCTGCCGGACCGCGAACATCTGGGCGCGCTGGGTTGCGGCCTGCTGCTGAAGATGCTGGCACTGCCGGCGCTGGCGCTGCTGCTGGCACCGCTGCTCGGCCTGCACGGCGCGGCCGCGCAGACCGGCGTGCTGGAATCGGCGATGCCGCCGATGATCACCGCCGCAGCGCTGGCCGCGATGGCCGGGCTGGCGCCGCGCCTCGCCGCGGCGATGGTGAGCTACGGCATCGTGCTGATGCTGCTGCTCCTGCCGCTGGGCGTGCATTGGCTGCATTGAAACGCAGCCTGGAATCGCGATGTTGCTGCGGCGCAGCGACACGAATCTTACAAAACCACAGTCGGCGCGCATACAGATCGATTACATCACGGCCAAATCCGTAGAACGGCCTGTGCGTTTGGCGTTAGCTTCGGGTTAAAGCCGTGCCGGTTGCCGGCATCACGGCTTTTGGCTACGGCCGGGCAACGCCGGCCAGCATGCTTCGCCCCACACGCACACGGAGTCTTGAACCCATGAAGCCCATGCAACGCTCGTTGTTGGCGGCGGCCATCGTCGCCGCGCTCTCCGCCTCGGCCTATGCCCTGCCCGTGCGCGCGCAGGATTCGCAGACCGGTACCACGCAGAAGCAAGACAAGAAAAAAGTGCAAGAGATGAAAGCGGTGGTGGTCACCGGTTCGCTGATTCCCACAGCCGAGATCAACACTGCCACGCCGACTATTACCATCACTGCGGAAAACATCAAGCGCCAAGGGTTCACCAGTATCTATCAGGCGCTGCGAGCGCAGCCGCTGGCCACCGGCGAGGTTCAAGGCGCGGCAACATCCGCCAGTTTCACGCAAGGCGCACAGTCGATTTCGTTGCTAGGACTGCCCCCTGATTTCACACTGTTTCTGATCAACGGCCACCCCTTGGCCAGTTATCCGCTGTTGTACAACGGCGAGGCCAATATCTCGGATATTTCCAATATCCCGCTGGCGATGGTCAGCCGCATTGACATCGTCCCCGGCAACCAATCGTCGATCTACGGCTCGGCTGCAATCGCGGGCGTGGTCAATATCATTCTCAAAAAACATGCCCACGGCTTGGACTTCAACTACCAAGCAGGTGGATTCTCGCAAGGCGGCGGTTCGTCACAGCGACTTTCGCTGGTGGGTGGCTACGACCACGGCCCGCTCAGCTTGGTTTATGGTCTGCAATATCAGGAGCAACAGCCGATTTATCAGTTTCAACGTAGCTATGCCTCAAGTACATTTGCAAACCCCAATCCCGAGCTGGCGGGTTTGCCCTCCATTACCTATGGCATTCTTGATGTTGGCCCGCTGTTCGCAGGTAACAACTACATAGATCCGAACAGTATCACGCCCAATGCGTGCGCAAATATTGCCAATCAGTATGCCGGCACTACCGTACGCGGCGAGACAGTGACAGGTGTGGGCCAACCACCAGGTCAGTACGTAGGTAATGGGTACGCATGCGGAAGTCCATATGCACCTGGCTATAACACGGTGATGAACAAGACGCGAGAAGGTAGCGCATACTTGTCAGGAACATTTCGCCTTAATGACCACACTGAGCTATATGGCAATTTGTTGCTCGACATTTACAGTCAGAATTATGGCGTCGGTCCGTTTTACAGTTTTTGGGAGCCCAACATCAATGGATTTTATAATGGCCAGGCGCCCGGCTATATTTTCAACGCAAATACCGGCACTTTTCAAAACCCGTTCGAGCTGTTCTCGCCTGAAGAGGTGGGCGGTTTGTTGACCAATTCCACTCACGAAGTGGACCGTTCCTACAATTTCTATGGCGGTATCAAAGGCAGCGTGGGTAGCAGTAACTGGAATTATGATGCTTTCTTTGCGCGTTCGCAGCTCAACACTTCAACCAATGAACTGCATCCGTTGACCGCCAAAGTCGATGCATTTTTCCAGAATCAATTTCTGGGGCCGAAACTTGGCACCAATTACGGTTATCCGGTTTACGCTCCCAACTACAAAAATTTCTATCAAAATGTGACGCCTGCTGAATATCAAGCGTTCTCAGGCATCATCCATAGTAGCAGCGAAGACTATACCCAGAACGTCAATTTGCAAGTGACCAACACTGATTTGTTTGCGTTGCCCGCCGGAAATGTTGGAGTTGCGGCTGTGCTGCAAGCGGGGGATGAAAATTGGTCGCTACCTGCCAACCCCCTGCTGACCAGCCATGCATTTTGGGGGCAAACCGCATCATCGGGCGGTGGACGCCGGAATCAGTATGCTGCCGCAGTCGAGTTTCACATCCCGATTTTTAGTATGTTGAGCGCAGATGTTTCGGCTCGATATGACCGCTTCCACAACGATGGTGGCAGCTCTTCGAGTCGTCCCACTTACAAAGTGGCACTTGCTTTCAGACCATTGAGTACTTTGCTGCTGAGGGCCAATTATTCGACGGCGTTCCGCATGCCGGATATGGGTTATGTTTTTGTCGGACCCAGTGGTAATTTCCAGTTTGTTACCGATTACTACAAGTGCGAGAAAAATGCTCCAGGCACTCCGTTTTCTGCCTGTTCGCAATCAAGTGCAAATAACGTACAAATTACCGGGCAGCAAAATCCCAATCGATTTCTCAGCCCGATCACGGCGAAAAGTTGGGGCGGCGGTGTAGTCTGGTCGCCCACCTCGAATTTTACGGCCAAAGCCGATTACTACGACATTCGCATTCGCAACGAGGTGCAGTACCAGAGCGTCAACAGCCTGCTAATTCAGGAAGCACAGTGCCTGCTTGGTCAGATTCCGGCATCTTCGCCAGTCTGCATTGCAGCTTTGAATGCGGTTAGCCGCTCAAGCACAGGACAGTTGTTAAGCGTTAGCTATCAGCCTGTCAATATTGCGTCTGAACGTGTAAGTGGCATCGTTGCATCGCTTGCTTATCGCTACGACTTGGGCCAGTGGGGTGAGCTTAGTCTGAATGGTAATTACAACGTTACATTGAGACACCAATTTCAAGCAGCTCCTGGCGAGCCCACCGTCGATCTGCTGCACAACCCTTACTACGACACGCTTTATTCTCAGGGTGGCTCGGCGTTGGGTCCTGAGTACAAGACGATCCTCAGCGGCACGTTGAATTGGGCAGTCGGTAACTGGGATACAGCGTTGACGGCAATCCGCTACGGCAAGCTCGCGAACAGCGCGGCAGCAGATAATCCGACTGTCTACCAGACTTACGGTGCGGGTACTCTGCCACCGTGGATTCTCTACAACGCCACGTTCAAGTACGACATTGGTTCGGATGCCAGCATTGGCCTCACGGTCAACAACTTGTTCGATACCATGCCGCCAGTCGACAAGAGCGATACTTCTTGGCCCTACTACAACGAAGGCGCTTACAACATCTACGGCCGTTCGTATTATGTCGATTTCAACTACCGCTTCTAAGCATCCTTCCATCTCCGTGTGAGACTTGGGCCGGCAGCGATGCCGGCCCTTTCTTTTTGTGCGCCCGGCAGGGCGCACCTGCTTGGAGGTGAAAGTCCTCTACTCACCCGGCAAGGGGAAGAGTTAGCCAGAGGCAAGGGCGAATCGGGTGACTGGTCGTCTGAAGGAAGCCCGAGGCAAAGCGCTGGCCTGACGAACAGGAAGCGGATACGAGGCGACACGTTGGGGTGAGGCAGCAAAAGGGGTCAAAGCCCGGTACTTGCACAGACGACGTGGCGTATATCCGACAGGCATAAGCGGGAAGGCAGGTGCGTCATACCCGGGGAGATCTCGCCTCATGCCTGAAAGGGCGACGCTGGAAGGCGGAGCGAGAAGTCAGCAGAGGCCATCCCCCAAGGGGACTTCCTGCGGGGCGTAGTAGGTGCGTTATGACCGAAGGGCCGAACATGAGAGACCGCGATTAGGACGACTGAACCTCGATGATCGACGACGAAGCAGAAGCCCGGGAAGCCGGGGCCAAGGGCCAAGAGGCGGGACAGTATCCCGTGGGTAGGCCGTGTGGTGCCGAGTCGATCACGGCGGCAGCCGGGCAAACGAAAGCGGAGGTGTCACGGCTGATGGAGGCCGTGATCGAACGCAGCAACGTGTGGTCGGCGTATCAGAAGGTGGTTCGTAACGGTGGCGCACCGGGGGTCGATGGCCTGACGGTGGGATCGTTCAAGGACTGGCTGAAGAGACACTGGCCCTGCGTGAGAGCAGCCTTGCTGGACGGCAGTTACCTGCCGTCGGAGGTGCGCGCGGTGGACATTCCCAAGCCCTCGGGCGGGGTGCGGACACTGGGCATCCCGACGGTGCTGGATCGGCTGATCCAGCAGGCGCTGCTGCAAGTCCTTCAACCGATCGTCGAGCCGACGTTCTCCGCATCGAGCTACGGTTTCAGGCCGGGGCGCAGTGCCCATCAAGCTCTGCGTGCGGCCAAGCACTATGTGCAGGAGGGCCGTGCGTGGGTGGTGGATATGGACTTGGAGAAGTTCTTCGACCGGGTGAACCACGACATCCTGATGTCGCGGGTCGCCCGGCACGTCGACGACGAGCGGGTGCTCAAGCTGATCCGCCGTTATCTGGAAGCGGGCTTGATGCGTGACGGGGTGGAAACAGCACGTGACCAAGGCACGCCGCAAGGCGGGCCGTTGTCGCCGTTGCTGTCCAACATCCTGCTCACGGATTGGGATTGCGAACTGGAAAAGCGCGGACACGCGTTCTGTCGTTATGCGGATGATTGCAACATCTATGTCCGAAGCGAAGCGGCAGGGCAGCGCGTGATGGCCGCCATGAAGGTGTTCCTGGACGAACGCCTGAAGTTGCAGGTCAATGAAGCCAAGAGCGCATGCGCCACGCCATGGAAACGCAAGTTTCTGGGCTACACCCTGACGAACGCCGGTGGTCATATCAGGCTCAAGGTCGCGCCGCACAGCGTGGCCCGCCTGACCGACCGCGTGCGTGAACTGCTGCGTCAGGGGCGCGGACGTAGCCTGACCCACACCATCGAGACACTGAACCCGGTGCTTCGTGGATGGATCGGCTATTTCCAGCTCAGCGAGAGCAAGACGGTGTGGAAGGACCTCGACGGATGGCTGCGGCGTCGGCTGCGCTGCCTGCTATGGCGGCAAGCCAAGACGCGTCCGCGGCGTACCGCGCTGCTGCGCAAACGAGGGCTGCCGGAGGCGCGGGCTTGGCACTCGGGACACAACGGGCACGGCCCATGGTGGAACAGTGGTGCCAGTCACATGAATCAGGCGTTTCCGAAAGCCTTCTTCGACCGGCTGAAGTTGGTCTCAATGATCGAAACCAGCCGGTATCTTCAGCGTCACTCATGAACCGCCGTATGCGGAACCGCACGTACGGTGGTGTGGGAGGGGACCGGAGGATTCCGGCTCCCTACCCGATGCCGCGGCGCCTGCGCCGCGCGGATAGACTTGCCGATTTGCGCCAGTCGATCTCATGCAAGCCACCGATCTGCCCGCACCCGATGCCGATGCGCTCGCGCATTCGGCACGCCTGAGCGCGCTGCTGCGCGAAACCATCGCCGCGCACGGGCCACTGCCGTTCCACGCTTTCATGGAGCGCTGCCTGTACGCGCCGGGGCTGGGTTACTACAGCGCTGGCTCGCGCAAGTTCGGCGCATTGGGCGATTTTGTCACCAGCACCGAGCTGGGGGGCCGGTGTTCGCGCGTTGGCAGAAACCGGGCGGCAGCGGCGCCTGCGCCGAACCCGTGCAGTTGGCACTGACGGCGCGCGGTTGCGCGTCTACAGCTTCATCTCGGCATGAACCACGTCGTAAGGGACGCACACGCCGCGCGGACCTTTCACCACCAAGCCCGTGGCGCTCAACTCGCGAACGTCCTGGTGCACGCGCTTGTAGTCGCGGCCCAGCGCCTTGGACAAGGCCATCACATCCTTGGCCGGATGAGCATGCAGAGCGCGCAGCAATTCCATGCGTTTGGGGGTCAAGGCCGACAGCATGGCTTCCAGCTCGACGAAGCCAATGTGCGTTTCGGCCATCTCCCGGCCAGACTCGGCGCGATGCCACGCGTCCGCGAAGCGCTCGCCCATGGCTTGCAGCGAATCATTGACATGGATGGTGATGGTCTTCTTCATCGTTGTTGCCCTCGTTCGCGTTGCACATCGGCGATAAAGTCGACCAGCAGCTGCTCGACGGTGGTGAAGGTGTAGGGCATCTCCACGTCGTGCAGATGGCGATGATCGCCTTTACCAGACTCGTTGTCGTAGCCCACGATGCGCCCGCCGCCACGCCCGTAGTACAGGCTGTACTTGAGCAAATGATGACTGCCGTCGACCGGCAACGGCACGCGCCAAATCTTCATCTCGATGATGGATCCATCCACATCGATCAGCTTGTCGTGGTAGACCAGCGCGGCTTTCATTTATGGCGCATTTAGCCATAGTCGACATGGGGCGGCAAGCACCATGGCCGCGTTCGGCCGCTCCACAGTCAGAATCGCGACCGCCAGTGGCGCGGCTGGTGCGCCACGCCGCACGCGCCATGCGCACGCGCCGGCGCATGTAGGCTTGCCGGCTGTCGCCCAAGGACCAGCCATGCAGCCCACCGATCTGCCCGCACCCGATGCCGATGCGCTCGCGCATTCGGCACGCCTGAGCGCGCTGCTGCGCGAAACCATCGCCGCGCACGGGCCACTGCCGTTCCACGCTTTCATGGAGCGCTGCCTGTACGCGCCGGGGCTGGGTTACTACAGCGCTGGCTCGCGCAAGTTCGGCGCATTGGGCGATTTCGTCACCAGCACCGAGCTGGGGCCCGTGTTCGCGCGTTGCGTGGCGGCGGCGCTGGCGCCATCGCTGCAGCTATTGGGCGCGGATGCCGACTGGCTGGAACTGGGCGGCGGCAGCGGCGCCTTCGCCGAACATGCGCTGGCGGCGCTGGCGCTGCGCGAGGCGTTGCCGGCAAGGTATCTGATGCTGGAACCCAGCGCCGAGCTGCGCGTGCGCCAGCAGGCGCGACTGCGCGAGCGCCTGCCGAAAGACTTGTACGCGCGCGTGCAGTGGCTCGAGCGCCCGCCCGAGACGCCCTGGCGCGGCGTGCTGTTCGCCAACGAGGTGATCGACGCGCTGCCGGCCACGCGTTTCACGCTGCGTGGCGGCGAGGTGTTCGAGGAGCACGTGGCGCTGGACGGTGCCGGCGCCTTCGTGCGCCGGGATCGCCCGGCCGATGCGCTGACGTCCGCCGCCGTGCGTCATCTCGAGCGCACGCTGGGCCGGGCGTTCGCCGATGGTTACCGCTCGGAGCTGCTGCCGCAATTGCCGTACTGGCTGCAGGCGGTGGCCGGCACGCTCGAGGCCGGGCTGGCACTGTTCGTCGATTACGGTTACCCGCGCGCCGAGTATTACCTGCCGCAACGCGCCAACGGCACCTTGCGCGCGTTTTACCGGCAGCGCGTGCACGCGGACGTGTTCCTGCATCCCGGCCTGCAGGACCTCACCGCCAGCGTCGATTTCAGCGCGCTGGCCGAGGCCGGACAGGGCGCGGGCCTGGAGCTGGCGGCCTACGTGCCGCAAGGGCAATTCCTGCTGGCGGCAGGGCTGGAACAGATACACGCCGAGGCCGCCGTCGGACTGGATGCCGCCGGGCTATACGCGTTGGCGCAGGAGATCAAGCGCCTGATGCTGCCCGAGGCCATGGGTGAGCGCTTCCAGGCCATGCTGTTCGCGCGCGGTCTGGCCGCCGCGGCGCTGCCCGCCGAGTTGTTGCTGGCCGATCGCCGCGCGCGGCTGTGAGATCCGCACTTGCGCTTGATTTTGGCGTGGCGCCGCAACGCGTGTCATCCAGTGCTTTACCCGTCGTCCCCGCGCAGGCGGGGACCCAGTGAGTGACTCGATCGAAATCCAAAAGCGCTGGATCCCCGCCTGCGCGGGGATGAGTGCGCCCGTGAGGGCATCGTATCAGCGCGGTGCAAGTCCGCGTCGGGGCAAGCCACAGGCCCTGTAGTTGAAGGTAACTGCGTCGCTGAGAGGCGGGGTGGAGAGCAACCGGAAACGAACTGATGGTCCGTAGTAAAGCGAACCCGTTTCGGCGGGGTGTTGCGGCGAGCCTGCTCATTCATGGCGAAGCCTGGAACTCACCGATCACGCTGAGGTGGCTGTCAAAGCGATGATCGGGCACACCGTGTGGTTGGGGACGGAACATTGGGAAGGTGCGATGCAGTAAGCGGGGAGACCCGCGCCCGATGTGAACGGGTGAGGGAGTCAGAGCCTTCGTAGTACCGCAGGATCTTGAGTTGAGATCCGCGAAGCGCGGCTAGCAAAACCGCGTGGAGGGAAGGGGGGCAGGAAGGTGGATTCGGGAGGTTGAGAACGATGCACGCAAACTCATCGCAAGTGCCGGTAACGGCTAAGCACGATGAAGATACCCAGACTCGCGATTGGAGTTGGGTGGAAGCCTCGGTATGGACGGACCGAATGTTGGCAGCGCTGGACAACGGCGTGAAGGGAGGAAAATGGTTCAGCCTGATGGACAAGGTGATGCGTCCGGCGACGCTGCAAGCGGCGTGGGGACGGGTGGTGCGCAATTGCGGAGCGGCCGGGGTGGATCGTCAAAGTGTGGACGCGTTCGCGGCCCATGCCGAGCGCTACCTCGACGAGCTGGCGAGGGCGCTGCGCAGTGACACGTACCGGCCCCAAGCGATCAGGCGGGTCGAGATTCCCAAAGGGCGGGGCCAAACCCGTCCACTGGGGATACCGACGGTGAAGGATCGCGTGGTGCAAACGGCGGTACGGCTGGTGATTGAGCCGATCTTCGAGTCGATCTTTTGCGCACACAGCTACGGGTTTCGGCCCGGCCGCGGTGCCAAGCGTGCGCTGCGGGAGGTGGATGCACTGCTGCGGGCGGGGTATTGCCATGTGGTGGATGCCGACCTTGCCGGCTACTTTGACAGCATTCCGCACGCCGGTCTGATGGCGCGGGTGCGCGAGCAGATCGCGGATGGCCGCGTACTGCGCTTGCTGGAATCGTGGCTCAAGCAGGAAGTGATGGCGGGACTGGAACGCTGGATCCCCACGGGCGGTACGCCGCAGGGTGCGGTGATCAGTCCGCTGTTGTCCAATATCTACCTGCATGGGCTCGACGAGACGATGGCCGCAGGTGGCTATCGGATGGTGCGTTATGCCGATGACTTCGTGGTGCTGTGTCAGACCGCGGATGAGGCGCAACGTGCGCTGGCCGAGATTGGCACGTGGGTGGACGCCCACGAGCTGACCTTGCACCCGGACAAGACTCACGTCGGCGACTGCCGACAGGTAGGCCGCGGGTTCGAGTTTCTGGGCTATCGGTTCGAGGCCGGTCAACGCCGGGTACGCACGAAGAGCTGGAACGCGATGCTGGACAAAATTCGACAGCACACGCCGCGTACCAAGGGGCGTTCGCTGGCGAGCATCATCAGCCAGATCAACCCGATGCTGCGGGGCTGGTACCAGTACTTCAAGCATGCCCACCGGATCACTTTCAGCAAGCTCGACGGGTTTATCCGCCGGCGTCTGCGCTCTATCCTTCGTGCATACGAAGGTCGGCGTGGGCACGGTCACACCCGCGAGGACCATCAGCGCTGGCCCAATAGCTACTTCGCTCAGCAGGGGCTTTTCACGTTAACCCAAGCCCATGCCTTGGCGTGCCGATCTCGATGAAGCAACCACCCACTGGAGAGCCGTGTGCGGGAGAACCGCACGCACGGTTCGGAGGGCGGGGAGGTGATGAGCCTTCCCGACCCCTATCGGGCCAAGTCGAGGGTCGCGGACTCAACTGCGCAGCCCGCGTCCGTGGTGCAGCAGGCGCTCGGCGATGATGCCCAGCCCCACGAACAGCACCAGCATCACCGCGTAGGCCGGCAGCAGCGCGATGTCGCCGACGCCGAGCATGCCGTCGCGGAAGGCGCTGACCATGTACAGGATCGGGTTGGCGTGCGAAATGTCGCGCCACGGCTGCGGCAACTGGTCGACCGAATAAAACACGCCGCCGAGGTAGGTGAGCGGGGTGAGCACGAAGGTCGGCACCAGCGCGATGTCGTCGAACTTGCGCGCGAACATGGCGTTGATGAAACCGGCCAGCGAGAAGATCGCCGTGGTCAGCACGACGCTGCTGAGCGTCACCCAGATGCTGACGATGTGCAGGCTGGTGAAAAACAGCGAGATGCCGAGCACGATGGCGCCCACCATCAGTCCGCGCAGCATGGCGCCGCCAATGTAGCCGGCGAGGATCACCCGCGGCGGCATCGGGCTGACCAGCATTTCCTCGACGTAGCGCCCGAACTTGGCGCCGAAGAACGAGCTGGTGACGTTGCCGTAGCTGTTGGTGATCACGCTCATCATCACCAGGCCGGGGGTGATGTACTGCATGTAGGTGTAGCCGTGGATCGCGCCGATGCGGCTGCCGATGAGCGTGCCGAAGATCAGGAAATACAGCGTCATGGTGATCGCCGGCGGCATCAGGGTCTGCCCCCAGATGCGCACGATGCGGATCATCTCGCGGCGGATCAGGGTGTAGAACGCCACCCACTGCTGATACCAGCTCATGCCGCGCGCTCCGTGGCGCCGGTCAGGCGCAGGAAGAGTTCTTCCAGGCGGTTGGACTTGGTGCGCATCGAGCGCACCACCAGCCCGGCCGTGCTCAAGGCTGCGAACAGCGTGTTGAGGTCGCGGCCGCGCGGCAGCTCGACCTCCAGCGTGGACTCGTCCATGCGCCGCAGGATCAGGCCCTCGAGGTGCGGCAGCGACTGCTGGGTGCACGGCGCGACCAGATCGAGCACGAAGGTTTCCACATCGATCTGGGTCAGCAGCGCCTTGACCGTGGTGTGCTCGATGATCTGGCCGTGATCGATGATGGCCACGTTGCGGCACAGGTTTTCGGCTTCCTCGAGATAGTGCGTGGTGAGGATCACGGTGACGCCTTCGCGGTTGATCTGGCGCACGAACTGCCACATCGAGCGGCGGATCTCGATGTCCACGCCGGCGGTGGGCTCGTCGAGGATCAGCACGCGCGGCTCATTCATCATGGCGCGCGCGATCATCAGGCGCCGCTTCATGCCACCCGACAGGTTGCGCGCCGGTTGCTGCGCCTTGTCCCACAGGCGCAACTCGTTGAGGTATTTCTCGGCGCGCTGCTTGGCGACAGACCGTGGCACGCCGTAGAAGCCGGCTTCGTTGACGCAGATGTCGAACAGTTTCTCGAACTGGTTGAGGTTGATCTCCTGCGGCACCACGCCGAGCAGCGCCATGGCGCGACTGCGCTCGCGCTGCACCGACACGTCGAACACGCGCGCCTCGCCGCCACTGCTGTTGACCAGCGAGGCGAGGATGCCGATCAGCGTCGATTTGCCGGCGCCGTTGGGTCCGAGCAGCGCGAACAGGTCGCCGGCTTCGACCTTGAGGTCGATGCCCTTGAGTGCTTCGACGCCGTTGGGATAGGTTTTGCGCAGCGCGCGCAGATCGAGCGCGGGGATCGCGGACATGGGCATGAGCCGAAAGACAAGGCGCTAGTATAGGAGCGCATGACCCGCGTTCCGTCGCCGCTGCGCGCACGCAGCGCTTCCACTGCGGCAACCCAACCGAACCCTGCCCACCGCCGATGATCCAGCACTTCACCCTGCGCCTGGCGCAGAGCCGCATGCTCGCAGCCAGCGTGCGTCACCTCGCCTTCGCGCGTACCGACGGCCAGCCGTTTGCGTTCACGCCCGGGCAGTTTCTGCAAATCCATTTCGCCTACGCCGATGGCAAGCCGACCAAGCGCAGCTATTCGGTGGCCACCGTGGCCGCGCGTGACGGCGCGGCCGTGGAGCTGATCGAGATCGCGGTCAGCTACGTGCCGGGCGGTGCCGCCAGCGCGCTGTTCACGCATCTGGAGGAGGGCGGCACGGTCGAGGCCAGCGGACCCTACGGGCGCTTCGTGCTGGGCGAGGCCGATGCCAACCGCCGCTACGTGCTGATCGCCACCGGCACCGGCGTCACGCCGTATCGCGCGATGCTGCCGCAACTGGCCGCGCACATGCGTGCGCGTGGCGTCGAGGCGGTGCTGCTGTATGGCGCGCGCAGCGAGTCCGAGCTGTTGTATGGCGACGAATTCGAGGCGTTCGCCGCCGCGCATGCGGGTTTCCGCTTCGTGCCATGCTTCAGCCGTGGGCCGCGCGCGCAGCCGCATGCGCACGATCGCCTCGGCTACGTGCAAAGCGTGTTGCCCGAGCTGGCGCCCGACCCGGTCGGTGACATCGCCTACCTGTGCGGCAACCCGGACATGGTCGATCAGTCTTTCGAAGCGCTCAAGCTGGCCGGACTGCCGATCCAGCACATCCGCCGCGAGAAATACGTCTCTTCGCGCTGAGCGCCGGCTCTCGCCGCCTGCACCCATGCGGTGCAGCGGCATATCGCGCCAGTGCGCGGGTTTGCCCGGGGCAGGTGCGCAGGGTCGAAAAAATGTACTGCCCGGTACATACGAAATCGTACAGATTGGTAAGGCGTGAAAGCCGCGTGATCTAACGCGCGTCTAACGAGCGCCGGTTATAAGGAACGACGCGCCGCGCCGCGATGCGCCCAGATTCGGGGCAAGTTGCGCAGCTTCATCAGCCTAGATTCGAGGATGTCCCGATGCGTCGAATCCACCGCACCGTTGCCGCTTTGTTGTTGTTCGCGCTCGCCGCCAGTGCCCAGGCCTTCGCCTGCCAGCAGGTGAGCACGGTCCTTGGCCAGGGCGAGATGCTCGATGGCGTGTTCGCGCACTGGGGCGTCACCCGCAGCGATGCCTTCGTCTGGGGCCAGAAGATCGCGCAGCGCATGCCGCTGAGCACGCTGCGTGCCGGCGACCACATCGAAGCTTGTCTCGTCCCCGTGCGCGGCGGCCACCACTTGGTCGGCGTGCGCATCGTGCACAAGGACCGGCATTTCCGTGGCCTCGCCCTGGGTTGGGGCGTGGCTGGCGTGCCGGCGCGCACCATCGCGCGCAACGGCCCGCCGGGCGCGGGCGGTCAATTGCTGGCCGCCGTGCTCACCTCGAATGACGACACGGCGCCGGTATCGGCGCACACGCCCATCCTGCCGCGGGGTACGCCCGAGGACATCAGTTTCATGGTGGCGCATTCGCTCACCGCCGAGCTCGAGGCGCGCCATTTCGACCCGGTGATGGCCAGCGCGGTCAAGGATTGGCTGCATGTGGACAGCAATCTGCCGCAACCGCTGCCGCCCGGCACCTTGGTGGACGCGCTGTTCATTCGCGAGCCTGGCGTGCGCGAACCCGATCTGGTGCGGCTGACGGTGTACGACGCCGGTCGCGAGCACACGCTGTATCGCTTCCGCGACGCGCACGGTGACACCGTGCTGGCCGATTCCGACGGCCAGGGCCTGATGCCGATCGCGCTGGTCATGCCGGTGCCCTCGGCACGGCTGACCTCGGGCTGGGGCTGGCGCATCAATCCGGTGCTGCACATACCCGAGTTCCACAAAGGCGTCGATCTGGCCGCGCCGATGGGCACACCGATCCACGCCGTGGCCTCCGGGCGCGTGGATTTCTTCGGTTGGCACGGCTATTACGGACAGATGGTCGAGTTGCGCAACGGCCCGGATCTGGTCACCCGCTACGGCCACATGTCGCGCTACGCGCGCGGCCTGCACGATGGCGAAATGGTCCATGCCGGCCAGGTGATCGGCTATGTCGGCAGCACCGGGCTGTCCACCGGTCCGCATCTGTATTTCGAGATCTGGGAGCACGGCAAGCGCATCGATCCGTTGCGCATCGAGGCGCAGACCGCCGCCGTCACACCGCAGGCCAATCCGGTCAAGCTGCTGCCGGCCGTGGTGACCCCGGTGCAATTGGACGGCAGCGAGTTGTCGCGCTTCCACGCGTTCCGTGTCGCCTTGCAGCACGCCTTGAACGCACCCGCCGACAGCGCCGCGCCGATCGCCACGGCCACCTTGAACCCGATGCCTTAGTGGCATCCGCGCGCGGCGAACGCCGCGCGCCATGATGGTGGCGCCACGCTTGCGTGAGCCGCAAAAAGCCCGCCTTTCCGGCGGGCTTTTTGCGTGCGTGACGCATGACTTTGGGCCCATGGCATCGCGCGGCGCACATGTTACTGTGTAACAACACTGACCGAACGCCGGAGTTTGTCCATGTCCCCGCGCCATTTCTCACGCGCGCCGCTGGCCGTCGCGCTGCTGCTGGCCCTGCACAGCCCGCTCGGCCATGCCGAGGACCGCACGGATGCCGCCAAACCGAAACAACTGGCCACGGTCACCGTCAACGCGGTACTGGACCAGGCGCGCAACCAGCTCGCGCCGTCCACCGGCAGCAGCCTGTACGTGTTCACCCGCCAGGCCATTGCCAGCTTGCCGCTGGGCGAATCCACGCCGCTGAACCAGGTGCTGCTGCAGGCGCCTGGCGTGGTGCAGGACTCCTACGGCGAGCTGCACGTGCGCGGTGATCACGCCAACCTGCAATACCGCATCGACGGCATCATCCTGCCGGAGAGCATCTCCGGCTTCGGCCAGACCCTGGACACGCGCCTGATCCACAGCGTGTCACTGCTCACCGGCGCGCTGCCCGCGCAATACGGCCTGCGCACTGCGGGCGTGATCGACATCCGCACGCGCTCGGGCGCCAAGCTCGGCAACGGCGGCAACATCGGCGTGACCGTTGGTAGCCGCGGCACGATCGAGCCCTCGCTCAGCCTGTTCGGCCACAGCGGCCGCTGGAGCTGGTTTTTCAGCGCTGACTACCTGAAAAACAATCTCGGCATCGAGAATCCCACGGCGGCCAGGGATGCGATCCACGACACGACCTGGCAGGGCAAGGGCTTCGGGGCGTTGTCCTACCTGATCAACGACACCACGCGTCTAAGCGTGCTGGCGGGCGTCACCAACAACCGCTTCCAAATCCCCGACAATCCCAATCAGGCGCCGGTCTACAGCCTCGCCGGCGTCAGCGACTACCCCTCGGTCGACCTCAACGAGCGCCAGCGCGAACTGACCCGCTTCGCCATCGTCAGCCTGCAGGGCAAACTCGGCGCCACCGATTACCAGATCGCCGCGGGCCAGCGTTACAGCCAGGTCGATTTCACCCCGGACGCGATCGGCGACCTGATCTACAACGGCGTTGCTTCCACCGTGGGCCGCAGCAATCGCGCCAGCACGCTGCAGGCGGACTTCGCCACGCCGCTGGGCGAGCGCAACACGCTGCGCTACGGCGTTTACGCCGACTTCCAGCGCGGCCTGCAGGACAACACCGCGTTGGTGTTCCCCGCGGATGCCGATGGCAACCAGACCAGCGACGTGCCGCTCGGCATCACCGACAGCAACCGCCTGCTCGCGCGCACCGCCTCGGCCTACGTGCAGGACCAGTGGAACATCAACGAGCAACTGACGCTCAACGGCGGCCTGCGCTACGACCACATCGGCGGCTACCTCGACGAGAGCCAGTTCAGTCCGCGTCTGGGCATGGTCTATGAAATCAGCGACGACTGGACGTTGCATGCCGGTTACGCGCGCTATTTCACCCCGCCAGCCACGGAACTCATCGCCGCGACCGACATCGCGAAGTTCCAGGGCACCACCAACGCACTGCCCACCGATGCCAACACCAACGTGCGCGCCATGCGCAGCAATTACTACGACGCCGGCGTGCAGTGGCGGCCCGGCGACTCGCTCACCCTGGGCCTCGATGCCTACCTTAGCCAGGCGCGCAACCTGCTCGACGAGGGCCAGTTCGGCACCGCGCTGGTGTTCAGCGATTTCAACTACCGTTACGGCCGCAACCAAGGCATCGAGTTCAGCGCCAACTGGCAGCATGGGCCGCTGCGCGCGTGGTTCAACCTGGCCAACAACATCGCACAGGGCAAGCAGGTGGCATCCGGCCAGTACAACTTCGACGCCGCCGAACTGGCCTGGATCGCCAGCCACTGGATCGCGCTGGACCACGCGCAGCGCCTGACCAGCTCCGGCGGCGCCAGCTACCGCCTGGATGACGGCACGCAACTCGGCTTCGACTATCTCTATGGCAGCGGCTTGCGCGCCGGCTTCGCCAACACCGAGACGCTGCCGGCCTACTTCCAGCTCAACCTCAGCATCGCGCGCAGCCTGGAGCTGCCGGCGCTCGGCGTCGTGCACGCGCGCTTGGCGGTGATCAATGCGCTGGACCGCGTGTACGCCATTCGCGATGGCTCCGGCATCGGTGTCGGCGCGCCGCAGTATGGTCCGCGGCGCGGTTATTACCTCGGCTTGAGCAAGGATTTCTGAGCGCGGGCGCTGCCACATCGCGGCGGCCTGCCGCAGGCGCGCGCACTTGCGTTCATGCGTGGCGGCGCAAAATCGCCACCTTCACGCGCGCAGGGAGCAGCACATGTCCGGCATCACCCTCGTTGGCAGCAGTTTCGGTGCAGTCAGCGCCATCCGTGCATTGCGCAAGCGTGATGCGCGCGTGCCCATCAACGTGCTCGCGCCCAAGCCCGAGTTGATCTACAACGCCAGCCTGATCTGGGTACCCACCGGTCTGCGTCGCGGCAATGCGCTGCGCGTGCCGCTGCAGGATTTCTTCGCGCGGCACAACGTGCGCTTCATCGCCGGTCGCGCCTGCGGTCTTGAAGAAGCCGGGCGCCGGATACTCACGGACGCTGGCCAGACACTGGAAAACGCCGGCCTGATCATCGCCAGCGGCGCACGCCACATCAAAAAGCTGCCGGGCATCGAGCACGCGCTGACGATTTGCGATGGCATCGAAGCCGCCGAGGCGATCCAGGCGCGCCTGCAGGGCATGAGCGGCGGCACCATCGCGTTCGGTTTCGCCGGCAATCCCAACGAGCCCGCGGCGGTGCGCGGCGGGCCGATGTTCGAGCTGCTGTTCGGCATCGAGACCTGGTTGCGGCGCACGCGCCAGCGCGGCAATTTTCGCCTCGTGTTCTTCTCGCCCGCGGCCACGCCCGGCGAACGTCTTGGCGCGCGCGCGGTCGCTGGCCTGCTGGCCACCATGCAGCGGCGCGGCATCGAGACCCACCTCGGCCACAAACTGGTCAGGTTCGAGGAACGCGCGGTGCATACCGAAGGCGGCAGCATCAGCGCCGATCTGATCCTGTTCATGCCCGGCCTCACCGGCCCGGCCTGGGTGCAGGACAGCGGCCTGC
Source organism: Metallibacterium scheffleri (assembly GCF_002077135.1). Taxonomy (NCBI): domain Bacteria; kingdom Pseudomonadati; phylum Pseudomonadota; class Gammaproteobacteria; order Lysobacterales; family Rhodanobacteraceae; genus Metallibacterium; species Metallibacterium scheffleri. The sequence goes on along the minus strand of NZ_LDOS01000001.1, from coordinate 377,378 downwards.
CGTTGAGCCCCGGCGGGTTCGTGCGCGCCGATGCGCAGTTGCGCGTGCCGGGCTGCGCGCGCTGTTACGTGGTCGGCGATGCCGGCAGCCACGCCGGCCCCGACTGGATGCCCAAGCAGGCGCACATGGCCGACCTGCAGGGCGCGGCGGCGGCGGCGAACCTGCTCGACGAGCTGGCTGGCAAGGCGCCCACGCAGATCGCGCCGGCCGAGCTGGTGTGCATCGTCGACAGCCTCGATGGCGGCACGCTGGTGTATCGCACCGAAACGCGCAGTCTGCTGCTGCGCTCGCGCCTGTTCCATCCCGCCAAGCGCTGGTTCGAACGGCGCTACATCGCCGCCCTGCGCGGCTGAGGCCGCGCTCGCTTCTATCAGTGCAACGCGGTTGAGGCCGCGTCCGCTTCTGTCAGTGCAACGCGGCCGAGGCCGCGTCCGCGCGGCCAGCCGGAGGGCAGACGGCGCATGGCTGCCCGATCAGTCCGACGCGTCTTGCGGGTCAGCGCGCGCGATGCGTCTGAGGAATACGCGCATCTCCTTGGCGGCCTGCACATCGCCCTGCATTTCGGCGGCGGCGATGCCTTGGCGCCAGGCGTCGGCGGCGTCATCGCGGCGGCCGGCATCCAGCAGCGCGCGGCCGAGAAACTTCCAGGCCGCGCTGTAGCGCGCATCGAACCGCAGCGCGCGTTCGAACTCTGCGATCGCCGTCGCGTGCGCGCCGGCGCCGGCCAGGGTCTGCCCGAGCATGCAGCGCAGCAGCGCGCCGTCGCGCGGCCCGTCGCACTGCGCGCGCAGCGCGGCGATGCGCGCGGCCAGCGCCGCGTCAGTGGGCGACGGCATCGGCCGCCCCTGGCACCACCAGCGCCGGGCCGCTGTCCGCGGGTGGCGTGCGCCCGGCGCGCACGTCGGCCAGCACGCGCGCCGGCCACAGCACCAGCCATACACCGCGAAAGCGCTGCGCGTACAGCGCATGGCGGCGCGCTTCGGCGTCCAGCGTGGCCGGATACGCCAGTACCCAGCCCGCGGGGTGCGTGTGCAGCCAGGTGTTCAGTTCGGCGCCGTCGTCCAGCGCCGCGATGGGTTTATGCAGCCGTCCGAGGAAGTGGAACTGGCCCTCGTACATGCCGATGTTGCCGATGGCGATGCCGCGCGCCTGCGCCTGCGCCAGCAGCGTGCTGATGCGGTGCAGGTCGTAATCACGCCACAGCGTCAGCGTGAACAGCGCATTGGCGGCCACCACGCCGAGCATGCCGGCGACGGCGATGCGGCGCAGCTCGCCGCGCCCGCGCAAGAGCAGCCACAGCGCCAGCAGCACGAAGACCACGCCGAAGCTAGGGCTGTGCACGGCCACCGCGCGCAGCGCGTAATCGTGCCGCAGATCGCCGCGCGCGCTCAGCCACGGCAGCATGAACAGCAGCACGCCCAGCGCCGCGCTGAACAGCGCCAACGGCCACGGACCCAGCCAGGCGTTGCGCTCGCGCGCCGGATGGCGCTCGCGCATGCGCGCCAGCGCGAACGCCAGCAGCAGCACCAGCCCGCCCAGCTCCGGCAGCGGGTAGTACGCCTGCTTGCCGCTGACCAGCGAGAACGCAACGAACACCGGCAACAGCCACGCGAGCAGGAACCGCTGCCCCGGCTCGAACGGCCGCCCCAGGCTGCCCAGCGCCGCCCACGCGCGTGGCCACAGCGCGAACGGGAACAGCAGCAACGGCAGCAGCGGCACGTACCACCAGAGCGGCCGCGCATGCGCGAAGGCATCGACCACGCGGCCCGCGGTCTGATGAAACAGCAGCAGCTCGCGGTACACCGGGCCACCCAGCCACGCCGCCGGCAGCGCCCAGCCCAGCAACATCAGCACGCCGACCAGCAGCGCCAGCGCGCCGCGTCCATACCAGGCGCCGCGATGCTGTCGCGCCCACGGCTGCCACCACGGCCCCAGCAGCCACACCAGGCCCACGTGCAGCAACATCACCGGCCCCTTGGTCAGCAGGCCGAGACCCAGCGCCAGCGCGAACAGCACGAAGCGCGGCGCCTCGCGGCGCGGGCTCGGCACCAGCGCCAGCAGCGCCAGCAGCACCCATACCGCGAGCAGGCCGTCGTACATGATCTGCAGGTCGAACAGAAACCCGTAGGTCAGCGCACCCAGCAGCCACGGCGCACTGCGCGCGATCCATGGCCGCGTCGGAAACAGGCGCCGTGCCAGCGCCTGCACCAGGATCAGTTGCGTCAGGCCAATCAGTACCAGCAGCAGGCGCGGCCACAGATCGCTGACGCCGGTGATCGACCAGCCGGCGAAGAACAGCCAGTAGATCAGCGGCGCCTTGTCGCTGTAGGGCGCGCCGTTGAGCATCGGCACGATGTAGCTGGCGTGCTGCCACATGTCCCAGGCCACGCCCAGGGTGCGCGTGGAATGCATCGGCATGGGCCCGTGCGCGAACATCGCCAGCAGCGCCAGCGCCAGCCACAACGGGGCCCATGGCCACAGCGCGCGCAGCGATTCCAGTCGTCGATAACCGAGGTTCACGGTAGGGCCCTTGCACGGATCGCGCAGTGTAGCGGCGCGGGCTTCATATCGATGCGCATTCGACAAGGCAAGATTTTTCGAGCAAATGGCCGGGTCGTCTGGGCTCGTCATCCCCGCGCAGGCGGGGATCCAGTGACTTCAGCAAGCGCTGTGTGAGCAGCGGCGCTATCAAGAAGTGCTTTCCCCCACCCCACCTTCGCCGGCGGCCGGCTTTGCGCGGGAATGACGCCTGATCATGCTCAGGATTTGAGCGCAAATTCGTATCAGGCGTTGCCGCGCGCGGGCAGGTCGAGGCGATCCGTGAACACGCCCTCCACGCCCCACGCCCACAGGCGCGTTGTCGTGGGCATGCGATTGACGGTGTACACACGCAGTGCCAGGCCCGCGGCATGGATCGCGCGTGCGCGCGCCGGCGTGACCGCGCGCCAGTGCAGATGCAGCGCACTGGCACCCAGCGCGCGGGCGCTGCGCAGCACGCGCGCGTCGTAGTGCGCGCACAGCAGCGCAAGTTGCAATCGCGCTTGCCGCTGCGCCAGCACGGCGCGTGCCGCACGCAGCGCGCGCGGCGAGAACGAGGACAACAGCGGCGCGGGCGCGCGGGGTTGCTCGCACAGCCAGCGTGCCACGCGCGTCGCCACTACCACGCCCGTGCGCGCCGCGGCGCCGCGCGCGGGTTTCAGTTCCAGATTCAGCCAGGCGCGGCGTGCGGCGGCAAACGCCAGCACCGTATCCAGGCTGGCCAGCGGCTCGCCGCGGAAGCGCGCGCCGAACCAGGCTCCGGCATCGAGATCGCGCAGATCGTCCCAGCGCTGCGTCGCCGCCGCGCCGCGCACGCCGGTGGTGCGCGTCAGCGTGGTGTCGTGAAGCAGGAACGGCACGCCGTCGCGGCTCAGTGTCACATCGCATTCGAACGCACGAAACCCGGCTGCGTAGCCGGCGCGGAATGCGGCCAGAGTGTTTTCCGGCGCGGCGCGGCCGCCGCCGCGGTGCGCGATCCAGCGCCGATCAAAAGCTGCGGGCTCGGACATGGCGCGAGCATAGCGCTGCGCGTGACGGCCCATGCTGCGATGATGCGCGCTGCCGCCGCATCCGCACCTGCATCCGCCATGAGCCGCCCCGCGATCTCCGCCTGCGTGATCACCTTGAATGAGGCCGACCGCATCGAGGCCTGCCTTGCCGCGCTGGCGTTCTGCGACGACATCGTGCTGGTGGATTCGGGCTCCAGCGATGCCACGCGCGAACTGGCCGCGCGGCACGGCGCACGCGTGTTCACCCGCGCCTTCGACGGTTACCGCGCGCAGAAGGATTTCGCCGTGCAGCAGGCGCGCCACGACTGGATCCTGTGCGTCGATGCCGACGAGCGCGTCAGCGCCGAACTGCGCGCCAGCATCGAGGCCGCGCGCGATGCCGGTTTCGTCGGCGCGCATGGCTACCGCTGCGCGCGCGCCACGCGCTACTTCGGTGAATTCCTGCGCCACGGCAATGCCTATCCCGACCGCGTGCTGCGCCTGTTCGACCGCCGTCACGGCGGTTTTCGCGGCGTACGCGAGATCCACGAGCATGTCGAGGTCGATGGTGCCGTGGCGCTGCTGCGCGGCGACCTGCTGCACGAGGCCTATCGCTCGCTGGACGACCAGCTCGCGCGCTACCAGCGCTACGCGCGCATGATGGCCGAGCACCTGCACGCGCAGGGACGTCGCGCGCGGCTGCGCAACATCGTGCTCAATCCGGCCTGGCGTTTCCTGCGCGGTTACGTGCTGCGCGGCGGGTTCCGCGACGGCTGGCGCGGGTTGTTCTACGCCTACGTCGAGGCCGGGTACGTGCGCCAGAAGTTCCTGCGCCTGTGGCTGCTGCAGCACGGCGCGGGCTGAGCACGCCGCCGCAAGGCAGGCGGCATGCGCGTTCGCGCCGCGCCGCCGCGCAGGCCGGGGCGCATCCACGCCACGCGCTGTAAGCAAACCGTAGGCCGCGCAGGCTTGTTCGCGACACGTGCGCGTTCTAGCGTGCGCAACGTGGCGAATGGCAGGGAGTGGACATGCGCGCACGTGGGGGATTGCCGATGACGGTCCTGGTGCTTGCCGGCCTGTTCGGCGCGCAGGGTGCGGTTGTTGCGCTGGCGGCAAGCCCCGCCGATCCCGTCGCTACATCGCTGCTTGCGCTGCAAGCGCGGTCGCCACAGCGCCCGGGCGGCGCGGCGGTCGCCACGGTGCTCGATACGCATGCACCGATGCCGACGCGCGAGGCGGCCCTGCAGCAGGTGCGGATGGCCGCAGAACAGGGCGACGCGTTCGCGCAGCTGCTGCTCGGCGCGCTGTACTTCCAGGGGCCGCAGGGCGCGCACGCGCTGCTGCCGCGCGATCCGGCGCTGGCCGATGTGTATCTGTCCAACGCCGCGACTCACGGCAACGTGTTCGCGATGGCGGCGATGGCCGAGCTGGAACTGCAGCAGCACCATGTGCTGCAGGCCAACGTGTGGGCACAGCTCTATGTGCATTACGGTGTGCGGCCGGACGATCTCAAGCGCGCCACCTATGCGGCGATCCTGATGCATCGCTCGTGGCCAAGGCTGCCCAAGGCCGAGGAGCAGACCGCGGTCGATGACATCAATGCCTTCATCCGCGCGCACCAAGCCAGCATTCGCGCGGGCCAGCGTCAGTCACGCAGCGCGAAGATCGCCAGGAGACTGGACGATCCAGTCTGCCGCCTCGTGTCCCTGCACCCCGATGCGCATCATGCTGCGCTCGTATCGGGTTACGACGGCGTGCAGCCCGGCATCGCGCTGTACTGGATCGGTGTGGATGCGCGCGGCCGTGCGCACGCCGTGGAGCCGATCCTGTCCCTGCCCGACTGGCGCGTGCAGCGGCGCATGCGTGATTACGCCGCAAGCTGGCGCGCAACACCCGCGCCGCGATGCGGCAAGCCACTGCGCTATGCATTGCTGCCGGTGGCATTCAATCGCGGCATGCCCGGCACGGCGTGAGGGTCGCCACGCGCCCCATGCGGGTGCCCGCCCGCCTCACGCCGGGCCGCGCGCGTTCGAACTGTTTGAGTCAGCCAGAAGGAGTGGTCATGCACACATCGCGCTGGTTCCGCTGCAGCATCGCATTGCTCGGTTCGTGGCTGGCCGTCGCATGCCTCGCGCAAACCGCGCTGCCGGCGCAGGCGTCCTCCAGCGCGGGCCAGCCGCCGTTGCTGCCGGCGCCCGCCGCGCAGACGGTTCCGGCGATGGCGCGGGACCACGACGATGCCCTGCTCGCGCTGACCGCGCTCAGCGACAAGCACCCCAAGCCCGAGCGCCTCGCCGCCATCGGTGCGCTGACCCGGCTGGCCAAACACGGCAATGCCTTCGCCGAGTACGTGCTCGGCTCGCAGTACATGTGGGGCGCGCAGCGACCGCACGCGCTGCTGCCCTACAACGCCACGCTGGCCAACGAGTATCTGGCCAACGCCGCGATCCGCGGCAACCTGTTCGCCATGCAGGCGCTGGCGCAGTTCGATCTGCTCAACCATCACCCGCTGCAGGCGATGATCTGGGCGCAGACGCTGGCTTATTACCACCACCAACTGAACCCCGAGCAGCAGCGTATGCACGGCTACCTGCCCGAGCTGATCGCGCGTGCGCAGCGCCAGCTCAGCGACGCGCAGAAAGCCGCGGTGCTGGGCGATGTCAATGGCGTCATCGCGCGCTACGGCGCGCGCATCGAAAAGGGATTGCACGACCGCGGCATGCCGCAGCCTTCACTGTTGTGCCTCACGCGCCGCATCGCGCCGCCAGCCAACATGCCGGCTTTTCCAACGCCGGATTTCAGCGGACGCTATCCACACGCGGTATCCCTGATCATGCTGTACGCGGTGGATCCCGCGGGCAGGATCGCGGATCACGCCATCATCAACATGCTGCCCGACTGGCGTGTGCACAATGAATTGAACTATCCGCTGGCGCTGATGCGATTCAACGCCACGCCGTATTGCCAGCACCTGCGCCCGGCCATCCAGCCTGTCGAATACGACGACAGGCGTTACACCATGCACTGGCACTGAGCATGGCCAAGAGGACACCCATGATCGATCCGATCTTGCACGGCATGCGGCGCATCCTGCTGGCGGGCATACTCGCAGCGCTGGCCGTGGCGGCCGTGGCGGCGGCGCCCGCGCCGGCCACGGCACCCACCCCGGCGGAATCTGCAGGCCGTGTGGCCAAGGTGCAGAAAGATGCCGACCAGTTCGCGCTGATCAGCGGCCGTGGCAGCGCACAGGTCTGCAAGGCGGGATTCGAATCGTTGCGGCGCGGCGCGCTGCGGGGCAATGCGGTCGACCAGCTCACCCTGGGCGCACTGTATCTGCATGGCCGCGTGTGCGGCCGTTTCCATCTGGCGCGCGATGACCACAAGGCCTCGCTGTACCTGGCGCACGCCGCGATCCAGGGCCGCCTGTTGGCCATGCCGGCGATGGCCGAACTGGACGTGCGGCGCGGCCGCGCGCTGGAGGCCAACGTCTGGGCGCTGGCTTACCTGCATTACGCGGTTCCGAAACAGCAGAACACCGGATACCCGGCCTCGCTGCTGCATCGCACGCTGGGCATGCTTTCGGCGGCGCAGAACAAGCAGATCGTGCGCGATACCAATGCCTTCATTCTGCGCTACAACGCCGGCATCGAGGCCGCTCTGCATCAGCAGGCGCAGCCGCCCACGGCCTGCCGTCCGCGGCCCGTCGACGCCCATTCCCGCGTGCCCCTGCTGCAGCCGTTCTCGCGGATACATATCGCCGCCATGCACCGCGCTTTGGTGCTGTACCTCGTCGCCTATGATCGCGACGGCCGCGTGCAAAAACTGGCGACGTTGTTCGCCGAGCCGCGGTGGCGTGATGCGCGGCGTCTGCGCCGGATCGCGGAACAGCGCCGGGTCTCAGCTGCACCTGCTTGCGACGCTGCGCTGCGCTGGGCGTTCCTGCCGGTGGAGTTGGATAATCACAAGTACCGCATCAGCCATCGCGGCTGAGCAGCATCGGTTCACGATCATGCGCTGCCCGCATCGGTGCGTCATGCTGGCGTGCCTGGTTCAAATCGCCAGCCCGCGGAACTGCAATGCCTCGGCCAGGTGCTCGCGGCCGACGCAGGCGGCGGCGCCGTCCAGATCGGCGATCGAGCGCGCCACGCGCAGGATGCGGTGGTAGGCGCGCGCGGACAGGCCCAGCTTGTCCACCGCGCGTGCCAGCAGGGCGCGTTCGGGCGGGCCCAGCGCGCAGTCGCGCTCGATCTCGCGCGCGGCCAGCTCGGCGTTGGGGCGTCCGGCGCGCGCGTAGGCGTGCTCGCGCGCGGCGACCACGCGCGCGCGCACCGTGGCGCTGTCCTCGTCGCGCGCGCCGCGTGCCTGCATCAGGTCTTCCAGCGGCACGCGCGGCACCTCGACCTGCAGGTCGATGCGATCCAGCAGCGGCCCGGACAGGCGCGCGCGGTAGCGGGTGATCTGATCGGGCGTGCAGTGGCAGCGCCCGCCGGGATCGCCGGCATAGCCGCACGGGCACGGGTTCATCGCCGCGACCAGTTGAAACTGCGCGGGAAACTCGCAGCGGCGCGCGGCGCGCGCGATGGCGATGCGGCCGGATTCCAGCGGTTCGCGCAGTACCTCCAGCACGTGGCGATCGAACTCGGGCAGCTCGTCCAGAAACAGCACGCCGTGGTGCGCCAGTGAAATCTCGCCCGGACGCGGATGCGAACCGCCGCCGACCAGCGCCACCGCCGAAGCGGTGTGGTGTGGCGCGCGGAACGGCCGCCGCCGCCAGTGCGCCAGCTGGATGTCCTGCCCGGCCACCGAATACACGGCCAGGGTTTCCAGCGCCTCGAATGAACGCAGCGGCGGCAGGATGCCGGGCAGGCGCTCGGCCAGCATGGTCTTGCCGGTGCCGGGCGGCCCGCTGAGCAGCAGGTGATGGCCGCCGACCGCGGCGATCTCCAGCGCACGGCGTGCCTGCAACTGGCCGCGCACATCGGCCAGGTCCGGCCCACCGACCGCGCCGTCCCACACCGCGGCCTGCGGGCAATCCAGCTCGGCCTTGTCGCACAGCCACGCGCACACCTCGGCCAGGCTGTCGGCCACGCGCACGTCGAGATCCTCGACCAGCGCGGCTTCGGCGGCGTTGGCGCGCGGCACCACCGCGCTGCGTCCGCTGGCGCGCACGCGCAGCAGCGCCGGCAGCACGCCGTTGACCGCGCGCAGTGCGCCGGACAGCGCCAGCTCGCCCATGAACTCGCAGTGCTCGAGCTTCTTGCGCGGCACCTGGCCACCGGCGGCGAGGATGCCCAGCGCGATGGCGAGGTCGTAGCGACCGCCTTCCTTGGGCAGATCGGCTGGCGCCAGATTGACCGTGACGCGGCGCGCCGGGTATTCGAACAGCGTGGCCTGGATGGCCACGCGCACGCGATCACGCGCCTCGCGCACCGCGGCCTCGGGCAGGCCGACGATGGACGTGCCGGGCAGGCCGCCGGACAGATGCACCTCGACGATCACCTGCGGGGCCGAGACGCCTTCCTGGGCGCGGGTGAGGGTGACGGCAAGACTCATGCGTGCGCCAAAAAAGCTCGCCCCACAGGCCGTCGCGTGGTGGCGCATAGGGGCGGAGCCCTGCAACCGGCGGGGCGCGCGCGCGCAGGCATCGGTCCGCTCAACGCGGCGGATGCTCGCCGGCGAGCTGCTCCAGCGCGGCCAGGCGCTGCTCCATCTCAACCAGTTGCGTGCGCGTGCGCTGCAGCAGCAGGCGCTGCACGTCGAACTCCTCGCGCGTGACCAGATTGACGCGCGCCAGCCCGGCCTGCAGCACCTCGCGCGCGTTGGCAGTGAAGTCGGCACGTGCCTGCGCCAGATCGGGCGGCAGCAATGCAGCCAGACGTTGCGCGATGTTGTCGATGTTTTGCGTGTCCCACATAGGTCTCACCTCGTTGCCCGGCAGTGTGCCCGGCTGCGCGCAAGAGTACGCGCAGTGCACGGCGTCGGGGTTTTCCTACAACGCGCGCCGCGCAATGGCAGAATGGCCCGGCCCAACAGGAACCGATGCCATGAAGCTGATCACCGCCATCATCAAGCCGTTCAAGCTCGACGACGTACGCGAGGCGCTGGCCGAGGTCGGCGTGCAGGGCATCACCGTCACCGAAGTAAAAGGCTTCGGCCGCCAGAAGGGCCACACCGAGCTCTACCGCGGCGCCGAGTACGTGGTCGATTTCCTGCCCAAGATCAAGCTGGAAGTGGCGGTCACCGACGATCTGGTCGAACGCGTGATCGAGGCCATCCAGCACAGCGCGCGCACCGGCAAGATCGGCGACGGCAAGATCTTCGTCAGCAATCTCGAGCAAGTCATCCGCATCCGCACCGGTGAGCTGGACGGCGACGCGCTGTAGCGCCTGCGGGCGCGCCGCAACCCCGCGCAGCGGCGCATCGTTCCGCACATGACGCATGCTGCTTAACTCTAGCATTGGATTCCAAGGGGAGTGCGTCGCATGTCGTTGTTGGTTCTGCTGATTGTTTTCGCATTGCTTGTTTTCGTCGTTCTTGCAGTGCTCAAGAACAAGCAAGGCGGCGTAGGTTCAATCGGCTTCCCGTACCAGCCTGCAAAGGCGCTCTTTTCAGACGCGGAGCGTTCCTTCCTCGGCGTCCTTGATCAAGCGGTTGGTTCGGAGCACCGCGTTTTCGGCAAGGTTCGTGTCGCAGACGTTGCAATCGTCAAGCCGGGTCTTGACAAATCCGTTCGCCAGAGCGCTCTCAATCGCATCGCCTCCAAGCACTTGGATTTTGTCGTGTGTCGGGCGGGCGACTTGGTCGTGGTCTGTGCCGTGGAACTCAACGACAAGTCGCATGTCAGCCCGCGTGCGCAATCCCGCGACGACTTGCTACTGAAAGTGTGTCAGACCATCACTGATCACGGTTCCAGCCAGACAGGCATACTCGCCACAAGATATCCGCTCGCAGTTCTTGGCGGCCATTTCTCTCCCGCAAGTTGGTGCGCCGGTCGGCACCTGACAATTCAAACCGAAGCCGTTTCGTGGTTTGTAACGATTCAGGCGTTGCGCAGCCAAGTTATGCATGGGGTTGTCCCGGGCAAGTTTCCAGAGCCTCGCCATCCGTGGGCCACTACATCGAATTCACGCGCGACAAAACGTGCGTCCAAACCGCTGTGACCGGTAATCTCTGCTTGCCCAGTTCCAAGAATGCCGGAATGTCCGCCGAACCCCAGCCCCAGCAGAATCATCTCCTGGCAGCCTTGTCGCCAGACGTCCAGGGCCGTTTGTTCCCGTACCTGGAGCTTGTGCGCCTGCCGTTGCGCGCGCTCCTGTACGAGTCCCTGCATCCCATGCGGCACGTTTACTTTCCCACTGACTCCATAGTGTCGCTGCAGTACGTGATGGAAAACGGGGCGTCGACCGCGATCTCCGTGGTGGGCAACGAGGGCTTGCTGGGTATCACGTTGTTCATGGGTGGGGAGAGCTCACCGAGCCGGTCACTGGTACAGAGCGCCGGATACGCTTATCGACTCCCGAGACCGCGGGTAAAAGAGGAGTTCAACCGCCACGGCCAGTTGTTGCTGCTGATGCTGCGCTACACGCAGGCCCTGATCACGCAAATCTCCCAGACCGCAGTTTGCAACCGACACCACTCGATCGACGAGCAGATTTGCCGCTGGCTCCTGCTTTCCATGGATCGTCTGTCACATAGCCACTTGACGATGACACAGGAATTCATCAGCAACATGCTCGGCGTTCGCCGGGAAAGCGTTACCCAGGCCGCGTTGAAATTGCAGCAGCTGGGCGTCATTTCCTATTCGCGCGGATTGATCAAGGTGCTTGACCGGCCGAAACTGGAAACCCTGAGTTGCGAGTGCTACGGCGTGGTCAAGAAGGAAACCGATCTGCTGCTTCATTACCTGCCGCAGCGCCAAGTGATTACGAATATCGACTCCATCCCCACGGCAACGCTTCGGACGTCGTAGGCCGTGAGGCATCGACAACCGGTACCTGGGAAACGCTTTCCCAACCGCGGCCCGACAAGGCGCTACAGGCGAACATCGCGGCTTCGGCGCTGGTCGGCTAGTTGGCTCACGCGTCAGCGGTCACGCAATAGTCTCGTCTCCGTGTTGCCTGGACAGGCTGCGGCTTTGCAGCCGGCCTTTGACGCAGGCCGGATGCCTGCTGGCCCTGATGGAATCTGCACCATCCGTCGTCCACCCGCACCAATGACCTTTGCCGCAGGTGCGCCCCGCGTACGCAGCGCATAATCGCGCGCTGATCCTTCGCACGAGATGCCCCATGCGCCTTTCCGCGCTGCTGGCGCTGGTCGCCATCGCTCTGCCTTATTCGGCGGCCGAAGCCGCGCAAGATCCTTATTCCTACGCCGAGCCGGACAAGGTGCGCGTGCGCCATGCCGAGCTGGATCTGGCGCTGGATTTTCCGGCGCGCACGATCGCCGGCACGGTGACGCTGGAGCTGGACTGGCGTGAGGCCAGGGCGGACATGCCCGCTGTGGGCACGCTCAGCCTCGACACGCGCGATCTGACCATCGAGCGCGTCGAGGCGCTGGATGACGCCGGCCACGCGCAGGCGTTGAGCTACACGCTGGCCGCGCCCGACGCGGAGCTGGGCAGCAGGCTCGGCATCACCGCGCCGGGGCAACCGGCGCGCGTGCGCATCGCGTATCGCACGGCGCCCACGGCCAGCGGCCTGCAGTGGCTGGACAAGCAACAAACCACCGACAAGCAGGCGCCGTTCCTGTTTTCGCAGTCGCAGTCGATCCACGCGCGCTCGTGGATTCCGCTGCAGGACACGCCCGCGGTGCGCTTCAGCTACGCCGCGCGCGTGCGCGCGGCGCAGGGCATCAAGGTGCTGATGAGCGCGCTGCGCCAGCCGGCGCAAGGCGAGGTGCAAGGCTTCAGCCAGCCGCAGCCCATTCCCAGTTACCTGATGGCGATCGCCGCGGGCGCGCTGGCCGAGCAGGCAACATCCAAGCGCACCGCGGTATGGGCCGAGTCCTCGCAGGTGGCGGTGGCGGCGCGCGAGTTCAGCGACATCGAAGCGATGATGCGCACCACCGAGCAGCTCTACGGCCCCTATCGCTGGGGCCGCTACGACATGCTGGTGCTGCCGCCGAGTTTTCCGTTCGGTGGCATGGAAAATCCCGAGATGACCTTCCTCACGCCGACGGTGATCGCCGGCGACAAATCGCTGGTGTCGGTGGTGGCGCACGAGTTGGCGCATTCGTGGTCGGGCAATCTGGTGACCAGCGCCACCTGGCGCGACATCTGGCTCAACGAAGGTTTCACCACGTATGTGGAAAACCGCATCGTCGAGGCGGTGTACGGCAAGACCCAGGCCGACGAGGAGTTCGTGGTCGCCGCCGGCGAACTCAAGCACAAGATGCAATCGCTGTCGGAAAACCAGCAGCGCCTGGCGCCGGCGCCGCGCGAGGTCGGTGCCGACGACGCGCTGACCGATGTGGCCTACGTCAAGGGCGCGTGGTTTCTGCGCTTTCTCGAAGCGCGGTTCGGACGCGTGGTGTTCGATGCGTACCTGCGCGATTACTTCGACCATTTCGCGTTTCAAAGCATCACCACCGAGCAGATGCTCGATTACCTGCGCGCGAACCTGGTCGATCGGCATCCGGGCAAAGTGGACTGGGATCAGGTCGAGCAGTGGGTGTACGCGCCGGGGCTGCCCGACAGCGCGCGTCTGCCGGCGGTGCCGGCCTTCACCGCCATCGATGCAGCGCGCGCCGGTTTTCTCGATGGATCGCTGAGCGCCGCCGCGCTGCCGGGCGGGGACTGGAACACACACGAGTGGCTGTACTTTCTCGATCATCTACCCGAGGCGCCGACGCTGGCGCAGGTGCAGGCGCTGGACGCAGCGTGGCGGCTCACGCGCAGCAGCAATGCCGAGATCGGCATGCGCTGGCTGCCGCGCGCGATTCGCGCTGGCGATAGCGCCGCGTGGCCGGCGGCGCGCGCCTACATGTTGCGCATCGGCCGCATGAAGCTCACCCTGCCGGTGTACCGCGCCTTCGCCAGTACGCCCGCGGGGCTGGCCTATGCTGAAACCGCCTACGGCGCGCACCAGGCCGAATATCATCCGCTCACCCGGCAAGCCATCGAGAAGGTGCTGCGCAAGGCGCACGCGCAACCTGAAGCGACCCCATGACATCCACGCCACGCTCCGGCTTCAAGTTCATGTTCCTGCGCCGACTGCGTCGGCTCGGCGCGCTGATTGGCGTGCTGCTGCTGGTGCTGCTGGGCGTGTATTTTTTCGCGCCGCAATGGCTGCTGCGCGCGGGTTACACCTTGCATGCCTGGGACGCCAACCTGCACAGCCGCAGTGTCGAGGTCGACGGCGTGCGCTGGGCGTACTACGAAGGTGGCCATGGCCCGACGCTGGTGTTGTTGCACGGTTTCGGCGGCTCGCGCCAGAATTGGGTGCCGACGGCCAAGTTCCTCGCGCGCGACTTCCACGTGATCATTCCCGACCTGCCCGGCTACGGCAGTTCCTCGTCCGTGCCCGCCAGCGCGGGCGGCATCCATGGCGAGGCACGGCTGCTGGCGGGTTTCGTCGGTGCGTTGGGGCTCAAGCACTTCGGTCTGGTCGGGCATTCGCTGGGCGGCGCCATCGCCGGGGTTTACGCGGCGGCGCATCCGCAGCAGGTGTTCGGGCTGGCGCTGGTGGACTCGGCGGGCCTGCCCTATCCGCCGACGCCGCTGGCGCGCGCGATGTTGGCCGGGCAGGACCCGTTCGTGTTCGACGATCGCGCCGGGCTGCGCAAGTTGCTGGCACTGGTGTTCGTGCATCCGCCGTATCTGCTGCCGCGCCTGGCCGATGCACTGGTCGCCGAAAACAAATCGCGTCGCGCCTTTCTCGAAGGCGTGTTCGCGCGCCTGCGCACGCCCACGGACGCCACCGCGCTGGTGCCGGTGCTGCCCAAGCTGACCATGCCGGTGCTGGGGCTGTGGTGCAAGGACGATCAGGTGGTTCCGCCCAGCGCCATGGCGGCGCTGCGCCAGGGCCTCAGCGCCACGCCGCAGATCAGCATGACCGAACTCGGTGGCTGCAATCACATGCCCAACGTCGAGCAACCGCAGGAAACCGCGCAGGTGCTGACGCAGTTCTATCTGCTGCCCGCCACCGGCGGCTGAGTGCGGGCCTGGCTCATTCGCTGCGTGCCGCTGACGCGGCGGCTGCAGCGGGCGCAGCCAGGCGTTGCAGGCCGATGATGCGCCAGGCGCCATGCGTGCTTTGCATGTCCAGTGCCAGCGCGCCACGATACAGCGCGGGAGTGGCGGCGCCATGCTCCAGTATGCGTGCCTCGTAGCGCAACAGCACCCGCGCACGGGCGCTGCCGGCCGGCGCGATGCGCACGTCGCTGAGACGCAAACTGCGCGCTGCGCTGCCGGCGAACAGGCGCGCGTAGGTCGCGCGCAGCGCGGCGAAATCGCGCGGTCCCTCGCGCACCTGCGGCGCGAACAGGGCCATGAAGCCGGGCAGGTTGCCGCGCGCATAGCTGTCGCTAAACGCGCGCAGCAATCTGGCGATGGCGGCGGTGTTGGCCGTGGGTGCCGCTACCGCTTCCAGCACCGGCAGGGATGCCGACGCGAGTCGCGGCGTCGGTGCCGCCACGGACGGGATCGGCAAGTGCAGGCCCGGCAATGCGGGTCGCAGCATGCGCAGCGGTGCGACGCGCACCTGCGCAGCGCGCACGGGCAGCGCTGGCGACGGGCGCAACGGCCGCCACGCCACCGCCAGCGGGGTGATCGTCCCGGCCTCCGGCACGCGCACGGCCGACGCTTGCGGCATGGGCGCAGCCTGCAAACGCATGGCCGGGAGCTCGATCCCCCGCGTCAGCGCCGGCAGGGCGATGGGCACGCGCGGCGGTGCCAGCGGCAGTGCGGCGGGCCACGCCAAGCCTGGCGCCAGCGCGGCGGATGTCTCGCGCGGCGCGGCGCCGTGCCATTGCCGCGACAACCACAGCAAGCCCAGCGCCAGCGCCACGCCGATCAGCGCCAGTACGAGCAAGCGCAGGGCCTGCATGCCGGTGTGCGTCGGCCGCAGCGCCGCACGTGCCTGCTGTACGCGCCCCGGCTGCAGCGCGGGCGTGGGCATGCGCGCTGCGCGCGCGCCGGGCTGCAATTCACGCAGCGTTTCATGCTGCGCGCGCCGTACCTGGTCTGTGTGCAGCGTTGCCAGCGGGTTGCGCGCGCGCGTACGTGCCAGCCACAGCAGCATCAGCCGGGCGTGTTCGCGCACCTGGCGCGCATCGGCGCCGGCCTGCAGGCCCAGCACGCGCCAGGCGCTGGCCGCCGGCACGAACAACACCTGCACGAGATAGAAATCCAGTGCTGATTGCAGGGTCTGCGGCGGCGTGCGCAATACCGCGGCGACTTCCTGCAACTCCACCGTGCCGGCCGCGCAGTGCAGCAGCAGGTCGAACTCGGCATGCGGCAATGCCGCGCGGCGCAGCGCCACGGCGCGCTGCGGTTGCTGGTAGAGCTCCAGCGCCAGACGCAGCGTGGCCAGTGTTTCGGACTGCATGGCACGCACCCCTGCGGGCAGGTCGATATCCATGGCCGCCACCGCAGCAGGCGCGGTGGCGCGCGCGTGCGATCCGGGCCGGAGAAAAGCGTTCATGCGGGCGCCAACGAGTGAGGCGGCTGACTACGCTAGTGCGTGTACGGTCTAAAAGCCTCGGTGCGCGCAGCCTGACACAGATTCGTGCCACTCGCGCTAGCCACGCGCCGGCGTGCCGATCAGGCGCATCAACTCCAGCTTGAGCTGCGCGCCGTGCTCGCGCAGCCATTCGCGCTGCTGCGCGAAGTCGCGATCCAGCGCCTGCACCTGCGCCCAGAAACGCGCGCTGTGGTTGCGCACGCGCAGGTGCGCCAGTTCGTGCGCGACCACATAGCGCGCCACCGCCGGTGGCGCCAGCGCCAGCGCCAGGTCGAGGGTGATGCGGTCGCGCGTATCCAGGCTGCCCCACAGGCTTTTCAGCGGGCGTACCTGCAGCGCGTTCGGCGCCAGGCCGAGATGCGGTACCAGCGTGTTCAGCGCACGCGCCGCATCGCGGCGCAGTTCGGATTCCAGGAAGCCGCGCAGCAGGCCGTGCGCCAGCGCCAGCGGTCGCGCGCCGTGCGCCGGCAGTTGCAGCTGCACGTTGCCGGGCGCGTGCACCAGCGCCGGGAAACGGCCCTCGCGCCAGCGCAGGTGCAGGCTTTCGCCGCGCAAGTGCAATTGATCCGGATGGCCGACGCGCAGCGCCGGCACGATTTCGTCGAGATGCAGCTCGCTGAGTTTTTGCCGCAACCAGGCGGCGTGCTGGCGCACGAAAGCCTGCGCCTGCGCAGGTTGCGTGCCCGGTGGCCAGGTCAGGCGCGCGCCATTGATATCCACGCTCAGGCGCAGCCGCCGCGCACGCGGATGCACCGCGCGGCGCAAGCGCAACATGCCGCCGGGTGCGGCCACCTCGAACCAGTCTTGCTGCATTGCCGGCATCGCTGTCTCCGCGCTCCGGCGCAGGCGCTCAGGCGTCCTGCGGCCGGGGCAAGCCGAACCATGTGTCCAGTTTGTCGAACACGCGCCGAAGTTCAAGTGCCATCAGCGCAAATCGTGCATCCAGCTCGGCCTCGACCGAGTCCGGCGCCTGCTGGTTGAGCTCTTCCTGGATCACGTCGAGGAACTTCAGCCTGCGCAGCACCAGATCCTCGCCCAGCACGAAGGCGAGGCGGCCATCGAACACCAGGCCCAGTTGCGTCACCTGCTTGCCGGCGCGCAGGTGTTCCTGTACCTCGTCGGCCTCCAGCGCCTGGCGCCGGCAGCGCGCGATGGCTCC
This sequence comes from Metallibacterium scheffleri, assembly GCF_002077135.1. Lineage (NCBI taxonomy): Bacteria > Pseudomonadati > Pseudomonadota > Gammaproteobacteria > Lysobacterales > Rhodanobacteraceae > Metallibacterium > Metallibacterium scheffleri. Next base: position 360,012 of record NZ_LDOS01000001.1, on the reverse strand, counting down.
GGCGTTGCCCGTGGCCTCGCGCAGCTCGCATTCGTCGCCCAGCTCGAGGCCTTCGGGCAGGCGCCGGGCGGTGAGCCACTCGGTCATCACCAGGCGCGGCGCGCGCTCGGCCGCCAGTGGCAGCGCCGGGAAGCTGCCCAGTGCCTCGCGCAGGCCGCTGATCGCGGCCTCGGCGGCTTTGCGGCTGGCGGTGTCCAGCACCGCCCAGCCCTGCGCCAGGTCGAGATAGCCGGGCAGTTGCGAGGGCCGCGCGAAGGCGCGCGGCAGCAGCTCGTCGATGAGCTCCTGTTTCATGCGCTTGCGCTCGCGCCCGCCCACCGGCCGGCCCAGTTCCCCGGCGCGCGCCTGGATGCGCCGCCCCAGTTCCGCATTGATCACCACCGCCGGCAGCAGCTTGTCCTCGTTGCCGGCGCTGAACAGCACGCAGCCCTGCAGCGTGCGCGTGAGCGCGCCCTGCAGCGGCCCCAACGGCGACACGAAACCGTGCGTGGCCAGTTCCAGCGGTCCGCAGGGGCGCAGGCGGTGCGCATCGAGCGCGGTTTCCAGCTCGCCCAGCGTGGCCGCGACGGCGGGGGAGAAACGAAACAGGCTGAGATTGCGAAACAACATGCGTGGAATCCTGAGGAATGGGAAATGCAGCCGCGTCGGCGGCCGCGCGCTGCGGCGTGCTCAGACCGGGGCGTCGGCCAGCGCGTAGGGCACGCCGGCCAGCCAGGCGTGGGCGTCGGGCGCCGGCGTGTTGTCGCGCGCGCCCAGCGCGGCGAAGTCGAACCAATCGCGATCCACCAGCTGCGCGGGTACGACATGGCCCAGCGCGCGAAAGATGTTTTCCAGGCGGCCCGGATGTTCGCGCTCCCATGCGTCCATCAATGCGCGGACGTGCTTGCGCTGCAGGTTGTCCTGCGAACCGCACAGGCTGCACGGGATGATCGGGAACGCGCGCAGCGCGGCGTATTCGGCGATCTCGGCCTCGGCGACGTAGGCCAGAGGGCGGATCACGATGTGCTGGCCGTCGTCCGAGCGCAGCTTGGGCGGCATGGCTCGCAGGCTGCCCTGGAAAAACAGGTTCAGGAAAAACGTGGCGATGATGTCATCGCGGTGGTGCCCCAGTGCGATCTTGTTGAAACCCGCTGCGCTGGCGTGCTGGTAAATCGCGCCGCGGCGCAGGCGCGAACATAGGCCGCACATCGTCCTGCCCGCGGGCACCACGCGCTTGACCACGCTGTAGGTGTCCTGTTCCAGCACGGTGAACGGCACGCCGCGCGCGGCCAGATAATCGGGCAGTACGTGGGCGGGAAAGCCGGGTTGCTTCTGGTCCAGGTTCACCGCGACCAGCTCGAAGCGCACCGGCGCGCGCGCCTGCAACGACAGCAACACGTCCAGCAGCGTGTGCGAGTCCTTGCCGCCGGACAGGCACACCATCACCCGGTCGCCATCCTCGATCATGTTGAAATCGGCGATCGCCTGGCCGACCTGGTGGCGCAGGCGCTTGGCCAGGCGCTGGCTCTCGTGCTCGCGTTTGCGGGGATCGTTGGACATGCGGGCGCGCGGCTGGCCACGGCGGAAGGCCGTGCATTCTAGCGCCTCGCCGCGGCGCTACACTGCAGCGAAGACCCGACGCCATGCACTACGACGATCCTGCCGCCATCGCCCGCGAACTGATTGCGCTGCGTACCGAGCATCGCGATATCGACGTGCTCATCGCGCGCCTGCAGGCCGACGCGCACGCCGACCAGTTCGCGCTGGCGCGCATGAAAAAACGCAAGCTGCGGCTCAAGGACATGATCAGTTATCTGGAAAACAAGCTGATTCCGGATCTGGATGCCTGAGTGCGACCCGGGCCCGGGTCCATGGGCAAAACGTCGCGCGGCGTCACAGCGACCGCTGTCATCCGTGGGCACGTGCAGCGCGAGCCGGGGAACCGGTGGACGTGGTCGTGCGCCACGCTGGATGCCCGCCGACGCGGGCATGACGCGGCCGGCCTGGCTACCGGTCCTGCGCGGGTGCGCCGACGCTGCTGCCTGCGGCCGGCCATGGCGCGGTGGCGGGCGTGGCCGGGCTGGCCGGATGCGCAGGCACGGTTTCGATCTGCAGCGGCTCGGCGCGCAGCGGCGCGGTTTGCGCGGGGCCCGTCGGCGGCAGCGGCTCGGGCTGGGTCGCAGGCGCTGCGGGCACGACGGCGGGTGCGCCCGTACCCACATCGCGCGGCAGCTTGCCGGAGCACTGGTAGGCGCCCCACTGCTGCTGGCCGTTGACCGGTGGTCCCAGCGGCTTGACCGTATTGGCGCTGAGTCCGGCGCCGGCGTTGCGGGCCAGGACTTCCAGCTCGTCGCGCACGGTCAGGTTGTCGCGCGCGAATGGGCCGATGTGGTCGCTGACCGACACTGTTGCCGTGCCCACCTGCGTGCAGCCGGCCACGCTGTCGACGTAAGCAGCCACCACGCCGTGCGCGGCAGGCGTGAGGTGCACGTTGAAGCTGGCGCATCCGCTCAGCAACAGCGTGGCGGCGAGGGTCGCGGTGAGGGACAACGAAGTCGTGGCGCGCATGGCGGATTCCGGGCAGGGGCGGGGCGGCGGCGCGGGCGCAACGCGGTCGTGGTGTGCTGCAGCCGCGCGGGCCCGGATGGACGGGCAAAAAATCGGGCGGATCGCTCCGCCCGACAAGCATAGCGACTGCATTGGCGCCGCGGCAGGCCCGCCGGCACCGCGTTCAGCGCAGGATCGCACCTTCGCTGTCGATCACCTGCACCTCGCCGAGGTTCAATGCGCGGATCGGCTGCTCGATCTTGTTCAAGTCGCCGACCACGACCCAGGTGTAGTGCGCCGGCTGCACCACGGCGCGCGCCGCGGCCTGCACCTGCGCATCGCTCAGCGCCTCGATGCGCTTGCGCAGCGTCTGCACGTAATCGTCGGGGCGCGCGTACTGCACGATGCCGGCCACCGCGCCGAGCACGGCGCGCGCGCTTTCGTAGGTGCCGGGCAGCTTGCGCACCTCGCTCTGCTTGACCTTGCTGATCTCCTCGCGGCTGGGCGGCTGCGCGCCGATGAGCGCCTGCGATTCGCGCAGGATCTCGGCCACCGATTCGGCGGTCTTGTCGGTCTGCACCGGCGCGTAGGCCAGGAACGGACGCTGGCCTTGCGCGTCGCGCAGCAGCGTGCCGGCACCGTAGGCCCAGTGCTTGTCCTCGCGCAGATTCATGTTCAGGCGCGAAGTGAAGCTGCCGCCGAACACCTCGTTCATGGCATTGATCGCCAGGAAATCGGGACTGGCCGTGGGCGGCGCCAGCAGGCCGGCCAGGATCAGCGTCTGCGGCGCACCGGGCCGATCCATCAGGAACACGCGCGGACGCTGCGCGGTGGCCACCGCGGGCACGCTGAGCTCGAGGCGCGGCGTGGCCGGAACTTTCCAGCCGCCAAACGCGGCTTCGAGCCGCGGCAGGATCGCGGCCAGCGTGGTATCGCCGGCGATCAGGATTTGCACGTTGTCCGGGCGTACCACGGCGGCGTGGTAGGCGCGCAGATCGTCGGCCTTGAGCGCCTGCACCGCGGCCTCGGTGCCGGTGCCGCTGAAGGGAATGGCGTAGGGATGCCCCTTGCCGTACAGCAGTGGCGGCATGATGCGCAGGGCCAGCCCGGTGGGCTGCGCCTTTTCCTGCGCGATACCGGCCAGCCACTGCTGGCGCACGCGCTCGATGTCGACGTCGCGGAACGCCGGTTGCTGCACGATGTCGGCGAGTAGCGCCAGCGATGGCTGCAGCTGATCCTGCAGCGCCGACAGATATGCGGTGGTGGTGTCCAGACCGGCGCTGGTGCCGAGCTGCGCGCCGAGCTGCTCGAGGCGCCTGGCGATGGCGATGGAGTCCAGCGTCGCGGTCCCTTCATCGAGCATGGCCATGGCGAAGCCGGCGCGACCGGGTTCGCCCGCACCGCCATCGCTGGCGTAGCCGCCGCGGAACAGCAGTTCGACGTTGACCACGGGTACGGCGTGGCGTTCGGCCAGCACCACCGGGATGCCGTTGCTCAGCGTGGCGCGCTGCAGGGCGGGGAAGTCCAGATCGGGGAAGCGCTCGACCTCGGGCACGCCGTGCTTGCGCTCGGCCGTGCTGGCCACGGCGCGATACGCCGCCGCCGCATCGGCCTTGAGCGCGGGCGCGCCGGCAGCCGTCGGCAGACCCCGCTGCAATTTGGCGTAGGCCGCATCGCTGGCGGTGACATCGCTGCCGGGCTCGACCACGAGGGTGAAATCGCCCTGCCCCAACCAGCGCTGCGCGGCGCCGCGCACCGCCTGCGGCGTGGCCGCGCGCAGCATCGCGAAATCCTCGAGGTAAGCGGTCGGGTTTTTGCGGTACACCTGACCCTCGGCCAGCACCGTGGCCTTGCCGCCGAAACCGCCGACTTTCTCGATGCCGCGGATGAACGTGGCGCGCGATTCGGTGCGCGCGCGCGCCAGCTCGTCGGCGTCGGGCCCCGTGGCGAGGAATCTGGCCAGCTCGTCGTCGAGCGCGGCCTCGACCCTGGCCGGGTCGGCGCCCTTGCGCACACTCACCTGCAGCATGACCATGCTGGCCAGCTCGAACGGCATCACGCTCATGCTGACGCTGTCGGCGAGCTTGTCCCGGTAGACCAGACGCTGGTACAGGCGCGAGGCCTTGCCGCCGCCCAGCGCTGTGGTGGCCAGATCGAGCAGCGTGGCGTCGGCGTCGGCCAGGCCGGGTGCGTTCCACTCGCGGTAGATGCGCGTCTGCGGCACCTTGTCGGGGAACACCGCGCGCGTGGATGTCGTGCGCGCCGCCGTCCACGGCTGCGGACGGCTGAGGCGCGGGCCGGGACCGATGTCGCCGAAGTAGCGCAGCACTTTTTCGCGTGCCTGCGCGGGGGTGATGTCGCCGGCCAGCACCACGGTGGCGTTGGCCGCGCCGTAATACTCGCGGAACCAGTTCTTCACATCGCCCAGCGCGGCGGCGTTGAGGTCGGCCATCGAGCCGATGGTGGTGTGGTGGTAGGGGTGATTGGCCGGGAAGGCGTTGGCCTGCAGCAGGGTGAACACGCGGCCATAGGGCTGGTTCTCGCCCTGGCGCTTCTCGTTCTGCACCACGCCGCGCTGTTCGTCGAGCTGCGCCTGGCCGATCGCGCCGAGCAGATGGCCCATGCGGTCGGACTCCATCCACAGCGCCATGTCCACCGCGGTGGTGGGCACGGTCTGGAAATAATTGGTGCGGTCCAGCCAGGTGGTGCCGTTCTGATCGGTGGCGCCGGCCAGTTCGAACGGGCGGAAGTATTCGTCGTTGTGGTTCTCCGAGCCCTGGAACATCAGGTGCTCGAACAGGTGCGCGAAGCCGCTGCGCGCGGCCGGCTCGTTCTTGGAGCCGACGTGGTACCACACGCTCACCGCCACCACCGGCGCCTTGTGGTCTTCATGCACCACCAGGGTCAGCCCGTTGGGCAGCACGTAGCGCGTGTAGGCGAGGGTGGGCACTGCTGCAAGGACGGGCGCCGGAGTGACCGTCCGTCCATCGCGCTCGGCGCGGGCGTGGACGAGTCCGCTGCAGCCCAGCAACAGGCCAACGACAAGCAATCGGTGCAAACGGATCATGCATCTCTCCTGATGAGGCCACGGCGGCGCCGGGCAGGTGGCGGCGCGTATTTCCCCCCGCGCCACGCGGACCCGCACCATGCCCGCCCGCCCGCCCGCGCCGCATGTGCCACAGGATGGGTGCCGGAAGTCCGGGGTCGGCGTGGCGTGCGCGCTCGCGTGAGCACCGTCGCTGGCCTAGCATGGACCACACCTGCCACCACGAGGACCTGTCCATGCGCAGCGCCCTGATCACCGGCGCCAATCGCGGCCTCGGTCTGGAGTTCACCACGCAACTGCTGGATGCCGGCTGGCAGGTGACGGCGTGTTGCCGCGCGCCGTCGCAGGCACGGGAACTGCACACGCTGGCCGCGCGCCACGCCGGGCGCATCGAGCTGCTGGCGCTGGATGTGGCCGATGCCGCGGCGCTGACCGAGCTGCCGGCGCGTCTGCGCGCGCTGCGCCATCTGGACCTGCTGATCAACAACGCCGGCGTGCTGGTCTCGGGTGAGCGTTTTGGCACGGTGCGCAGCGAGGATCTGGCGCGCAGTTTCGCCATCAACGCCAGTGCGCCGCTGCTGTTGACCCAGGCGCTGGCGCGGTTGCTGGAAAAGGCGCACGCGGCCAAGGTGCTGTGCATCAGCTCGCAACTGGGCTCGATCGCGCAAGCCAGCAGCTTCCGCACGGTCAGCTACGCGATGAGCAAGGCCGCGCTGGACATGGCGGTGCGGCGCCTGGCCGCGGAGCTGGGACCACGCGGCATCAGCGTGCTGGCCATGCATCCCGGCTGGGTGCGCACCGACATGGGCGGCGGTAGCGCGCCGCTGCAGGCGCCAGAGTCGGTCAAGGGCATGCTCGCCGTGCTGGCCCGCGCCACGCCGGCGCAGGGCGGACATTTCTACGCGTATGACGGCAGCGAAGTTCCGTGGTGAGCGCGTGCCGCGGCGGCGCATAGCTCGCGCTCACGTGGGCTTGACGGCATGCGGGCGAGGCTCGCGGCATGCGCATGTTCAACCTGCTCCCGCTGCTGCTGTTGATTCCATCGGTTGCCGTTGCGCAATCCGCGGCACTGCACGGTGATGTTGGCAATGCCTATGCGCGTGATGGCACGCTGTTGTACCGCGAACAGCACATCACTTGGCGGCAGGACGGGCAAACGCAGCGCGTGGTGATTTATCGCTGCCCCGACGGCGCGGCTTTCGCACGCAAGCGTCTGCGCGCCACGGCTGATCCGGCCACGCCCGATTTCAGCCTGCTGGATGGCGCCATCGGGCAGCGCATCGAAGTGCGCCGTCACGACGGCGGCATCGCGCTGAGTTACCGCTCCCGCCGCGACGCCGACACGCATACCGCGCAGTTGCCGCTGCCCCGACACGCGATCATCGATGCCGGCTTCAACGACTACGTGCTCGAGCACTGGGACAGCTTGCTCGGCGGGGCAACCCGGCACGTTGCCTTTTTGCTGCCAAGCCGGCGCGAGTGGATGAACTTCAGCGTGCGTCGCGTGGACAAGGACGAGGCCGCGCGCGCTGGCGCGGCCGTGTTCCGTCTGCAGCTGGGCAGCTGGTTCGGCTTCATGCTGCCGCATGTGGATGTGCGCTACAGCCTCGATGATCGCCGCCTGCTCGACTACCGTGGTCCCAGCAACCTGAGCAACGCGCGCGGCGACAACCCCTGGGTCAACATCGAGTTTCCCGCCGACCAAGCGCAGGCCACGCTCAGCGCGCAGGCACTGGCTGCGGCCGCGCAGGCGCCGCTGGACGGACGCTGCAGTCTGCACTGAGGTTCATTCCGCCGCCGCCGCGGGTGCCGTGCCGGCAAAGCGCAGCACGCGCGCGCCGCTGACGGGTCCGATGACGGCGTGATCGCTGACGTACAGCCTGACCGGGCGCTGGAACACCAGTTTCCCGGCGATCCTGCAGCCTGGGCCAACCACGATCACGGGCTCGTGCTGGAACATGGGGAACCATGTCGCAAACCAGCTCTGGTCACGCCTGACGGTGAGCCCGCCGCCGATCAGCGCACCGTTGTCCAGGCGCACGTCGCCGGCCGTGGTCTCCACATCACCGTGCACGCTGGCCGCATCCAGCTGGATGCGGCCGTTGACGTTTCTTGCCGTGCCGGCGACTACGCTGCGCGGCGCCAGATGCAGGCCGCCGTTGACCGTGGCGATGGCGCCGCTGACGGTGGCACCGGGTTGCAGCCGGATGGCGCCATTGACCGTGTGCAGCGCGGCGGCGCGCGCATCGTCGCCCAGGGTGATGCCGCCGTTGACCGTACTGGCGCGTCCGACCACGGCCTTGGCGCCGATGCGGATGGCGCCATTCACAGTGTCCACATTGCCGGCCTGCCGCCCCGCGCCGATATCGATACTGCCGTTGACCCTGGATCGATCCGCCAGCGCTGCGTGCGCCGTCGCGCCGCACACTGCCAGCAGCAGCATTCCGCCCAGCCATGACGCACGCATCGCTGCCTCCCCGGACATGTCGTCGCCCAATCGAACTCGTGGATGCTCCCGTGGCGCGCGTTATAGCGCGTTGTCGTCGGGGCTGCATGCGGCATCGGGCAGGGTCGCGCACCTGTTGATCGAAACAGCCGGTCGGCGCTGCTGGTGCCTGCTAGCATCGCGCCCTCTCCTGCTGCCGTGCGCGCCGCCATGAGCCCAGTCCCCAAGCCCGTGCTGTTGTTGATCCTGGATGGCTGGGGCGCGCGCGCCGAGCGCAGCGACAACGCCATCGCGCTGGCGCGCACGCCGCACTGGGATGCACTGCTGGCGCGGCATCCGCACAGCCTGCTCGACACGCACGGTCTGGCGGTGGGGCTGCCCGCGGGCCAGATGGGCAACTCCGAGGTCGGGCACATGAATATCGGCGCCGGGCGCGTGGTGTATCAGGAGCTGACCCGCATCGACCGCGACATCGATTCCGGCGCGTTCACGCGCAACCCGGCCTTGTTGCAGGCCTGCGCCGCGGCCAGGACCGGTAGCGGCACCCTGCACCTGCTCGGCCTGCTCAGCCCGGGCGGCGTGCACAGTCACGAGGAGCACCTGTTCGCCATGCTGCGCCTGGCGCACGCGCAAGGCGTGGCACACATCATCGTGCACGCGTTTCTGGATGGCCGCGACACGCCGCCGCGCAGCGCGCGCGCCTCGCTGGAAAAATTGCAGGCGCTGTGCGATGCCACGCCCGGCGCGCGCGTCGGCAGTATCAGCGGGCGCTACTGGGCGATGGACCGCGACCAGCGCTGGGATCGCGTGCAGCGCGCCTGGCAGGCCATCGTGGCCGGCGAAGGCATGCACGCCGATGCGGCGCTGGCTGCGCTGGAGGCCGCCTACGCGCGCGGCGAGGACGACGAATTCGTTGCCCCCACCGTGCTCGCCGACGCACCCGGTGTGCATGACGGCGACGCGGTGGTGTTCATGAATTTCCGCGCCGACCGCGCGCGCCAGCTCAGCCGCGCTTTCGTCGACGCGGATTTCAAGGGCTTCGCCAGCGCGCAACGGCCGCGGCTCGCGGCCTTCGTCACGCTCACCGAGTACGCGAAGGATCTGCCGGTGAGCGCGGTCGCCTATGCGCCGGACGATCTGCGCGATGGCCTGGGCGAGACGCTGGCCATGCACGGGCTCAGGCAACTGCGTATCGCCGAGACCGAAAAATACGCGCATGTCACGTTCTTTTTCTCGGGCGGACGCGAAGCGCCGTTCCCCGGCGAGGAGCGCATCCTCGTGCCCAGTCCCAAGGTCGCCACCTACGACCTGCAGCCGGAGATGAGTCTGCCGGAGCTCACCGACAGGCTGGTCGCTGCCATCGCGGACGGTGGTTTCGATTTCATCGTGTGCAACATCGCCAACGGCGACATGGTCGGGCACAGCGGCAAGCTGGATGCCGCGATCCGCGCCGCCGAGGCGGTGGACGCGGCGCTGGGGCGCATCGTGCCGGCCATCGAGCATGTCCACGGCGCGTTACTGATCAGCGCCGACCACGGCAACCTCGAGCAGATGCGCGATGCGCACGGCCAGCCGCATACCCAGCACACGGTCGGTCCGGTGCCGCTGGTGTATGTGGGCGCAGGCCACTGCACGTTGCGTTCCGGCGCGCTGTGCGACCTCGCGCCCACCGTGCTGGCGTTGCTGCAACTGCCGCAGCCAGCGGCGATGAGCGGGCACAGCCTGCTGGTTGCCGCGGGCTGAGGCGCCGGATCGACCGCGGCCATGTGTGCGCAGCGCAGCATGCGCATGCGTACGGATTGCAGTACCGTGACGCCCCCGGCCGCCGCCCGACGCGCCGCCAAGAAAACTTCCCGCACACGCCGCTCAAGCAAGGAGTTCCGCATGCTTCGCACCCGCACTCTGGCCATTGCCGTCGGCCTCGCCATGGCCCTCGGCACCGGCGCCGCACAAGCTTCCCCCTTCAGCAAGATCTTCGTGTTTGGCGACAGCCTCAGCGACGACGGCAACCTGTCGCTGGCGCTGACCAACGGCACCGTGCAGAACAGCTTCACCACCAATCCCGGCCAGGTCACCATGCAGGACGTGGCCACGTATTTCGGCTACGGGCTGACGCCTTCGTTGCTGGGCGGCACCGATTTCGCCTGGGGCGGCGCCGGCCTGCTCAACAACTCACCCGGCACGCCGAGCACGGTGCCGCTACTGACCGCGCAGTTGCAGCAGTACCTCACCGCCAGCGGCGGCAAGGCCGATCCCACCGCGCTGTACTCGGTCTGGGGTGGCGCCAACGACATTTTCTACAACGCCTACGTCGCCGGCATCGGTGGACAAACCGCGCAGCAGGCGCAGTTCAACATCATCGCCGCGGCGCAAACCGAAGGCGGCATGCTGGCCACGCTGAAGGGTGCCGGCGCGCGCTACATCCTGGTGTTCAATCTTCCCAACATCGGCGCCACGCCCTCGGCGGCGGCGCAGGGTCCGGCCGCGCAGCAGGCGCTCACCGGGCTGACGCTGACTTTCAACAACACGCTAGATCAGGCCATCCAGCAGGTCAATCCGGGCGTCAACATCATCCCGGTGAACGTGTACGGCATGCTCAATGAATTGCTGGCCAACCCGGCGCTGTACGGTTTCAGCAACGTCACCACGCCGGCCTGCGGCATCACCGCCAGCGCCGTGCAGTGCGGCCCGGCCGGCTCCGGCGCGCCCTACACCTACGCGCCGGGCACGCAGAATACGTATCTGTTCGCCGATGGCGTGCACCCGACCACCGCCGGCTACGCGCTGCTGGGACAGTATGTCGAGTCGATCATCAATGCGCCGGCGCAGATGTCCCTGCTGCCGCAGGCGCCGCTGGCGGCCTACGCCGCGCACCAGCGCGCGCTGCGCGATGAAATGCTGGTCGACAGCCTCGGCGAGGCGCGCAAGGGCGTGCATTTCTTCGCCAATTACGACTACGGCCACCAGACCTACGACGCCACCGCGAACACCATGCGCAGCACCAGCAACAACAATGTGCTGACCATCGGCGCCAACGCCGCGGCCAACCGCAACTTTTCGGTGGGCATGGCCATCGGTGCCGCCCAGCTCAATACCGGCGGCGTCGGCGCGGTCAGTTTCAAGACCCAGGATTTGCTGTTCAGCGGCTTCGCCAATGCGCGATTCGGCGCGGCCTATCTGAGCGGCAACGCCAGCATCGGCCAGCTGTCGTATACCAACATCGTGCGTTACATCCCGCTGGGCCCGGCGCTACGCGTGGAAAACGGCAAGACCAGCGGCTCGCAGCTGGCCGGCACGCTGGAAGGCGGCTACTGGTTCGACTGGGGCAATCTGCGCACCGGGCCGTTCGCGCAGCTTGGCTATCAGCGCGTCAGCGCCGACCAGTTCAGCGAGAGCAGCGGCGATGCCAGCGCCATGACCTTCGGCAAGCAGGTCGTCAAGGCGGCCACGGCGGAGCTGGGCTGGCAACTGACCGGCCGCACCGCGCTGGGCGGCGTGCCGCTGCAACCGTTCGCGCGCGTGTCCTATGAGCACGATTCGGATGCGCAGGCGCAGCTGGTGAGCGCGGGCCTGACCACCATGCCGGGCACTTTCGCGCTGCCCGGTTTCGTGCCGGACAAGAACTGGGTCAACGCCAGTCTCGGGTTGAGCGCGCGCTTCTCGCCCAGCCTGACCGGATTCGCCAGCTACACCGGCATGTTTTCCAACAACAGCCAGAAGCTCAACAGCATCGATCTGGGCGTGAGCATGACGTTCTGAGTTTGTGCGGACTGCGGCGCACAATAAAGCCGTCCTCGCGGACGGCTTTATTCTTGCTAACTGATCCGATTGCGCCTACTTGCCGGCGCCGGCCCGCTGCAGCATCGACTGGGCATCCGCGTACAGGCTGCGGGCATCGGTTGCGTCGAGCCGGGTCGTGGTGCCACCCGCGCTGCGCTCGTGCAATACCAGAGTGCCGGCGGCATCCCAGCCGGCGCGCTCGACCAGGCTGGGCTTCTGTCCGCGCCCAGCGCTGTGCGACAGCACCACCACCCAGGGCTTGCCATCGCGGTAGGCGATTTCGGTGCTGGTGAAGCCCTTGGTGCCGGCGTCCTCGAGTTCGCGCACGAACACCACCTTGCCATCGGTATCGCGGAATACCTGCCAGCCGCGCGACATGCCGACCTCGCTCTGGTCGCCTTGCGTGTACTTGAGCCCGCCGATGCGCGCCTTGAGCGCCTCATAGCCGGCCAGCGCCTGCTCGCCGGGCGTCGGCAGCGGCTTGAGTTGCACGCTGATCTGCGCGCTGTTGCCGCGGGTCAGTACCGGATACTGGATCGGGGTGATGTACTTGCGCTGCGCGTCACTCATGCTGGCGTTGAGCACATACAGGTCATCGCTGTTGATCGCAGTGGCCGCGAATGGCAGGCTGAAATCAGCCGGCAGCGTGGTGATGGTCTGCGTTTTGCTGGCGACCACCACGTTGGGCTGCTTGCTGACATCGACCAGTTCGAGCTGGAGATCACCCTGGCCGTCCAGCGCGGTGGTGCCGAGCACGCTGACCGTGCCGCTGACAGCCACGGGCGCGGCCGCGACCGTGGCCGTCGACGAGGAACCGCTGCAACCAGCGGCAAGCAAGGTAGCCGCGATCAGCAGCGGCAAGACATAGCGACGCATGGGAAACCTCTCCGTACAAGAAATGGGCGTTCCCGCCTGAGTTTGCGGGAGCCACAAGCCGGGCACTATAGCGCCACGCATGCGTGCTTGAATACAAACGAAATTTTGACATCGCGATGCCACGCGCACCGCGCGCGGCTCAGGTGCGCTTGCTGCCATCGATATCGATGAAGCGCAGGAATTCCAGGCGTGTGCTCGGGTTGTCACGGAATGCGCCGCGCATAGTGCTGGTGATCATCGACACGCCGCGCTTGTGCACGCCACGCGTGGTCATGCACTGGTGCTGCGCGTCGACCACCACGGCGACGCCGCGCGGCTCCAGCACGCGCTCGATGCAGTCGGCGATCTGCGCGGTGAGTTTTTCCTGCACCTGGAAACGTCGCGCATAGGCATCGACCACGCGCGCCAGCTTGGAAATGCCGACCACGCGCCCGTTGGGCAGGTAGCCCACGTGGGCGCGCCCGATGATCGGCGCCATGTGGTGTTCGCAGTGGCTTTCGAAAGCAATGTCGCGCAGCACGATCAGCTCGTCGTAGCCGGCGACTTCCTCGAAGGTGCGCGCCAGGTAGGTCTCGGGGTCCTCGGCATAGCCCGAAAACCAGTCGCCATAGGCCTTGACCACGCGCTTGGGGGTCTCGATCAGGCCTTCGCGCGCCGGGTCTTCACCGGCCCAGCGCAGCAGCGTGCGTACGGCTTCCTCGGCGCTGGCGCGGCTGACGCCGTTGTGTTCGTCGTTGCCATGCATGGGCTTGCTCCACTGTTGAATCGAAAGTCCGAAGAAGTTCGGGCGCTGGTCATGCGTTGCGTCATGCATTGCATTGCCTGCGCGTCGCGGGCGTCAGCGTGCTGCCCGCCGTGCCGCGCTGCTGCAGATCTGGCGCCATGACCGCACCCGGATCATGGACCCTGACGCGTCATGGCCACGTCACGACGCGCGCCGCGCGGCATGCTCAGACCACCGCGGGCCCATCGTCAGCTTGCCCGGCTTCGCTTGCGTCCGCATCCGCATCCGCATCCTGGCCGTCGCCATCGACGCCGAGCAGGGCACGGCTGTCGCCGGGTTCGAGCAATTCGACGTCGCGCAATTTGCGCGTGATGGCACGGCTGCGCACGCCGGTCTTGTCGATCTCGGCGCTGGCCTGCTCCAGACGCTTCCTGACCGTTTCCAGGACCGCACTGAACTTGCCGAACTCGGTCTTGACCGCGCCCAGGATTTTCCATACCTCGCTGCTGCGCTTGGCGATGGCCAGGGTGCGGAAGCCCATTTGCAGGCTGTTGAGCAGCGCGCTGAGCGTGGTGGGTCCGGCCACGGTGACGCGGTGCTCGCGTTGCAGCGTCTCGAACAGGCCCGGGCGGCGGATGACCTCGGCATAGAGGCCTTCGGTCGGCAGGTAGAGCACGGCGAAATCGGTGGTGTGCGGTGGCGATACGTACTTGCCGTGGATGCGTTTGGCTTCCTCGCGCACGCGATTCTCCAGCGCGCGGCCGGCGGCATGGGCGGCGTCGGCGTCGGCGGCTTCCTGCGCGTCGAGCAGGCGCTGGTAATCCTCCACCGGAAACTTCGCGTCGATCGGCAGGTAGACATGCTCCCCGGCGCCCTGGCCGGGCATGCGGATGGCGAACTCGACGCGCTCCTTGGAGTCGGGCACGGTGGCCACGTTGGAGTCGTACTGCTCGGCAGCGAGCATGTCCTCCAGCAGCGCGCCCAGTTGCACTTCACCAAAGATGCCGCGCCGTTTCACGTTGCCCAGCACGCGTTTGAGATCGCCCACCCCGCTGGCCAGTTCGCGCATCTCGCCGAGGCCGCGCTGCACGGCCTCGAGGCGTTCGGAAACCAGCGTGAAGGACTGGCCCAGGCGCTGTTCCAGCGTGGCCTGCAATTTTTCATCGACCGTGGCGCGCATCTGTTCGAGCTTGGCGCTGTTGTCGTCCTGCAGCGTCTTGAGGCGCGTCTCCAGCGTGGTGCGTAGCTCGCCCAGGCGCTGCTCGCTGGACTGCAGCAGGGCCTGCAATTCGACGCCGAGGCGCGCGCCGAGCTGCTGCTGCGCGAGTGCCTGCTCAGCGCGCGACTTGCGCGCCTCTTCGCCCAGCGTTTCGCGCAGCGAGATCTGGCTGCGCTGCAGGCCCTCATCCATTTGCTGAAGTCGCGTGGCGAAGGATTCCAGGCGCATATGCTGTTGCTGCGCCAGCGCGTTGGCCTGTTCTTGTTGCTGCGTCTGCGCGCGCGCCTGTGCCTCGGACTGCTCGCGCCGCGCCGTGCGCGACTCCTCGCGCAGCGCGGCCTCGAGCCGCACCAGCATCTCGCGCTGCTCGTTCCAGCGCGCCTCGCCCGCGGGATCGCGGCGCGTGCGCAGCAGGCTCAGCAGCAACGCCGCCAACAGGCCAAGTGCCAGCAGCCCCAGCAGCATGCTTGTCCACAGGCCTGGATTCATCGTCATCTCCGCGCTCGCCGCCGCCAGCGCGCAGTTTAGACTCTTGCCGATCGCAAACCTTGCGACGCCGCCGCGCTGCTAGGCTGATGCACGGAGTGACAAGGGGAATCCCATGCGCAGCACACCCATCATGTTTCTGCTTGCAGTGTTGAGCCTGGCCACGCTGCCCGCGCTGGCGCGTCCCGCGGGCGCGGCGCCAGCCGATGCCGCGCAGCGCGAGGCCGCCTGGCTGCAACATCAGGCCATGGCGCAGGACTCGCTGTTCCACGCCATGCACTGGAACAGCATCGGCCCGGTGGCGCAGGGCGGGCGCGTGGTGGCGCTGGCCGGCGTGCCGGGCCAGCCGTCTACCTTCTACGTGGCGTATGCCACCGGCGGGGTGTGGAAGACGACCGACAACGGCCAGCACTTCACGCCCATCGGCGCCGGCCTGCCGACCGAGGTGATCGGTGCGATCGCGGTCGACCCCGAGCATCCGCAGACGCTGTGGGTGGGCACTGGCGAAGCCAATTCGTCGCGTTCGTCCTTCGGCGGCATGGGCGTGTTCCGCTCCGACGATGGCGGCAAGACTTTTCGCGCCGTGGGGCTGGCCAGCTCCGACCGCATCGCGCGTATCGTGATCGATCCCGCGGACGGCAACACGGTGTACGTGGCCGCGTTGGGCAAGCTGTATTCCACGGGCGGCGAGCGCGGCGTGTACCGCACCCGCGATGGCGGCAAGACCTGGCAGCGCGTGCTGGCCGGCAGCACGCCGTGGACCGGGGCCATCGACCTGGCCATGGACCCGCGCCATCCCGACGTACTGTACGCCGCGCTGTGGGATCGCCAGCGCAGTGCCTGGAACTTCCGCGGCAACGGTTCGGGCTCGGGCCTGTGGAAAAGCAGCGACGGCGGCGATCACTGGACGCAGCTGACCGATGGCTTTCCCACCGGCGCGAGCATCGGCCGCATCGGCATCGCCATCGCACCCGGCAACCCGGACATCGTTTACGCCAGCATCGACGACTGGGGCACGTTGCCGCCCGACCAGCGCGTGCTGGGCGACGCGCCATTGTCCCCGGCACGGCTGGCGACCATGAGCAAGGCCGAGTTCCTGCGCCAGGCGCCGGACGCCATCGAGGCCTTCATCCGCGCCAACGACCTGCCCACCGACCTGACCGCCGCAAAGCTCACGGCCATGATCACGGAGGGCAAGCTCAGCATGCAGCAACTACGCGCGCGGCTGAAAGAGGCCGAAGCCGACTTGTTCGACACCGACCACATCGGTCTGGAGGTATACCGCTCCGACGATGCCGGCGCGCACTGGGCGCGCGCCAACGAGAAACCGCTGCGCGAGGTGTATTACACCTACGGTTACTACTTCGGCCAGATCCGCGTCGCGCCCGATGATGCGCAGCGCGTGTATGTGCAGGGCATGCCGATGATCGTGTCCAACGATGGCGGCAAGACCTGGACCGGACTGAACGCGCCGAACATGCACGTGGACTACCACGACCTGCTGATCGACCCGGCGTTTCCGCAACGCATGCTGGCGGCCACCGACGGCGGCCCTTACATCACCTACGACGGCGGCAAGCACTGGCAGGCCATGAACGCGCAGGCGGTCGGACAGTTTTATTCGGTCAGTTACGACTTCGCCAAACCGTTCAACGTCTACGGTGGCCTGCAGGACAATGGCGTGATGATGGGGCCGTCCACGGCGGATCCGCACAATCCCGATGGCGACGGCTGGAAGGCCATCAACGGCGGCGATGGCATGGATGTGCAACCCGATCCGCGCGACAACGGCGTGGTGTATTCCGGCTACCAGTTCGGCTGGTACCAGCGCAGCGGCCCGCACGGCGTGCACGAGGTGCGCCCGCGCGCGCCGCTGGATGCGCCGCCGCTGCGCTTCAACTGGACCACGCCGATCGAGCTGTCGCCGCAACAGCCCGATGTGCTGTATTTCGGCGCCGATCATCTGTACCGCTCGCTGGATCGCGGCACGCGCTGGCAGGCGATCAGTCCCGATCTGGCGGCCACCGACCGGCACGGCAACGTGCCCTACGGCACCATCACCACCTTGGCCGAGTCGCCCTTGCGCTTCGGCGTGCTGTGGGTGGGCACCGACACCGGCAAGGTGTGGACCAGCAACGACGGCGGCGTGCGCTGGCGCGAGGTGGATGCCACGCTGCCGCGGCGCTGGGTCAGTCGCGTGGAGCCCTCGGCGTTCGACGTGCGGCGCGCCTACGTGGCGCTCAACGGCTATCGCGACGACGACAGCAAGGCTTACCTGTACCGCACCGATGATGACGGCGCGCACTGGACCGACATCGCGCGCGGCCTGCCCGCCGAGTCCATCCACGTGGTGCGCGAGGATCCGCACAACCCCGACGTGCTGTACGTGGGCACCGATCGCGGCGTGTACGTGTCACTGGATCGCGGCGCGCACTGGCAATCGCTGCAGGCCAACCTGCCCACGGTGCCGGTGCACGATCTGGCCATCCAGCCGCGCGATCGCGTGCTGATCGCCGGCACGCATGGGCGCAGCGTGTGGACGCTGGACGTGCTGCCGATCGAGGACCTTACCGCGAGCCTGATGGCGCAGCCGCTGCACCTGTTCGCGGTGGCCGACCTCAAGGCTGCGCGCGACTGGTGGCAGCGCGGTTCGCCGTGGTTCGACACGCGTCGCGACGCACCGCAACTGAGCGGCAGCTTCTGGGCGCGCGCCGCGGGCGAGGCCCGCTTCACCGTGCTCGATGACGCCGGCCTGCCGATCCAGCACTGGCGCGCGCCGGCCGTGCGCGGCATCAACCTGTGGCGGTGGAACCTGCTGATGGACGGCAAGCTGGCGCTGGCGGCGGAAAACGCAGGCCTGGCACGCGCGCATCTGGACCCGGCCACGGCCAACTGGTCGGCCATGCCGGTACGCCAGGCGCTCGATCTCGGCCAGCCGCTGCGCCTGGTGCCTGGCAAGTACACCTTGCGCGTGCAGCTGGGCGATGCGCTCAGCAGTTCGGTGTTCACGGTGAAACCGCCGCCGCCGTTCAAGCCGCGCGTCACGCCGCCGTGGACACCGCGTACGCGCGACTTCTGGACGCGGCGCGCGCCCGGCCAGGGTGACTCCGGCGCGGATGCCGCCGCCGCCGCGGAGCGTCAGCGCGAAGCTTCGGGGTCAGGCCAGTGACGCGGGCCTGGCACATTGGTCCGCCGATGCCATACGCGCACTGCCTGATGCAGCCCGCTCTTGCGCACTGATCGGGAACCAGGCGCGCCATGCTGATCCGCCTCGAATCGCGGCGCCAGCGGCTGGGGCCGCGCTGGGCCACGCTGCTGCTGACCCTGATCTGCGTGCTGGTCTATGCGCGCTCGGCGCTGCTGGCCCCCGGGCCACGTCTGGCGCTGCTGCTGGATTGGGGCAGCATTCCGCGCACCCTGCTGCATCCGCCGTCCGGTCCGTGGTGGCGGGTACAGGGCGATGCCGCGCTGCATCTGCTGACCGCGCTGTTCATCCACGCGGATGCACCGCATCTGATCGGCAACATGGCGTTTCTGCTGATCTTCGGCCTGCCGGTGGAGCGCGCCATCGGTTCGCTGCGCCTGCTGCTGCTGTTCCTGATCGGCGGCATGCTGGCCAACATCGCCGGTGCGCTCAGCCTGCCGCAGGCGGTGATGCCGATCATCGGTGCCAGCGGCGCGGTGTCGGCGATCGTCGGTGCCTACCTCGCGCTGTTTCCGCGCGCGCATCTGGGCGTGGTGCTGCCGCTGGGCGCGTACCTGGAATTCCTGCGCGTGCCCGCGGCGCTGCTGATCGGACTGTGGGTGCTGTTGCAAGTCGTGTTCAGCCGCCTCGGGCCCAGCTTCGGCGCGATCGCCTGGTGGGCGCACCTGGCCGGCTTCGCCTGCGGCCTGCTGTCTGGGCTGATGTTGCGCCCCCAGGCGCGCGCGCGCGCGCGGCGCAGCATCGGGTGAAACCTCACATCTCGGCGTGCACCATGCCGGTGGCGCCGGGTGGTGGTGGCGCGGCGTCCGCGAACACGTCGCGCCAGGCCACGAACATGAGCACGGCGCTGTAGCTGTAGACGACGGCGATGTACAACACCAGCAGCGCCAGACGCCACCAGGCGCCCAGTGCGGCACCCAGGGCGATCAGCGCGCTCATCACCACGCTGACCAGCAACGCCAGCACGATCAGGCCCAGCATCATCAGCGCCAGCGCACCCAGGTTGCGCCATACCGCGCGCAGGCTCTGGCCCATCGCGGCAAAGCCACCCTGCTGGCGCAGCATCACCTGCGGCACGGCGAAAAAAGTCAGCGCCCAGCTCAACAAGGCTCCACCGATCGCGATCACCAGCAGCGGCACCGCGTGCGCGCGCAGCAGCGCAAGCATGGCGGCCGGGTCGGCCTGCATGGCCTGCAGCTTGGCGGGATCATGGCCGACCGCGCCCATGAGTGCGCCGGAAAACGCGATTACCAGCAACAGCAGCAAGCCGATCGATGGCAGGCACAAGGCCACCAGGCTGGACAGGCGATGGCTGCCGTCGAAGCCCTTGAACAGCATGCCGGGGCCGGGGCGCGCCCCCTGCGCCGCCTGCGCCGCGGCATAGACGATGCCGGCCAGCAGCGCGGGGCCCAGCAGCAGGATCACGATGGTGCCCAGGTAGGGGATCTGCGAGATCAGCACCCACAGCAATCCGAGCAGGAAAAGGCCGGTGAAGTGACGGCCAAACAGGCGCAGCGCCGTGGCGATCCACTGGATGCCCTGCGAGGCGGGAACTTTGCGCATGCGCGGATACACTCGATGATGCCGCTCGCTGCGGCGGTGGGATGCTAACACCGGCCCGTTGCGCATCCGCGCCGCGGGCGCGACCCCGGGCAGCGCCGGATCAGGCCGCCGCGCGCGTGTCGGAAGACGTGCTGGCCGTGACTTCGCCACGACACAGCCGCGCGAAACCGCGCAGCAGGCGGCGCGCCCAGGGCGTGGGACACACCCCACGCAGCAAGGCGTCGAGGTCGTAGGCTTCGGCGCGCAAATCCGCAGCACGGCGCAGGATCAACGCGCGCATGACCGCGGTGCTGAACTCGGGATGGAATTGCGTGCTGAACGCGCGCGCGCCGTACGCCAGGATGTGGTGCGCATCGTGCGCCGAGCGCGCCAGCACGCGCGCGCCGTGCGGTGTCTCCAGCACCGACTGCAGGTGCGTGGTGTGCGCGGGAAAACGCTCGGGCAGCGGCGCCAGCGCGTGCAGCGCGGCGTCCGCCGCCAGCAGTTCGATCGTTTGCGTGCCGATCTCGCGGCCCTGCGGGTGGTAGTCCACGCGCCCGCCCAGCGCGTGCGCCAACAGGTGGTGGCCATAACACACGCCGAACAGCGGCAGGTCCGCGTCCATGGCCGCGCGCAACCATGCGGCCGTGTGCTCGCTCCACGCCGCGCGTTCGCTGACCATTGCCGCCGAGCCGGTGATGACCGCGCCGGCGATCTCGCGCGGCGACGGCAACGGCTCGTCGCGGTCGACCTGTACCACGCGTGCCTGCGCGCGCGGCCAGCGCATGGCATGCAGAAACCAGTCGGCGTAGGTGCCGTGCCGTGCACGGATGTGCGGCGGTGGGGTGCCGGTTGCCACGATCAGCAGCGGGCGCATGCAGGATCCTCTGCCCACGACTGCCGCGGGCACTGCGGCGCATTGTAGCCAGCGCTTCCGGCACAATCCGGATCTGGCCTGACTCCGGCACCCCCATGCATACCCAGCGGTTATGGCTGCGCGCCCAGCAACACATCGCCGATGGCCATCTCGACGCCGCGGCGAGCAATCTGCAGGCACTGCTGCAACGCGAGCCGCGCAATGCGCAGGCGCGCATGTTGCTGTCCAGCGTGGCACTGGGACGTGGCCAGTTGCGCCAGGGTTGCGCCGAGGCGATCGCCGCCGCGCAGGCGCTGCCCGACGACGCCGAGATGATCGCCACCGTGGCCATGTGCCTGTTCCGCGTCGGCGAAACCGTGGCCACGCGGCAATGCATGCAGCATCCCGAGATCGCGCGTACTCGCGACGCGCCGGCGCTGGCGCGTCTGGCGCACGTGTGGCAAATGCTGGGCGAGCACGCCGCGGCGCTGGCGCTGATGGATCGCGCCCGGGCGCTGGGTTTCGACAATCCCGAGTTCCGTTATTTTCGCGCGCTGCAATTGCAGTTCAACGGACGCCTGCACGAAGCCGAACGCGAGATCGAGGCGTGCCTGAGCCAGGGTCCGACGCACGGCCGCGCCTCGCTGACGCTGGCGCGCCTGCACCGGCAAACGGCCGAACGCAACCATCTGGATTACATCGTCAGGCAACTGCCACGCGTCGAGCAGGGCAGCGAGGACCACGCCGCATTCGAGTTCGCGCGTTACAAGGAGCTGGAGGACATCGGGCGTCACGACGAAGCCTGGGAAGCCCTGCAGCGCGGCAACGCCATCATGGCGGTGCGCAACGCGCATGATGGCGCACTGGAACAGCGCCTGTTCGCGCGCCTGCAACAGCACTGCACAGCGGCGTTTCTCGCCGAGCGGGCCAGCGATACCGGCGTGGCGCCGCAGCCGATCTTCATCCTTGGCCTGCCGCGCTCCGGCACCACCCTGCTGGAGCGCCTGCTGGGCAAGCATGCGGCCATCGCCGTGCCCGGCGAGCTGCCGGATTTTCCGCGCCAGTTGCGCTGGTGCGCCGATGCGCACGGCGCCAGCCTGCTGGACGAGCGCGTGCTGGATCGACTCGATGCCATCGACTACGCGCAACTGGGTCAGCGCTACCTGGCGCAGACGCAGTGGCACGCCGGCGCCAGGCCTCAATACGTGGACAAGCTGCCGTCCAACTACATGCTGGCCGGATTGATCCACAAGGCGTTGCCGCGCGCGCCGATCCTGCACCTGGTGCGTGCGCCGCTGGACGTGTGCTTCTCCAACTACCGTGCGTTGTTCGGCGACGCGCACAACTACAGTTACCGCCTGGACGACATGGCCGTGCACTATCGTCGCTATCGCGCGCTGATGGCGCACTGGCACGCGGCCATGCCGGGCGTGATCCTCGATGTCGAATACGTGCAACTGGTCGGCGATACCGAGGGCACGATGCGCCGTGTGCTGGCGCACTGCGGGCTGCCGTTCGATGTGGCCTGCACCGAATCCAGCGGCGCCGGCGCGCCGGTCTCCACGCTGAGTAGCGCGCAGGTGCGCGAACCCATCCATCGGCGCGGCGTGGATGCCTGGCGTCGCTACGCGACGCAGCTCGAACCGCTGCGCATGGCGCTGGCGGACCTGGCCTGATGCGGTGTGCATTCCCGCGCGCCGCCGGCAACGCCGCCGCGACGCGAAAAAAGGCCGGCCCTCGCGGGCCGGCTGCGTCATCACCCGTTGTTGCCCCGATTACTTCTTGCCGGTGCCGAAACGCACATTGAGTTCCAGCCAGTACGAGCGGCCGAAGGCGTTGTAGTTGAACACGTTGTAGTACGGCCAGCCGATCCAGGTGCTGTCGCGCGGCGGCATCGAATTGCGGATGTTGTTGACGATGAAGCCGACGCGCGCGTTGTCGCCGATGCGGTACTCGACGCTGCCGTTGTAAAGGATCCACGGAGCCACTGTGCCCGCGCCCTTGGTCGCATACCCTGCGGTGTAGAGCTGCGCGGTGTAGTTGGGCGTCGCGCCGTAGCGGATGCCGTACAGCGTGGTGGTCCAGTCGCCGATGTTCCAGCTCAGATTGCTGCTGAAGATCGACTTGTACTCGCTGGAGTAATACGGGTTGCGCAGCAGATCGATATCCGGATCACCGGCGTATTGCTGGTAGGTGTGCTTGAGGGTGACGTTGTACTGCGCCCCCAAGCCGAAATCGCCCCAGCGTCCCGCGTCCCAGCGGTAGTTGGCCGAGGCCACGATGCCCGAAACCATCTCCTTGGAGACATTGATCGGTTTCACCGTGATGCCGAGCAGGTTGTAGGGCAACGGTCCGGTCGCCGGTGCACGCTGCACCTGCGCGAGCGCGGCCACGCAGGTGGGCGATGCAGCTGGCAACTGGCCGAGCAGGCAGGCCGCATCATCCTTCATCAACTGGTCGACGCTCTGGTAGCTGACTTCGTTGTCGATATTGATGTGGTAGTAATCCGCCTTGAAGTCGAGCTTGCTGGTCGGCGACCACACCACGCCAAAGCCATAGGACTTGGCGGTGATCGACTTGAGGTTCGCGTTGCCGACCTGTGTGCCCTTGTACTGCGAGGGTGCGTAAGTGCAGTTCTCGATCGGGACGCCCGGTTCGAGCACCGCGCAACGGTAATAGTCGTTGGTTGTACTGTAGAAGCCGCTGGGGCCGATGAAGGCGTAGCCCAGGTCCGGCGCGCGGAACGCCGTGGCGTAGTTGCCGCGGAACAGCAGCGATTCGATCGGCCGGAACTCGAGGCCGAGCTTGTAAGTGGCCTTGCTGTCCGCGCCGCCACCGATGTTCTTGTAGTGGTCATAACGACCGGACAGATCCGCGGTGAGCATGCTGAAGATCGGCACCTTGAACTCCAGCGCCGCGGCGTAGTTGTCGCGCTTGCCCGCGCCCGAGGAGCCGGTGATACCCCAGAAGTCACCGGCTACCAAGGCTGGATCGGCCGGCAGGCTCCAGTAGGAGTTGCCCGCCTGCAGCACGCCCGCCACGCCCACCGGGCCAGCCGGCAAGTCGAACAGGTTGGTGTTGGTCACCTGCAGGTTGACGTTCTGGGTATAGGTTTCCGAGCGGGTGCTGACCACCCCGGTGAAGCTTTGGTATTGCGCCGGCGTGACGCCCTGGTAGAACTTGCTGTAGTCCGGCGCATAGATCGGATAGCCGGATGTCGTACCCAGCTTCGGCCCGAGGAACTGGTTCTCGAAGAACGCATCGACCTTGGCGCCCAGGGTGCGGCGTTGCTGGCTGGACAGGTTGTACTGCGAGCGCGCGTAGTAGGCGTCGTAGGCCCAGTCGGACTGGCCCACGGTGCCGCGCACGCCGCCGGTGAAACTGTAGGCCCGCGACCACAGGCGCTCCGCGCTGGCATCCAGCCCGCCCATTTCCTCGGGCGCGAAGGTCTGCTGCACCAGATCGAAACTGCTGGTGTTGGCGTTGAGGAAGTAATTGCCGGTGTTGGCGCCCCACCACGTGTAGTTCGGCCCTGCGTAACTCTTGCTCTTGACGAAGGAATACAGCAGGGTGCCGTAGACCTGCGTGGTGTCGTTGATGCGGTAGTCCGCGTTCAGATAGCCGCTGTAGGACGTGCTCGGATTCTGCAGCGTGGCGTAGCCGACGCTCTCCTTGCTGCCGCAGTAGTAGCCCGAGCCGGGCCGGTACTGGTAGCTCATGGTGCCGCCGAACTGGTTGGCGATCGGCGCGCAGGGATTGGCCCCCGCCAGACTCACCGGATCCACATAAGGCGGATGCGCCCCATAGCGCAGGACCAGGTAATTGCGCGGCGAATAACGCGCGTTGGGATTGGGGTTGCCGTTGGTGCTGCTGGAGATCGGCCGCTGGAAGCCCCAGATCGGCTGGGTGTCGCTGATCTGCACGCCATACACCATGTTGAGCTTGTCGGTGTTGTAGCCGCCGACCAGTTGCAGGCGCTGGTTGCCGCCGCCGCCATCCGAGGTGCCGCCGGCGCGGTAATCCAGGGTGACGCCCTCGACGTGCTGTTTGAGCACGATGTTGACCACGCCGGCGATGGCCGAGGAACCGTAGATCGAGGACTGGTTGCCGGGCAGGATGTCGATGTGGTCGACCATCGCCATCGGCACCGTGGACAGATCGACGAAGTTGGACTGGCCGTTGTACAGCAGCGGGTAGTCCGCCATCGGCTTGCCATTGATCAGGAACAGCGTGAAGCCGGGCGACAAGCCCAGCAGGCTGATGGTCTTGGCGCCGGGCGTGAAGCCTTGCGAGAACTGGCTGTCCTGTACCGCGCCGGTGGCCAGCGGC
The DNA here is from genome assembly GCF_002077135.1 of Metallibacterium scheffleri. Classification (NCBI taxonomy): domain Bacteria; kingdom Pseudomonadati; phylum Pseudomonadota; class Gammaproteobacteria; order Lysobacterales; family Rhodanobacteraceae; genus Metallibacterium; species Metallibacterium scheffleri. Next base: position 334,977 of record NZ_LDOS01000001.1, on the reverse strand, counting down.
TGCGCGCGCAAGGCGTCGTAGACGTTGCTGAAACCCTGGCGCTGCATCTCGCCCGCGGTGATGGTGATCACCGGCGAAGCGGTTTCGATCTGCGCCTGCGGAATCAGCGAGCCGGTGACGACCACCTTGTCGAGCTCCTTGGCTTTCTCGCGTGCGCTCTGCGTGGTGTCCTGGCCCTGGTCGGTTTGTTGCGCCAACGCGGGTGCGACGGCGAACGGCAGCGCGAGCGCGGAAGCGATCGCGGCAACGAGCAGCTTGTGTTTCATGGATTACCCCTTGGATTGGATCGGTCGGATAGCAAGAGCTGCGCGACGCGGCAAGCGCGCTTAACAGAAATTTCGCAGATCTCGTACGAGACCGTAATGCAAATGAAATCACAACGTCAACTGCAGGAAGTCATTTCGTAATAATTGCAAGATGCCGCCCGGATGCGTTGCGCAACGGGTGATCGAGGTGCACGCGCAGTGACGTGCAAGGCGTGGCTGGGCAGGGAATCACGGCCTGGGCAATGGCCATCGGGTCGCCGCGCGGGCCGGATTAGTGTCTCGGCATGGCCGGCAACGTCACGCCAGGCGTCATGCAACCGTAAAGAACCGCTGACGAGCCCATCCTTGACTTGTCAGAGGGCGCCGAGTCCGGCACAGGTCCGGACTCGGCAACTCTGCATCAAGCACGTGCGTGCCCGATACGCGGCAAGTCATCCGTGGCTTGGAGAAGGTCCGAACGTGTTCAGACCTTTCTAAACTCAGGCGTTGCGCGTGCGCATGACCTTCACACGTGCGTGCTGCGCCCGCCATCGACCGGCAGTACGCTGCCGGTGACGTAACGCGCGCCGGCGAGGTAGCGCACCGCCTGGGCGACATCGGCGGGACTGCCGATATGGCCCAACGCGGTGCCGCGCGCGGGCACGGCGTCGGTTTCGCCGCGCTGCGCGCCTGCGGCCCACAGCACCGTGCCCGGCGCCACGCCGTTGACGCGGATGCCCTCACTGCCGAATGCGCGCGCCAGCGCCTGCACCAGCATGCCGCCGGCGGCGCGGCTGATGCTGTAGGCCTCGTAGCCAGGCAGCGGGCGCTGCGCATAGAGATCCAGGATCACCACGATGGCGGCGTCACCGCGCGCACGCGCCGCCGCGGTCAGCAACGGGCGCAGGCGCAGCGCCAGGTCCCAGGTGGCCACCACGTTGACCTCGAGGAAGGCGCGCAGCTCGGCGTTGCGCATTGCCGGCGCGGCAGTGAGGTCACTGGGCGCGTAGCGCGAGGCGTTGAACACCACAAGATCGAGCGGCGCGGCGCCGACGTCCGCGGCCAGTTGCGCGCGTGCAGGTTCATCGCCCAGTTCGGCGCAAAGAATGCGCGCGCTGCGCGCACGTGTCGCGTTGAACCGCGCGGCCAGTGCCTCGGCATCGGCATGTGCGTGCCGGGCGTGCAGCAGCAGATCGTGGTCGGCATGCAACTGGCGCGCGATCTCGGCGCCGACACGGCGCGTGGCGCCGGTGATCAGGGTTCGCGGAAACGGGTTCATGCGTGGTCACTCGAATGCTGCGGATGTCCCGAGTATTGCGCAGCGCGGGCATAACGGTGGTGTCGTCATGCCGAGCGCAAGCGCTGCCATGTCGGCCTGCGCGAGATGCTTCGCTGCGCTCAGCATGACAAAGAAAAATGCCGGAGCGCAGCGAAGCATCTGGCGGAGCCGAAGCATCCCAGCCCATCACGCTAGCGTGCCGCTCATACGGGGCCTGGCGCGCAACCGAAGTTGCCGCGCCTACACCAGGGCGATATCGGCGATGGCGTTGAACGCGGCCCGGATCTGCGCCAGCAGCGCCAGGCGATTGCCGCGCACGGCGGGATCCTCGGCGACGACCATGACCTCATCGAAGAAGCGCGCCAGCGGCGCATCCAGCGCGGCCAGATGCGCCAGCGCGCCGGCATAGTCGCGACCGGTGGCGGCAGTCGTGCTGGCATGACGCACGGCCGCCAATGCCTCGACCAGGGCGCGTTCGGCAGGTACTTCGAGCAGCGCGCTGTTGATGGCCGCAGCGGCCGCATCGCCGGTTTCTGCCTGCTTGCGCAGGATGTTGGCGACGCGCTTGTTGGCCGTGACCAGCGTGGCGCATTCCGGCGTCCGGGTGAAGTCGGCCAGCGCACGCAGGCGTCGGTCGAAGTCCACCAGGCTGGATGGCGCCACCGCCAGCACCGCCTCGAACACGCCGGCGGCGATGCCCTGCTCGGCGTAGTAACCGCGCAGGCGCTCGATGATGAAGCGCTCGATCTCCGCGGCCAGCGCCGCGCGCCGCGCGCCGGCATCCAGCGCCGTCGTGACTTTGGCCGCCTTCAGACCCGCGGCCAGCGCCGTCTCGGGGATGGCGTCCAGCGCCTCCAGCAGCAGGCCGCGCGTATCCAGTTGCAGGCCGCCCTCGATCAGGGTGCGCGCCAGCCCCAGCGCGGCGCGGCGCAGGGCATAGGGATCCTTGGCGCCGCCGGGTTTGCCGCCGATGGCGAACAACCCGGCCAGGGTGTCGGCGCGCTCGGCCACCGCCAGCACCCGGCCCAGCGCGCTGCCGGCGATGGTGTCGCCGGCGCCGCGAGGCATGTACACCTCATCGAGCGCGCGCGCGATCTCGGGTGACTCGCCCTGCGCCAGCGCGTAGGTGCGGCCCATGACGCCCTGCAGCTCGGGAAACTCGCCGACCATGCGCGTGAGCAGGTCGCACTTGGCCAGACTGGCGGCGTGCGCGGCCTGCGCCGCGTCCGCGCCGACGCGGTTGGCGATGACACGCGCCAGCTCGGCGACACGCACGCTCTTGTCCCACAGGCTGCCCAGCGCGGACTGATCCACGACCGCGGCCAGCGCTTTCTGGTGCGTGGCCAGCGGAGTTTTCAGATCCTTGTCGAAGAAAAACTTCGCATCGGCGAAGCGCGGGCGGATCACGCGCTCGTAGCCGTGGCGGATACGCGTCTCGTCCCTGCTTTCGATATTGGCCACGCCGATGAAGCGCGGCAGCAAGGCACCATGATCATCGAGCAGCGGCACGAATTTTTGGTTGGCGACCATGGTCGCGACCAGCGCTTCCTGCGGCACCGCGAGAAAGCTCGCGTCGAACGAACAGCCGATGGCCACCGGCCACTCGGTGAGATTGGCGATCTGCTCGAGCAGCGCGTCATCCATCTGCGGCATGCCGCCGAGTTGCGCCGCCACGCGCGCCACCTCGCCGTGAATGCGTTCGCGGCGCTGCGCGGGATCGGCGATCACCTTGGCGCCGCGCAGCGCCTCGACATAGGCATCGGCGTCGGTGATCCACACCGGTTTGTCGGCCATGAAGCGGTGTCCGCGCGAATGCCGCGTGCTGCGGATGCCGAACAATTCGGCCTCGATCACCTGATCGCCATGCAGCACCACCAGCCAGTGCAGCGGGCGCACGAAGCTCCATGCGTGCGCGCCCCAGCGCATCGGTTTGGCGATGGGCAGTGCCTTGACGGCTTCGGCGAGGATTTCCGGCAACAACGCCGCCAGCGGCTGGCCGACGTCTTCGCTCACGTACACGTAGCGCTCGCCCTTGTCGGTCATCTCGCGGGTCAACGATTCCACGGCCACGCCGATCTTGGCGGCAAAGCCACGCAATGCGGCGGCGGCTTGGCCGGCGGCATCCAAACCCATGGAAACTGCGGGGCCCAGCACCTTGGTGTGAACACGGGGTTGCCCGCAAGCGACCCACGGCAGATAGACCGCCAAGCGTCGCGGCGAACAGTAGAACTGTTGAGTCCTGTCGAGTTCCTCTCTGCCGATACCGAAATGCCGGGTCTCGAGACCCTTGCGGACTGCATTGAAAAACGCTACGGCCAAGGTGTCGACTGCAGCGATCGGCAGTTCCTCGACGCCCAGCTCGATCAGCAACGGCTTGCCAGCGGACTCAGCCATGTGCCGCCTCCGCATGCTTCACGCCCGGAAACCCCAGCTTCTCGCGCTGGGCGACGTAGGCCTCGGCCACGCCGCGCGCCAGCGCGCGCACACGCAGGATGGTGCGCTGGCGTTCGCTGACGCCGATCGCGCGGCGCGCATCGAGCAGGTTGAAGGCATGACTGGCCTTGCACACCTGCTCGTAGGCCGGTAGCGGCAATCCCAGCGCGATGAGGTTTTTGGCCGCGGCCTCGCAGGCATCGAAGCGGTGGCGCAGCTCGTCCACGTCGGCGTGCTCGAAGTTGTAGGCGCTCTGCTCGACTTCGTTCTGGTGGAACACGTCGCCATAAGTCACGGCGCCGTGCGGCGCCACGGTCCACACCAGATCGAACACGTTGTCCACGTTCTGCAGGTACATCGCCAGGCGCTCCAGCCCGTAGGTGATCTCGCCGAGCACCGGCCTGCACTCCAGCCCGCCGGCCTGCTGGAAATACGTGAACTGGGTGACCTCCATGCCGTTGAGCCAGACCTCCCAGCCCAGACCCCAGGCGCCCAGCGTCGGCGATTCCCAGTTGTCCTCGACGAAGCGCAGGTCGTGCACCAGCGGATCGATGCCCAGCGCCTTGAGCGAGCCGATGTAGCGCTCGAGGAGGTCGTCCGGGTTGGGTTTCATCACGACTTGAAACTGGTAGTAATGCTGCAGGCGGTTAGGGTTCGCGCCATAGCGGCCATCGGTGGGCCGGCGCGAGGGCTGCACGTAGGCCGCCGCCCAGGGCTCCGGTCCCAGCGCGCGCAGGAACGTGGCCGGGTGGAACGTGCCGGCGCCGACCTCGGTGTCGAACGGCTGCACCAGCACGCAGCCCTGCTCCGCCCAGTAGCGGTTGAGGGTCTGGATGATGTCCTGGAAACTGGGGCCCGACATGGCGGCTCCGGAAGCTCGCGCAAAGCGGGCTAGTATACGGAGCGACTGCACGAGGTGTTGATGGCCACGCAAGCGAACGCACCGATGCTGCTGGGACGCCGCGGCCGCCTGGAGCTGGACGAGGTGCTGGCGGCGTTGATCGTCGATGGTCGCGTCGCTGCCGAGGACGCCAAGCTGCTGCGCCAGAAGGCGCGTCCGCAGCGCGCGGTGCGCAACGTCATCGACCTGCACCCGCTGGTGCTGATCGCGAACGCCGAGGTGCCCGATCACGCCGAGCCCGAGCGCCCGCTGAGCATGGAGCGCCTCACGCAGTGGCTGGCGGGCAAGGCCGGGCTGGATTACCTGAAGATCGATCCGACCAAGATCGATGTCGCCCAGGTCACGCAGATCGTCAGCCAGGCCTACGCGCAGCGGCATCGCATCCTGCCGGTGAAGGTCAGCGCCGAGGCGGTGACCTTCGCCAGCGCCGAGCCCTTCGAAGTCGCCTGGGCCAAGGATCTGGCGCCAATGCTGCGCCGGGACATCGTGCGCGTGGTCGCCAACCCGATCGACATCAATCGTTATCTGGCGCAGTTCTACGGCGTGCAGCGCTCGGTGCGGATGGCGCGCGACGGCGCCGAGAACAGCCCCGCCGCGCTGTTCAACTTCGAGCAACTGGTCGAGCTGGGCAAGGGCGGTGAACTGGGCGCCGACGACCGCCACGTGGTCAACATCGTCGACTGGCTGCTGCAGTACGCCTTCGAGCAGCGCGCCTCGGACATCCACCTGGAGCCGCGCCGCGAGATGGGCCGCGTCCGCTTTCGCATCGACGGCGTGCTGCACGGCGTGTTCGAGTTGCCGCCGGCGGTGCAGAACGCGGTGACCGCGCGCATCAAGATCCTCGCGCGCATGGACGTGGCCGAGCGCCGCCGCCCGCAGGATGGGCGCATCAAGACGCGCTCGGCCGGTGGCCGTGAAGTGGAACTGCGCATCTCGGTGATGCCCACCGCATTTGGCGAAAAGGTGGTGATGCGCATCTTCGATCCCGACGTCGTGGTGCGCAGTTACGCCGAGCTGGGCTTCGACGCGCACGAGGAACAGCTATGGCGCGCGCTGGTCGAGCGCCCGCACGGCGTCGTGCTGGTCACCGGCCCCACCGGCTCGGGCAAGACCACCACGCTGTATTCCACGCTCAAGCATCTGGCGCGGCCCGAGTTGAACGTGTGCACCATCGAGGACCCGATCGAGATGGTCGCGGCCGAGCTCAACCAGATGCAGGTGCAGCCGGCCATCGACCTCGACTTCGCCGCCGGCGTGCGCACCCTGCTGCGCCAGGACCCGGACATCATCATGGTCGGCGAGATCCGCGACCTGGAAACCGCGCAGATGGCGGTGCAGGCCGCGCTCACCGGACATCTGCTGCTGTCCACCCTGCACACGAACGACGCGCCCAGCGCGATCACGCGACTGCTCGATCTGGGCGTACCGCATTACCTGATCCAGTCGACGCTGGCCGGCGTGGTGGCGCAACGCCTGCTGCGCGTGCTGTGCCCGCACTGCAAGCGTGAGACCGCTCCGGACCTGGACGTGTGGCAGGCGCTCACGCGCGGCCACGCCATCGCGCTGCCGCCGCGCGTGTTCGCGCCGGTGGGTTGCATCGAGTGCCGTCACACCGGCTATCGCGGGCGCATCGCGGTGTACGAGATGCTCAATCTCAGCCCGGCCCTGCGCGCGCTGGTCGGCGCCGATTTCGATTGCGCGCGGCTCACCCGGCAAGCCGAAAGCGAAGGCATGCGCCCGTTGCGCATGGCCGGTGCCAGCGCCGTCGCGCGCGGCATCACCGCGCTGGACGAGGTGCTCACCGTGCTGCCGCTGGCCGAGTGAGGCGCGCGTGCCGCTGAGCTGGAACGAGATCAAGGACCGCGCCCTGCGCTTCTCGCGCGAGTGGGCGCTGGAATCCTCCGAGGACGCCGAGGCCAAGAGCTTCTGGGACGGCTTCTTCGAGGTGTTCGGCGTGTCGCGCCGCCGCGTCGCCAGCTTCGAGCGGCGGGTGAAGAAGATCGACGGCAAGGACGGCTACATCGATCTGCTGTGGAAAGGCGTGCTGCTGATCGAGCACAAGTCGCGCGGCAAGGATCTGGACCGCGCCTCGGCGCAGGCGCGCGATTATTTTCACGGCCTGACCGAAGCGGAACTGCCCAGGTACCTGCTGGTATCGGACTTCGCGCGCTTTCGCCTGTACGACCTCGATGCCGGCGATGCACGCAGCAGAATCCGGCCTGTTTGCTATTCGGTTGTGCCGGATCTGGGCTCGACTGACTGGCGCAGCCATTCTTCGACAATCTGTGCAAAGTCGAGGTAGTTCAACGCCGCGCGATCGATCCGTTGCTGGTCGCAGATGATCGGCAGGGCTTCCGCGAAGGCCTTGTATTGATCACGGATGAAGTCATCGCCCGGAACCAGGCGCCGCGATGTCGTCCTCAACCAGTCCCGCACCACCTGCAAAATCCGCTCGGGACGCGCATCGTGACTGCGGATGTCCTGCCCGGAAATATCCGAAAGGCATTTCTGGTAGCGATAGCTATCGCTGTCGAGGACAAGGAGCTTCTTCGCGGCATATGCCGATCCACCGAACTTCCTGCAGCCCAGATCGAGCCCGAGTTCGAAAGGCATGTTGAAGCGCGGCAGCTTGTTGGCAGGATCCAGTTCGACACGCGAGATGTCGTGGATGGCGTAACGCGACTCGCGGATAAGCCGGATGATCTTGTCGACGCGCACATCTCCCGAGTCGGCCTCCTCAAGAGCGCACCGTGGCCGGAAGCCACAGGCATAGACCGTGAAGACAAGAACCTCAAAGAGCGGCGCGTAGCCGGCATCGAACGGGCAGTTGAGGAAGACATCACTCGGATCCGGACGGGTGGGCTTCCTTGCCATGCAGCTTCATGCGGCCGTGCGGGAGCGCTGCGCCACCGTGATTGCCTCGGGCTCGACAAAGCGCACGTGACCGCTCCCTGTCGCTGTGTCGGACTTGCGCAGAGCCTTGACGCTCTTGATCCCGGACTTTTCTCGCGCATCCCGGACCGTTATCTGTAACTTGGCAGCAGAAATGTTTCCACTTTTGCGTCCCAGGCGCTTGATGACGATTTTGGCTGGCGTGGACTTCTTTTTCATGTCTTCATGTTACTCCGAGAGCAACACCGGAAAGACAGATAGCCGATCTGGAAGTGAACGAGGATGGCGCGCACCACCGGGTGGATGAAGTGCTTGTCGTCGTCGACAAGGTTGGCGAAATTGCACAGCCGCTGCGGCAGCTCGCGGGCCGGCGGCGGGCTGTGCAGGAGGGTGCCGATCTCGTCCTGCACCACGATGTTCTCGTCCGCGCGCCGAAACCTGCCGGCGGCACCCGGATCTTGCAGCGTGCCATCGGTCAGCATGCGATGGATTTCGAACACGACGTTCGGCGTCAGTGGAGAGTCCAGCCAGCGCTTGAGCTCGCGCATGGTCAGGAAATTGTTGACGATCATGCGTTCGCCGTGGTCGCGCGGCGCGCGCCCCGTGCGCAGCATGTCCTTGGCCACCTGGGTCGTGGTGGCGGCGCCTTCCAGTTGCGACGAGGTCATGGCCTCTTCCATCAGCGACCGCAGCAGATAGCGTTCGCGCATGGCGTCGGAAGGCATGCGGTCGGCGCCCTGCAAGGCACCGGCGGCATCGCGCGCGACCAGAAACAGACGCCGCTGGATGCTGTCGCTCGGCACGACCTTGAACGGGTTGCCGTCCTTGTCGTGTAGCGGCGGCACGGGGCGCCCCAAGGCATGTCGCGCGAATTGGATGCCCAGCCACCACTGTTCGGCGTTCAAGCCCGCAGGCGGCGTGAGGTGGTGCAGATGGTCCCAGTGCTCGTTCTTGCCCCTGACCTCGGCGCGGAGCTGATTCGAGAGGATGGCGCCGACCTGTTCGCCGTAGCGATTGAACAATTCCGGCCATGCCGGCGGGGCGACGGGTTGCTTCATGGGCGATCCACCAATGTTCTACCGAAATCCACAGGAATCGGTAGATCATTGGTAGGTGTTTTTCAACCACTTGAATCGAATGATCTTTCCATGCGCATGAAATCACGTCTGCCGACTGCGGCGCGTGACCATGGCAAGGGTCTTGCCGCGCGCGTGCCGCGCATCGCCTAACATCGCCCATAAGAGACTTCCCGTCAACGCCGCGCGCTTGAGGTTCTTGCCTTGAGCTTTCGGGCCATGGCTGGTCATCGTGTTGTCCTCTTTGCTGCGTCGTGCGTGTCAGTGCTGCGTGGTGATGCAACGAATGTCAGACTGCATTTCCATAAACGGTCTTGTTGCGCCGCTGATGCTGGCGCGGACCAGGGTATAAACCGCACCCGGAGACCTCGTTCGTCTTTCGGTATCGTCGGTGTTCGGGGATCAGCCGAAACACGGGGTGACGTCCGGCAGGTTAGTCAGGTTCTCTCCGGGTCGGTCTGACCGTTGTCGACCACTTCGCGCTGACGTGAAAGGATGTGCGTTCGTGTCATGCCATGCCGGCGATCCTCACCGCGCGCTTGCCGGCCGGGCGCTGCACCATCGGGTGCTTCAGCCACGCCTCGGCGTCGTAGGCTTCCTCGCGCGCCAGCATCGCCCACAGTTGCCGCGCGTGTTTGTTCGCAATCGCCACCAGCAGCTTGCCGAACGGCATCCGACACGCCAGTTGGCGGATCCAGATCTGCTCGGGCGTGGCCCGATCCTGTGCAGTCACCTTGGCGCGCTGCAGGCTGCTGCGCGCGCCCTGGATCAGCAGCGTGCGCAGGTAGGCATCGCCGCGGCAACTGATCGTGCCCAGGCGGGTGTGCCCGCCGCTGGAGTGCTGGGTCGGCACCAGGCCGAGCCATGCGGCCAGTTGCCGGCCGTTCTTGAACTCCTTGGCCGAGCCGACGCTCGCCACCATCGCATCGGCGGTGAGCGGGCCAATGCCGATCAGCGCGCGCAGCCGCACGCAGCGCTCATCCGCCTTGGCGTGCGCTTCGATGCGCGCATCGCACGCGGCGATGCGGTCGCGCACCTGCGCCCAGTGCGCGCTGAGATCGCGCAGCAGTTCCTTCAGCTCCGCAGGCAACGATGCCGCTGCGTCGAGATCCGCCAAGGCGATGCGCAACGCCCGGTCACCCTGCGCCATCACGATGCCAAACTCGGCCAGCAGACCGCGCAGGCGGTTGCTGATCTCCAGCCCTTCGGTCTTGTAGCCCTCGCGCACGCGATGCCATGCCAGCCGCGCCTGCTGCTCGACCGACTTGACCGGCACAAAGCGCATGTTGCCCTGGCGTGCCGCCGTGGCAATCGCCTCGGCGTCGTTGCGGTCGTTCTTCAGTGTGCGGCTCTTGCGGAACGGCGTCACGAACTGCGCCGCCATCAAGCGCGGCTGCAGACCGACCTCCAAACAGCGCCGCGCCCAATGGTGCGCGCCACTGCATGCCTCCATCGCCACCACGGTGCCGGCCGGCACCTGCGCCAGCCACAGCGCAAACGCTTCACGCCCGAGATCCTGCCGCCGCTGCACGTGTCCGGCGCCATCCACCGCACATACGGAAAACAGGTTCTTCGCCAAATCCACGCCCATGGTTATAGTGCTCATCGAGACTTCCCCTTCTGCTGACGGTTGTAAAAACCATCATGGCCCTCGAGGCCGTTGGAAGCGGGAAGTCTCTTTTTACTCGGCTTGTTCATGAGCTTTTCTCCATGGCCACCAGCCTGCTCGCCCTGCTCGATGACATCACCACGGTGCTGGATGACGTGGGCGTGCTCACCAAGCTGGCGGCGAAAAAGACCGCCGGCGTGCTTGGTGACGACCTGGCGCTGAACGCGCAGCAGGTCGCTGGCGTGACCAGCAACCGCGAGCTGCCGGTGGTTTGGGCCGTGGCCAGGGGCTCGCTGCTCAACAAGGCCATCCTGGTGCCGGTGGCGTTGCTGCTGAGCGTGTTCGCGCCGTGGGCGGTGATGCCGCTGCTGATGCTCGGCGGCGCGTATCTGTGTTTCGAAGGCGTCGAGAAACTCGCACATGCGTTGCGCCAGGCTGGTGCCGCGGACGCCGCGCACCATGCCGAACTCACGCGCATGCTGGCCGATCCGGCGTTGGATGTGCTGGCCCTGGAGCGCGACAAGGTCAAGGGCGCGATCCGCACCGACTTCGTGCTCTCGGCCGAGATCATCGCCATCACCCTGGGCGCGGTGGCGCAGTCCACGCTGGCCACGCGCATCGGCGTGCTGGTGACCATTGCGTTGGTGATGACCGCGGGCGTCTACGGGCTGGTCGCCGCCATCGTCAAGCTCGACGACCTCGGTCTGCACCTGCAGCAGCGCGCCAGCCGCGCGGCGCAGACCGCGGGTCGCGCCATCCTCGCCGCCGCGCCGTGGCTGATGCGGACGCTGTCGGTGGTCGGCACGCTCGCCATGTTCCTGGTCGGCGGCGGCATCATCGCCCACGGCGTGCCGGTGCTGCACCACGCCAGCGCGATGCTGGCCGCCGTGTCCGATCCATTCGGCTGGTTGACGCCGTTGCTGTTCGATGCCGCGCTGGGCGTGATTGTCGGTGGCGTGGTGCTGGCGCTGGCGGCGCTGAGCAAACGCGCGTGGCCGCGCGGCGTCGCGCGGCCGCGGTAATCACGGACGCGTGGCGGACTCCAGCGCGGTCAGCAGCGTCAGCGCCGCGCCGCGCGAGGTGCCGCACATCGCCGGCTCGGCGCGCAGGCTGGCGCAGACGGCGGGGCGCTCGACGCGCCCGAACAGCGCGCAGCTCAGGTCCGGCAATAGCTGCACGCAGCGCACGCCGGCGGGCTTGCCGTGCGGCATGCCGGGTATTGGCGAGCTGATCGATGGGGCGATGCAGCAGGCGCCGCAGCCGGGGCGGCACTGCATCGGGAACACTCAGGCTTGCGGATGTTGCGCGCGCAGCGCGGCGAACACCGGCTCGGTGTCGGGCGTTTCGCCAAACCAGCGCGCATAGGCCATGGCGCCGCCTTCGATGAGCATGCCGAGGCCATCGAAGGCATAGCGCGCACCCGAGGCATGCGCCCAGCCCATGAAATCGGAGGCGGCGCGGCCGTAGGACAGGTCGTAGCAGGTGGCGCGCGGGGTCACCAGATTGAACGGCAGCTCCAGATGCTGGCCGAGCACGCCGGTGCTGGTGGCGTTGATGATCAGATCGAACACGCCGATGTTGGCCAGGTCTTTCCAGTAACGGCTGTGCACGCGACCGGGCATGCCGATGGCATCAACCAGCGCATCGGCGCCGGCCGGGTGGCGGTTGACCACGGTGATCCGGCGCGCGCCGGCGTCCAGCAGCGCCCATACCGCCGCGCGTCCGGCGCCACCGGCGCCCAGCACCAGCACGTCATGGCCGCGCAGATCGACACGGTAACGTTCGGTGAGGTCGTGCACCAGGGCGGCGCCATCGACATTTTCGCCGTTGATGCTGCCGCCGGCCTCGCGCGTGAGCATGTTCACCGCGCCCAGGCGCTGTGCCCACGGCCCGAGATTGGTGGCCAGATGCGACGCCGCGGTCTTGTGCGGCAAGGTGATGTTGAGCCCGGTGCCGCCTGCGCTGAAGAACGCGCGCACGCCTTCCTCGAGTTGTTCGGGCGCGAGGTCGATGCGCTGGTAATCGATCTGCCGGCCAAACTGCGTGGCGAAGGCGTGATGGATTTCAGGCGAAAGACTGTGTGCGATCGGGTGTCCGACCACGCCGCAACGGGCGATCTGGGTCATGTGGCCTCCGGCCATGGGTCTGCGCGCATTGTAGTGGGCTGCGGCGGATGGTCACGCGCGACCTGCCGGCCGGCCGTGACTTCACTGAAAGCCTGGTTGTCCTGCTTCGGCCGGCGTCTGCGGGATTTTTTTCACCTGGTCCACCGGGAAACCCAGCGCCCTGGCCTTGTCCAGCAGCATGGCGTAGGTGTGCGCATCGAGCGTGGGCGTGCGCGCGAAGATCCACAGCAGCTCGCGCGAGGGCAGGCCGATCAGCGCGTAGTCGTAGGCCGGGCCGGGCCCGACATCGAGAATCGTGTAGTCGGAGGTGAACGGCCAGATGAAGCGCACTTTCCAGCGCGCCGGGTCGCGCGGATCGGGCAGCCACGCCACGCCCTTCCACTCCGAGTACGTCGTGTCCTTGAATGACTTCTTGTAGAAGTACAGGTCGTCGAGCCTGCCATCGGGCCGCTGGCGGTAGATCACGTAGCTGGCCAGCTTGCCGCGTTCGGCGAAATACGGGATGTTGGCGATCACGTACCACTTGCCCAGATAGCGGTCGAGGTCGACGTTGCGTGCGGCCGGCAGGGGCTTGCTCGGCGTGCCGGCGCAGGCGCCCAGCAGGACGGCACCGAGCAGCAGCAGGACAAGGCGGGTGTGGCGTGCGGTCAAGGCGTGGCGCATCAAGATTCTCCGTCAGGGTGACTACCATGCCCGCGCGATGGTCAAGGAAAGATCAAGACGTCCGCGGCGTCGCAGGGTTTGCGATGGCTGGCGCGCAGGCTGTGGTGGTTCCCGGCCCGGAGTCCGCCATGTCCTCATCGTCGATGCGCCAGTCAACGCCCGTTCGTGCCACGCCCAGCCTCGGCGCGCTGGCGTTGCTCGCGGCCAGCGGCCTGCTGCTGCAGCCGTGGTTGCCGCAAGGCCTGGGCTTGGCGCTGACGCTGAGCGCGCTGCTGCTGATGCCGCTGCTGCACGCGCGCCTGCGCCAGTTGCTGCTGCTGGCGGGTGGCGCCGCGTTGCTGTGGTCGCTGCGCGCGCTGGCGCGGCGGCGTGCGCGGCGCGATACGTCGCGCTGAGCATGGCCCGTGCCGTGTCGCCCGCTGGCGCGGCGCTCAGGTCGTCGTCGCGGTGATCACGATGACGGCGCCGGCATAACTGCCCGCGACCTTGGCCTTGGACAGATTCATGCGCATGCGTAGCGCGCCGTTGTGCGCCTGCGCCGCGCCCAGGCCGGTCGGCTTGAAGCGCGCGGGCGTGACCGCGAGGCTGCGCAACACGATGCTGGCACCGCTGCCGCCGGGGCCATTGAGCGTGGCCGTGCTGCCACTTTGAAAGCGCGCGCTGACGCGCGTCTGTGCGTTGCGCGAGCCCAGCGCGCGCACCGCCCAGGCATTGTCGATGGTCAGCAACACGTTGTTCATTGGGTTGGCCTTGCCCGGCGCGATCGCGGCATCGGCGCTGAGCGTGGCGCCGCTGGCGCTGGCGGTCAGCGCCTTGGCGGGCAGGCGCGTACCCGCCGCGGGCGTGGCTAGTTTGCTGAGCACGGCGGCATCGATATCCAGTTCGATGGCGCTGTAGTAATAAAGCAGCGTCAGCGGTTGCAGGGTCACCTTGAATTGCGTGGCGGCGGGCGCTGCCTGCGCGCGGATGCTGGGCAGCACGGCCAGCAGCAGGGCGACAAGCCCGAGTGCGCGCAAGGCCCGCGCGGGCCGCGTGCGGCCAGGCGTGTCGGCATGCTGCATGGTTTCCCCTGCGTCCATGCCAGGAATGAAGCAAGGTCAGTGCCAGCGGCCACAAAGCCGTGCAGTGAGCTGAATCCTGACGCGATCCAGCCGCATGCCGGCGCCGCGCGGTGGACCTGCTGCGCGCATTTGCGTCGCAGCGGGTCGCAGCGTGATCGGCGGGTTGCCGGCGCCGGGCGCGGAACCAAGGCGCGCCGCGCGGGTCTGGTCTGGGATGATGTCTGCAGCGTCTACAGCGCCGGTGGCGTCCACATCGGTACTGCCCGGTTCGCGCTTCGTGCCGATCGAGCGCTTCGGCGCGGTGATGGGTCTGGCGACGCTGGCGCACGCCTGGCTGCTGGCGCATGCGCGGTACCACGCGCCATGGCTGATCGGTGCGTTGCTGGCCGCGCTGGCGCTGCTGCTGTTCGTGGTGCTGGGCCTGCGCACGCTGTGGCAGTGGTGGCGCATGCCGCTGCGCGTGCGCGCGGAGTGGGCGCATCCGCAAAGCAAACCGCTGGTCGGCACGCTGTGGATCAGCCTGCTGCTGCTGCCGCTGCTGCTGGCGCCAGCCAACATGCTTGCGGCGCGCGTGCTGTGGGGCATCGGCGCGCTGGGCGCGCTGGCCTGGGCTTGGCACACGTTGGGCAGTTGGCTGCGCGGGCGCCATCGCCTGGCGCACATCAACGCGGCGTGGCTGATCCCGGTGGTCGGCGTGCTGGATATTCCGCTGGCGCTGCCGGCCTTGCGCTGGTTGCCCGCGCTGACCCCGCTGGCGGCGTTCGCGCTGCTGTTTGGCGCGCTGTTCACGCCGCTGGTGAGCGCGCTGATCTTCGCGCGCATGGCGCTGGGGCGGGCGCTGCAGCCGGCACAGTTGGCGGCGCTGCTGATCCTGGCGGCGCCGGCGGCGGTGGCCTCGAGCGTGTTGCGACTGGTGTTTCCGGCGTGGCCGATGCTGGCGCTGGGCGTGCTGCTGCTGGCGGTGTTTCTGCTGGTCTTGCTGTTGCCGCAGTTCGCGCGCGACAGCCGCGCGCACGATTTCGAGGCGGCCTGGTGGACGCTGAGTTTCCCGCTGGCGGCCACGACCGTGGCGGCACAGCTCAACACACCCTGGGGCGGGTCCGCGGGCTTGTGCCTGGCGCTGCTATTGCTGGCCCTGACCAGCGCCGTGGTCGCTGCGCTGCTACTTGGCAGCCTGCGCTTGTACTGGCGCGGGTCGCGTGCGCGCTGAGCATGCGCGCCCTGTCGGCTATCGCGCGCAACGGCCATGGCGCAGTACGCTGGCGCGACTTGATCCCGGTCCGAGGCAGAAGCGCATGGCGGTTTGCAAACCACGCACGCGCATGATGTTCGCGCTGGCGCTGGCGCTGGCGCTGGCGCTGGCGCTGGCGCTGGCTGCGCCGCTGGCGTTGGCCGCACCCGCGCCAACGCCTGCCGTGCCCGGCGCCGCGCTGCCCGCGGGCCTGGATGCGACCCTGCATGAATTGGCCGGCAGCGTGCCGGTCACGGGCACGCTCACGATCGACCAGACCAGCATCACCGGTACCGGCGCCAAGGCCAAGCACAGCACGGCCAGGATCACCTTCGATGTATCCGCCGCGCGCGGCGTCAGCCTGCATGTGCCGGGCGTCGTGCTGGCCCAGGCCGAGCAGCAGATCGCCGCACACCAGCGCGACCCGGAATTGCCCACGCCGAGCGCCGACCTGCTGGGCGGCACGAATCTGGTGCAGGTGCAGCGCATGCTCGATCCTGCTGTCGCGCTGCGCGCGGCGTTGATCGGCGCCAAGCTGCTGCAGCAATCGCCCACCACGCTCGACGGCGTGCCGGCCACGCTGTTGCGCTTCGATCTGCCGCTGCATGCGGACAAGTCCGAGCGCGACATGGTCAAGCAGTACCACGACGAGCTTTCGCTGTGGTTGAACGCGCAGGGCGCGCCGCTGGGCTTCACGCGCAGCACCCGCACCGAGGTCGGCTGGTTCCTGCTCCATGCCGACACCCGACGCAGCGAGCAGGGGCGCTTTCAGATCATCGCCGGACGCCTGGTCATCACGCAGCTCGACGTGCAGCAGGACGGCAGCGCGCTGGGCCATCGCGGCAGCAGCACGACGCATTATTCCCTGCACCTGAGCGCGCACGCGCCGATACCCGCGGCGCATGCGGCGGCCGCGACCGGCGCGTGAGTCGCGCAATCCGGGAGTCCCCATGAATCCTCTGCTGCGCAGCTTCCTGCTGGAATTGATCCCCCTGCTGTGGCTGGTCTGGCTGCTGTACTGGTGGCTGGGCGCCGGTCACCTGAAAGCCGTCGCGCGCCGCGAGTCGCCCCTGCAGGGCGCCAGCCACGGCATTCCGCTGGTGCTGGCGGCGTTGCTGTTCCTGTTGCCGGGCCGCGACCTGGGCGCGCTGGCGGCGCCGTTCATGGCGCGCAGTTGGACCGGCTACGGCATCGGCGTGGTGCTGGTGGCGCTGGGTCTGGCTTTCGCCGTGCAGGCGCGCCGGCATCTGGGCGCCAACTGGAGCGGCACGGTCACGCTGAAGCAGGAGCACAGCCTGATTCGCAGCGGCCCGTACCGGCACATCCGCCATCCGATCTACACCGGGATACTGCTGGCGTTCGTGGGCAGCGCGCTGGCGCTGGCCGAGTGGCGCGGCGTGCTGGCCGTGCTGCTGGCGGCCATGGCGCTGATCATCAAACTGCGTCGCGAGGAGCGCTGGATGCTGCAGTGTTTCGGCGCCGACTACGCCGCGTACCGCAAGGCGAGCTGGGCACTGCTGCCCGGGCTGTATTGATCACCTCGGCGCCGCGCATCCGCAGCCGCGGCGGACCGCGCGAACACACCCGGCGCGCCCGTCGCGCGGCATGCGCGGTGCGCGTGCCGCGGCATTCAGTGCCGCAGCGGTGCGCGCGGCCATGGCATGCCCTGCGCATCGACTTCGGCCAGGGGCGCATCGCGGCGCGGCGGCGCGCAATCACTGCGTGCGGCGAGCGTCGTCTGCAGCAGCGGCAGGCCAGCCGCATCCAGCGGCGTCGCCAGCACCTCGATGTCGCGCGCATCGCTGTCGCCCAGCAACAGCGCCACGATGCCCAGACCGGGCGCGGTGCAGGCGTGCAGCGCTGACGCGGCCCGGGCATCCGGCGCGCGCAGGATCTCGATCACGCCCGCAGGGCTGAACTGCACCCCCGGCGCGTCATCCAGCGCACCCGGCGGCAGGCCGTGCGCTTGGAACAGGGCCGCGGCCTGGCGCAACTCGAACACCGCCGCGGCATAGGCGTGCACGCGCGCGTCAGGGTCCGGCCGGGTACGCGCCACGAACGCGCGCGGCGTTTCCAGCGCCACGTGCGCGCCGGTCCATTGCCAGCGCGCGCCGCGCGGACTGGTCGCCTGCTCGCGGCGCGCGGGCGTCAGCAGCGCAGCCTCGAGCAGCGGCCAGTGCGCGGCGAAGCCGGCGTGTTCGTACTGCACGCAGGTCAGCGCCAGCAGGTCGGTGAGGCTCATGTAGCGCGCGTGCTGCAGGCGCAGTCCGTAGCCGCGCATCAGCACGTCGGCGCACTGGGCGCTGGCCTCGCCTTCGTTGGCCAGCACCTGTTCGAGGCGGGTGCCGAGTGTGGCGGCGTGACCGGCTTCGGCTTCGATCAACAGGGGCAGATAGCGCATCGGTGCGCCGGCGAATTCGGTGCCGGGCGCCAGCGCCGCGGCGGGCATGCGCCCATGGTGCGCGCCGATGGCAACCACCGCGCCGTGGCCGCGCGGCAGACGCAGGCCCAGCTCGGCCAGCGCCGCGTGCGCGGCGAATCCGGGACGCAGGATCTCCGCCGCATCGAGCAGCCCGGTACCCAGCAGCAGGCGCGCGTGTTCGATGCCGGGCAGCAGACGCTGCAAATCCACGGCGATGGCGGCCGCCAGCGCGTCGCCAGCATCGCGTTCGAGCAGCAGGCGCGCGGGCGCGGGTTGCGGGCTCAGTTCGCAGGCGAGCACGGCGTGCAGGGTGACGATGGCGGACATGGATCGCTCGTGGTGTTGGCGGATGCGCGCCGCGGCGCACTCGGGGAGTGTGCCGGCGCGCGGGCACGCGGCGTGCCGCTGGACGATTGTCTTATGTCTTGTGCGGGGCCGCGCGCGCAACGATGCAGGGGCGGCTTCCTGCACCCGGCGAAAGTCCAGTCGTCTGCCACCTGCCGTGCAGATTCCGCATGCGCGTGTGGCGTGTCGCCAGGCGTAAACCCAAGCGGCCGGAGACAGCGCGAAAACCGCGCTGTCTCCGCTGCGCGCGCCTCAGGCCCCCACCAGCGGCGGCAGCGCCGGCGCGGGCTTCAGCGTCAGCGGCGAGCCGGTGGGCAGCGTGGCCACGCCCGCCGCGTAGGCCGCGGCGTTCCAGGATTTCACCTGGCCCATCAGGCTGCCGTTGTACTGCACCAGCAATTGCCCGATCAGCGCGCGGTTGCTGGCGATCAGCTCGCGCACCTGCGCGCGCGGCGGCTCGCCCCAGCTCGATGCGGCCAGCCCGTACAGCGTGCTGACGTGCTGGTGCAGGTGGCTGAAGTGGCGCAGGAAATCCTCCGCGACCTGGTGCTGGGTGTGCGGATTCCACAGCACGTCCTGGTAATCGCCGAGCTGCTTGTCCAGCGCCTTGGCCTGGGTGATCAGCGTGGCGTGCTGCTGCGCCCAGGTGACATCACCGTGGCCGCGCGCCAGCACCGCGCCGAGTGCCTTGCGCATGGCCGCGACGTGGTTGAGCACGCGATTCACCGCGGACAGCTCGGTGCGCGCCTCGAGCCCGGCCGCGGTATCCGCGCGGTAGGTCGCCAGCGCGACCTTGTAATGCGCATCGGGCAGCACGCGCAGCGCGATGGTCTGGCTGGCGCCGGCGGCGGTGAAGGTGGCGCTGTAGTCGCCCGGCGGCACCGACGGGCCAAAGCCGCGCCCGTGCGGACCTGCCTTGCCCAGCGGTGGGTCGAGCCTGGCCGGGCCCGCATAGCGCAGGTTCCACGCCAGCTGGTTGACGCCGGCCTTGCCCGGGCCGTGCAGGGTGTCGATGAGCTGACCGGCGGCGTCGTGGATGACGATCTTCACCGGCGCATGGTGCAGGGCTTTCTGCGCCGCGGTCGGTTGCACCGCCTTGGCCAGGGCGTAGCTGATCACGGTGCCGGTGGGCGCGTTGGGCGCGACGAACGCGCTCGGGCCGACGCCATTGCTGCCGCTGGCATACAGCAGCTTGCCGGGCGAGGCGGGGAATACATGCAGCGGCGCCGCGGCGATGGCGGTGTCGTAATCCTCGATCGGGCGCAGGTTGTCCAGCACCCAGATGCCGCGCCCGTGCGTGGCCAGCACCAGGCTGTGCGTGCTCGGCACGAAGGTCAGGTCCATCACCGACACGCCGCCCGGCAGGTTGGCGTGCAACGCCTGCCAGTGCGCGCCGTCATCGCGCGAGTACCACAGCCCGTCCGACAGCGTGCCGGCGAACAGCAGGCCGGCGTGGTCGGGGTCTTCGCGCACCACTTCCACCGAGCTGTCGGGCAGGCCGCGGCTGATGTTGGTCCAGTGCTTGCCGTAGTCGCGGGTGCGATACACATAGGCGTGGTTGTTGCCCAGCTCGTGCGCGTCGAACGCCGCATACGCGGTGCCGGCGTGGAAGGGCGAGACGGTGACGTTGTACACGCGCGCCCACTCGGGGGCGCCGCCGGGCGTGACCTTGCTCCAGTGCGCGCCGCCGTCGCGGCTGACCCACACCCAGCCATCGTCGGTGCCGGCCCAGATGACCCTGGCATTGGTCGGCGCCAGCGTCAGCGACTGGATGGTGTCGTAGGTCTCGGCGCCGGACATGTCCTTGGTCACCGGGCCGCCGCTGGGCGCCTGCTTGGCCTTGATGTCACGGGTCAGGTCCGGGCTGACGATCTGCCAGTGCGCGCCGCCATCGGTGCTGTGGAACACCACGTTGGCGCCGAGGTACAAATCGTCCGGATCGGTCGGCGACACCGCGATCGGCGTGGTCCAGTCGAAACGGTATTTCTGCTGCGACATCGGTTTGCCCGACAACAGCAGCCCGGCGAGGATGTCCTTCACGTACGGGTTGATGCTGCGCTTGCGCTGGGTCACGCGGTCATAGCGCGTGGCGTAGCCGTCGTCGGTGACGGCGTAGATGATGTTGGCGTCGCTGGGCGCGGGCACCACGTACTGGCCGTCGCCGCCGGCGACATCGAACCAGTCCTGGTAGCCGGTCACGCCGCCGCGCCGGTAATCGCTGGAATCGCCGCACCAAGCGTCGTTGTCCTGCAGGCCGCCGCAGACCAGATACGGATAGGGCGCCTGCTGCGTGCTCACCGCCACCTGGTAGAACTGCTCGATCGGCAGGTTGTCCAGATAGCGCCAGTGCTTGCCGGTATCCAGCGTCAGGTACACGCCGCCGTCGTTGCCCTGGATGATGCGGCGCGGATTGCGCGGGTCGATCCACAGCGCGTGGTGATCCACGTGCACGCCCTTGTCGGCATAGAACACGTGCCTGCCGCCGTCCTTGCTTTCCATCAGCTTCATCGACATCAGGAACAGGCGGTTGGGGTCATTCGGCATCACCGCCAACTGGGTGAAGTAGAACGGACGCACGTCGTTGTCGTGGTCATCGCTGACCTGCATCCAGTGGCTGCCGAGATCGTGCGACACCCACAGCACGCCGCCCTTGGCCTGGATCACCGCGTACACGGTCTGCGGCTGGCTGGGCGCGAAGGCGATCGCACTGCGGCCGATGTCGCCCTTGGGCAGGCCGTGCGTGAGCTTGCTCCAGTGCAGGCCGCCATCGGTCGAGCGATACAGCCCGCCGGACTTGCCGCCGCTGGTCAGCATCCATGGCCGCCGCTGCAGCGGCCACATGCCGGCGATCAGCACCTTGGGGTTGCCCGGCTCGTAGGCGATGTCGGCGCAGCCGGTGTGGTCGTTGAGGTACAGCACCTTGCGCCAGTGCGCGCCGTCATCGGTGCTCATGAACACGCCACGCTCGGGGCCGCGCTTCCACACATCGCCGGCCGCGCAGACGAACAGCGTATCCGGATGGTCCGCGTCCACCGCGATGGCGGCGATCTGCCCGGCATGGTGCAGGCCCTTGTCCACCCAGGTCTTGCCGCCGTCGGGGGTGAAGTACACGCCATCGCCATTGAGGATGTCATTGCGCGGATTGGCCTCGCCGGTGCCGACCCACAGCCAGTTCGGGTTGTTGCCGGCCAGCGCCATGGCGCCGATGGATTGCGTCGGGCCGTGGTTGAAAATCGGTTTCCAGGTGGTACCGCCATCGGTGGTTTTCCACACGCCGCCGCCGGCGCTGCCGACGTAATACAGCGCCGCATCGCCGGCCACGCCGAGCACGCTGGTCACGCGCCCGCCGGCCACCGCCGGGCCGAGATTGCGGAACGCAAGATGGTGAAACGGTCCGTGCGGCGTGGCCGCCCTGGCGGTGTCGGCCGCCTGCGCGGCGGGCAGCAGCACCGCGCCCAGCAGCGCGGCGGTGGCGATCAGGGATGCAAAACGCATGGCGGGGTGCTCCATGGCGGGGGAGCTGCTTTGGACCGCGGCGCTCAGGTTTCGTTCATGCGCAGCACATGGCGGTCTGGCGGGTCATCGCATCCGTTGCCCGGGATCGATCGTTGCAACCCACGATCGGAGGACCAGGGCGTGCCCCTGTACGAGTCGGCCACCACCCAGGCAGCGGCCGTCAGCGTCCAGGAAACCGTGAACTCGCCCCATTGCGAGACGTCCGCGTGACCCGAGATCACCACCGGCGCCCACACCAGCAGCGTGAACACACCCATCTGCACCGCTGCAAGCGCCGCGGCCAGCCGCGCATGCACGCCGATGAGCAGGGCCGCGCCCGCGACGAGGTACGCAGCGCCGGTCAAACAGGCCCAGAACACCGGAAACGGCAACCAGCCCGGGACGAGCGCGGCGGTCAATTCGAGATAGGCGAAATGGGACAGGCCGAAAGCGATCAAGGCCAGGGCATAGAGCAGGCGCGCGCCGCGCACGCCCGAGTAGCCCGCGGCACGGCCGGCGCGCAGCTCCCGACCGCGGCTGCCAGCGAACCACGCATGCAGTACCCAGGCCCCCGCAACGAGTACCGCCGTCTCGCCGGCGCTTTCGTAGGAGACCTCCACGGCAGGCGCGCGCACGATGACCGACACCTTGAACGCCACCAGCCAGAGCAGCAGATAGACCAGCAGCACGCGCGCGGACACCGCCGCCGTGCGCGGCCAGAGCAGGCCGATGCCGCATCCCAGCGCGACCATGCCGCAGAGCCAGGCCAGACCCGCGCGCGCCGGAAAATCCAGTGGCACCGGTCGCCAGATCGGCGCGAAATGGCCGCGCAGCAACAGGCCGAGTATCCCCAGTGCGATCAGCGTCGCCGCGAAGACGGCATGCCCCACGCTTGCGCTGCGCATCATTGCGAGGCTCTCCCCCTGTACCGGTGCTTTTGCCGCGCCTGCGCGCGGTCAGTCGCCTTGGTGCGCGGTTGGGCACGGGTCCACAGTCCGTGGGCGGATCACTCGCGATCGAACAGCATGCGGAAGATCCAGCCGCCCACCGCGCCGCCGATCAGCGGCACCAGCCAGAACACCCACAACTGGTGTACCGCCCAGCCGCCCTGGAACAGCGCCGGGCCGGTACTGCGCGCGGGATTCACCGAGGTGTTGTCCACCGGAATGCTGATCAGGTGGATCAGCGTCAGGGTCAGGCCGATGGCGATGCCGGCGAAGCCCGCCGGCGCGCGCTTGGAAGTCGAGCCCATGACCACGAACACGAAGAACGCGGTCAGCACGAACTCGGTGATCATCACCGCGCCCAGTGCATAACCACCCGGCGAGTGCGCGCCATAGCCGTTGCTGGCGAAGCCGCTGGCGCTGGCATCGAAGCCGGGCTTGCCGCTGGCGATCAGGTACAGCACCCCGGCCGCGGCGATGCCGCCGATCACCTGCGCCAGCCAGTACGGGATCACGTCCTTCCATGCGAAGCGGCCGCCGGCGGCCATGCCCAGCGAAATCGCGGGATTGAAATGCCCGCCCGAGATCGAGCCGACCGCGTACACCATGGTCAGCACGCTCAGGCCGAAAGCCAGCGCCACGCCGGCGAAACCGATGCCGAGGTGCGGGAATGCCGCCGAAAACAGCGCGGCGCCGCAACCGCCGAAGACCAGCCAGAAGGTGCCGAAGAATTCCGCGAAACAACGCTTGCTCAGGCCCATGCGCGCTCCCCTTGATTGTGCGGTGATGGACATCCGGACAACTGCGCCAAGTCTAGTCGCGGCGTGCCGCGTGCGATCGCCGCCGAGCCATACGGTTCCGTAATGCGCGCCATGCCGCATGGCCACCCGTTCTGGCGATGAAGCGCCCGGTCGCGAAGACGCGAGCGGATGCACGCCGGCCCGCACGGATGCGTCCGCGGGATTGCCCAGAGCCTGCGCGAATCAGCCGCTTGCGTGACGGCTTCGGGTCCGGTCATCCGTGGCCGGGCTGAAAGGCTAAAAATCCACCGCTGCTCAGCGCTCGACGATGGCCGCCACGCCCATGCCGCCGGCGGTGCAGATCGAGATCAGGCCGCGCCCGCCGCCGCGCTGCGCCAGCAGTTTGGCCAGCGTGGCCAGGATGCGCGCACCGGTGGCGGCGAAGGGGTGGCCCACCGCCAGCGAGGAGCCATGCACGTTGAGCTTGGCCTGGTCGATGCTGCCCAGCGGCGCGTCCAGGCCCAGGCGCTTCTGGCAGTAAGTCGCCGATTCCCACGCGCGCAGCGTGCACAACACCTGCGCGGCGAAGGCTTCGTGGATTTCGTAGTAGTCGAAATCCTGCAGGCTCAGGCCATGGCGCTTGAGCAGGCGCGCCACGGCGATGGTCGGTGCCATCAGCAGGCCCTCGCCGGCGACGAAATCCACCGCGGCGACCTCGGCATCCAGCAGATACGCCTGCACCGGCAGGCCGCGCTGCGCGGCCCAGGGTTCGCTGGCCAGCAGCGCGGCGGCGGCGCCATCCGAGAGGCCGGTGGAATTGCCCGCGGTCAGCGTGCCGAGGCCCGAGCTGGTGTCGAACGCGGGTTTGAGCGCGGCGAGTTTGTCCAGCGTGGTATCGCCGCGCAAAAAACCATCGCGCGCGAGGCCGCGGAACGGCACCACCAGGTCATCGAAAAACCCGGCGGCGTAGGCGGCGGCCAGTTTCTGGTGGCTGGCCAGCGCCAGGCGGTCCTGATCCTCACGCGCGATGCCCCACTGCCGCGCCATCAGTTCGGTGTGCTGGCCCATGCTCAGGCCGGTGCGCGGTTCGGCCACGCCGGGAAACGCGGGCATCAGCTCGCGCAGGCTGAAGCCGCGCAGCGCCGCGCGCAGCCTGGCGCCGCTGTCACGCGCACGGTTGACCGCCAGCAGGCGCTTGCGCAGCGGCTCGGAAAACACGATGGGCACGTCGCTGGTGGTGTCGCTGCCGCCGGCGATGCCGGCCTCGATCTGCCCGCAGGCGATCTTGTTGGCGACGATCACCGCGTTGTCCAGCGAGGTGCCGCAGGCGCGCGCCGTGGTGATCGCCGGCGTGGTCGCGGCCAGGCCCGCGGACAGGGTGACCTCGCGCGCCAGGTTCCAGTCGCGGTCGAGCTTGAGCACCGCGCCGAACGCGACCTCGCCCAGTTCGACGCCGGCGAGCTGCATGCGCTCGACCAGCGCGCCGAGCACCTTCACGCCCATGCCGAAATTGCCGACCTCGGCGTAGGCCGTGTTGTTGCGGCAGAACGGAATGCGCGTGCCGCCCAGGATGGCGACACGCCGTGCCGATGGGTTCATGAGCGTGGCTCCGCGGCGAAGGCGCAAGGCTAGCGCGTGGTCGCGCGCGGCGATACCCGGCGCCGCGCGGCGCGTTCACGATGGGCGCATTGCGCCGCCGTAGCACAGCAGCATCGGTCGCGGGCTGGCATGCTTGGCGCATGCCGCGCATCCCCGACCGTTTCATCGATGAACTCCTGGCGCGCGTCGACATCGTCGAGGTGGTCGAGCGCCGCGTGCCGCTGAAAAAGGCGGGACGCGAATGGACCGCGTGCTGTCCATTTCACAACGAGCGCTCGCCTTCGTTCTTCGTCAGTCCGCAGAAGCAGTTCTTCCACTGTTTCGGTTGCGGCGCGCACGGCAGCGCGATCAAGTTCCTGATGGATTACGAGCGCATGGAGTTTCCCGATGCGGTCGAGGAACTGGCGCGCACGGCCGGCATGGAAGTGCCCTACGAGGGCGGCGGCGAGCGCGCGCGCGACGACTTCAGCGAGCTGTACGCGGTGCTGGAGGAAGCCGCGCGCTGGTTCCAGCGCGAGCTGCCGCAAAGCCCGCTGGCGCAGGATTACTGCGCGCGGCGCGGGCTGGATGCCGACACGCTGCAGCGCTTCCGCATCGGCTGGGCGCCGTCCGGCTGGGACAAGCTGCAGCGCGCGCTGGGCGCGACGCCGGCGCGCCTGCAGTTGCTGGAACAGGCCGGATTGCTGGCC
The DNA here is from genome assembly GCF_002077135.1 of Metallibacterium scheffleri. Lineage (NCBI taxonomy): Bacteria > Pseudomonadati > Pseudomonadota > Gammaproteobacteria > Lysobacterales > Rhodanobacteraceae > Metallibacterium > Metallibacterium scheffleri. The sequence continues at coordinate 309,227 of NZ_LDOS01000001.1, read as the reverse complement.
AGCAACGAACAGGGGCGGCGCTACGACCGCTTCCGCGAGCGGCTGATGATCCCGATCCTCGACCGGCGCGGGCGCGTGATCGCCTTCGGTGGCCGGATCGTTGCAGGCGCGCAGCCCGCGCGCGCGGATCAGGCAGCCGACGCCCCCGCGCGCGCTGCCGCGGCCGGCGACGGCCCCAAGTACCTCAACTCGCCGGAGACCGCGCTGTTCCACAAGGGCCGCGAGCTGTTCGCGCTGTGGCAGGTGCGCCAGGCGGCGGGCGCGCTGCCGCGCGTCATCGTGGTCGAGGGCTATCTCGATGCCATCGCGCTGCACCAGCATGGCCTGCCGCAGGCGGTGGCGACGCTGGGCACCGCGACCACGCCGGAGCACACCGAGATGCTGTTCCGCGCCACGCCCGACGTGGTGTTCTGCTTCGATGGCGACCGCGCCGGACGCGGCGCCGCGTGGCGCGCGCTGGAAGCCACGCTGCCGCGCCTGCGCGACGGGCGCCAGGCGTATTTCCTGTTCCTGCCCGAGGGCGAAGACCCCGACAGTCTGGTGCGCAAGGAAGGCGGCGCGGCGTTCGCGCAGCGTCTGGCCACGGCCACGCCCTTGTCCGAATATTTTTTCGAGCACCTCGCCGAGGATGTGAACGTGGCCACGCTGGATGGCCGCGCGCGTCTGGCCGAACGCGCGCGCCCGCTGCTGGCGCGGCTGCCCGACGGTGCGTTCCGCGATCTCATGCAGCAGGCGCTGCAGGCGCGCACGGGGGTCAGCGCACCACCGGCAGCGGCGCCAACCACGCCCGCGCGCGCACCGGCGCGGCGCGCATCCGCGGTGCGCCGCAGCCTGGTGCGCGAGGCCATCGCCGTGCTGCTGGCCGAGCCGGCGCTGGCCGCCGAGGTGGCGCCGCCGTGGACGTTCGCCGCGTCCTCGCAGCCCGGCGTGGCGCTGCTGATCGAGCTGCTGGAACTGGTGCGCGCGCGGCCGGGCATCTCGGTGGCGGCGCTGCTCGAACATTTCGTCGGACGCAGCGAGGCCGACGCCTTGCACAAACTGGCGCTGATCGAGTTTCCCGAGGCCCACGATCTGCGTTCGGAGTTTCTCGGCGCGCTGGCCCAGCTCACCCGCCAGGCGCACGCCGAACGCCTCGATCAACTGACCCGCAAGCTGCAGCAGGAGGGCTTGAGCGCGCCCGAGAAAAGCGAGCTGCAGGCGTTGCACGGCATGCGTCGGCACGGCCAGGCCTGAGCGTATCGGCGTATCGGCGTGTCGGCCTGTCGGCGCGCGGATGCGGTAGCCGAAAGGCAACTCCCCCCTTGTCATGCTGAGCGCAGCGAAGCATCCGCGCAGAGCACGGCAACGCCGCTGGATCCCCGGTTCGCGCTGCGCGCGCCCGGGGATGGCGAGAAGAATCGATTCGTTTCACGACTCCCGACTCCCGACTCGCTGTTTCCCACTCGCACTCGCCGCCCTGTCACCACACTGTTGCGCGCAGCGCAGCAGGCTTCGTGCTGCAATCGTGTTTTGCATCGGGAGACGGACATGCGCATCGGATTTCTGGGCACCGGCGGCATGGGCGCGGCGATCGCGCTGCGCTTGCAGGCGGCGGGGCACGACGTGCATGCCTGGAACCGCACGCCCGCGGCGCTGCAGCCGCTGTTGGCGGCGGGGGTGACGGCAGCGGCGGATGCGGCTGGCGCTGCCGCGCAGCCCGTGGTGTTCAGCATGCTGGCCGACGATGCCGCCGTCGACGCGGTGCTGGAACAGGGTGGCGCGCTGGCGGCCATGCCGGCCGGCGCGGTGCACGTCAACATGGCCACGGTGTCGGTGGCCTGCACGCAGCGCCTGGCCGCGGCGCACGCCGCGCGCGGCGTGGGTTACGTGGCGGCACCGGTGTTCGGTCGCCCGGATGCCGCCGCCGCCGGCAAGCTGCACGTGCTGGCCGCCGGCGCGCCCAGCGCGGTGGCGCGCGTGCGACCGCTGCTCGAGGCCATCGGCCAGCGCGTGTGGCCCTTCGGCGACGACCCGGCGCGCGCCAGCGCGGTGAAGCTGGCCGGCAACTTCATGCTCGCCGCCGCCATCGAGGCGATGGCCGAGGCCAGCACGCTGGCGCAGGCGCACGGCGTGGCCGCGGCGGACTTCCTCGGCCTGATGAGCGAGACCTTGTTCGCCAGCCCGGCCTACCGCGGCTACGGCGCGCTGATCGCCGCGCGCCGCTTCGAGCCCGCCGGCTTCCGCCTGCGCCTGGGCTTCAAGGACGTGCGCCTGGCGCAGGCCGCCGCCGATGCCGTCGCCGTGCCCATGCCCTTCGCCTCGGTGCTGCGCGAGAACTTCCTCGACGCCCTCGCCCACGGCGCCGGCGAGCTGGACTGGTCGGCCCTGTCCGAGGTCAGCGCGCGCCGCGCCGGACAGCGCGACTGAGGCCGCTGCGCGCCGGGCGGGCCTGGATTCCCGCCTACGCGGGGATGACGAATAAGTGGGTCGATGCCAAGCCGACATCCCCGTGCCGTGAACTGATTGGCCGTCATCCCCGCGCAGGCGGGGATCCAGCCCGGTCAGCGCGTGGCTGCTGCGTCGGTGCGTGCCGCGCCGATGGCATGCGCATCGAGATCCGTGGCGATCAGGCGGAGCTGCTCCAGCGCGGCCTCCAGGTCGTCCACGATCTCGTCCACGCTCACCGCGCACTCGGCCGGCAGCTTGCGGTGGAGGGTCTCGCCCGCGCCGTCTTCGAACAGCGCGTTGTGGAATTTCAATCCGCCGACGGCAACAGTGGCAGGCCCAGCTCTTTCAGGAATGCGTTGTGTTGCGCCGTCGCTTGGCGGATGGCTTGCTCGATGTCCACCAGGCTCGCATGCGTCGCCGCCAGGTCGATCTCTTCCTCGCCCAGCGCCGTGCTGATGTAGCGCGAGATGTTCAGATTGAAGTCGTTCTTCTCGATCTCCGCCATGTCCACGCGGCGGGCGTAGCGCGGTTCTTCCTTGCGGAACTGGTAGGTATCGACAATCCGGTCGATGTGTTCCTTGCTCAACTGGTTCTGGCGTTTGCCCTTCACGAAATGCTCGGCGGCGTTGATGAACAGCACGTCGTCGGGCTTCTTGCACTTTTTCAGCACCAGAATGCACACCGGGATGCCGGTGGAATAGAACAGGTTGGCGGGCAGGCCGATCACCGTGTCGATGTGGCCGTCCTTGAGCAGCTTGGTGCGGATGCGTTCCTCCGCGCCGCCCCGGAACAGCACGCCGTGCGGCAGGATGATCGCCATCACCCCTTCGTCCTTGAGGAAGTGGAAGCCGTGCAGCAAAAAGGCGAGGTCGGCGGCGGACTTGGGCGCGAGGCCGTGGCTCTTGAAACGCACGTCATCGGCCAGCGCGTCGGTGGGCTCCCAGCGGTAGCTGAAGGGCGGGTTGGCGACGATGGCATCGAAGCTCGGCTTCCTGGCCGGGTTCTGCTCGCGCAGCATGTCCCACTCGTTGAGCAGAGTGTCGCCGTGGAAGATCTCGAACTCGGTGTCCTTCACCCCGTGCAGCAGCATGTTCATGCGCGCGAGGTTGTAGGTGGTGATGTTCTTTTCCTGGCCGTAGATTTTGCCGATGGCGCCGCCCGCCTGGGCCATCTTCTTGCGCACATTGAGCAGCAGCGAGCCGGAGCCGCAGGCGAAATCCAGCACGCTGTCGAGCCTTTTTTTCGTGCCGGTTTTCGGCTCCTGGCTGTCCAGCGTGACGATGCCCGAAAGAATGCTGGAAATCTGCTGCGGGGTGTAGAACTCGCCCGCCTTCTTGCCCGAGCCCGCTGCGAACTGGCCGATCAGGTATTCGTAGGCATCACCCAGCGCGTCGATGTCGGTGGAAAATTCCGCCAGCCCTTCGGCGATCTTCTGGATGATGCTGCACAGCTTGGCATTGCGGTCGGCGTAGGTCTTGCCCAGCTTGGGCGAACCGAGGTCGATCTCGGAGAACAGGCCCTGAAAGGTGCTCTCGAACGATTCCGTCTCGATGTATTTGAAGCCCGCCTGCAGCGTGTTCAGCAGCTCCGGTTTCTGGGTGCGCGCCAGGTTGGCGATGCTGTTCCACAGGTGCGCAGGCTGGATGACGTAATTGTCAGGCTCCGTGTGATTCTATCTTGCAGCGTGTCTGGCGTCTGAGCGCTGCGCGTGATGCGATGAGTCATCTTTACCACGTGCTTGGAGCCATCGCATGCCGCTGACGCTACATCCATTGGCCCGCACCACGCCGCGCATACGCGCCGAGCTGCGTGCTGCCGATCAGGCCCTGAGCGATGCCGAACTGGCGCGCCGCTACGGCCTGACGCCGCCCACGGTGCGCAAGTGGCGCCAGCGTGATGCGACGGCGGACCGCTCGCACCGCCCGCAGACCCTGCACTGCACGCTGACCTCGGCCCAGGAGGCGGTGGCGATGGAGATCCGTCGCACCCTGTGGTTGCCGCTGGACGACCTGCTGGTGGTGGTGCGTGAATTCCTCAACCCGGCGGTGTCGCGCTCCGGCCTGATGCGCTGCCTGACGCGCCACGGCTTGAACCGGCGCCCGGTGGAGGACAAGGACGCGCCGATCGTGCGCAAGACCTTCAAGGATTACGCGCCGGGCTTCGTGCACATGGACATCAAGTACCTGCCACAGATGGCCGACGAGAGCGCCCGGCGCTACCTGTTCGTCGCCATCGACCGCGCCACCCGCTGGGTTTTCCTGCGCATCTACGCCGACCAGAGCGAGGCCAGCAGCAGCGACTTCCTGCGCCGCCTGTACGCGACCGCACCGATGAAGATCGTCAAGCTGCTGACCGACAACGGCAGCCAGTTCACCGACCGCTTCACCGCCAAGAGCAAGAAACCCACGGGCGAGCACGCCTTCGATCGTGAGTGCGCCCTGCTCGGCATCGAGCACCGGCTCACCAAGCCGCGTCACCCGCAAACCAACGGCATGGTCGAGCGCTTCAATGGGCGCATCAGCGACATCCTGGCGACCACGCACTTCCGCTCGCGCGAGGATTTGCAGACCACGCTCGAACGCTACGCCAAGCTCTACAACGACCACCTCCCGCAACGCGCGCTGGGTCACCGCACGCCTCGACAAGCCATGGACCTGTGGCGCAAGAATCATCCCGAAATCTTCGTCAGGCAATTAAAGAACCAGACGGGTCTTGACACGTAATGCACCTTGCGCCGCATCTGCTTCTCGAAGTCCGGAATGTCGTCCACGTTGTTCTCATACCAGAGCGCCAGCGGCACCTTGCGGGGGTCGCCGCCCACATCGGGGTAATCCCGCCCCAGCTCCTTCTTCGCCGCCGTCTCGTAGTTGTCGGAGAGATAGCGCAAAAAGAGGAAGGACAACATGTAATCGCGAAAGTCGTCCGCATCCATCGCCCCGCGCAGTTGGTCGGCGATGCCCCAGAGGGTGTTGCCCAGTTGTTTTTGGTTTTGTTCGGTCATGTTTTTTGTTTCGCTGGTTTGGGTTTTGGCAGCCGCTTCATCGCCTGGTCAAAATCGCTTTCCAATTGATCGGCCTTGGCTATTTGATCCTTATTGAAGTTTTCATACTCCGATTCGGCGAAAGCCTTGGCCACCTCGTGAGAGATTTTTCCGGCGTGGTTGAGGATGTCGCGGTCGTTGATCGTCAAAAAACCGTGCAGCTTGGCAATCCAGTCGTTCATCGTCATGGGCACGCGGCGCATGGCCTGCCCTTCAGCAAACACCAGATATTGCTCCACCAGATTATTCAGTGCAGCGAGTTCATCGGCATTGAGGTAATTCTTGGCAATGCACACATCGGCCTTGCGCACCTTGCCACCACGCCAACTGGTCAGCCCCATATTGGGCTGATTTTTATCGGCACGGGTGTGAATGATCTCTGCCGCCGTTTGCCCCGTAATGGCCCAGTGCATCTTGTTTTGTACGGTCTGGAAAAACGAAATGCTTTCTGCCTGCGTCGGGTCATAGTCAACGCTGGTGGCGTAGATGTCGGTGATTTTTTGATAAAAGCGCCGCTCACTGGTGCGAATGTCCTGAATGCGCCGCGTGAGCTCTTCAAAATAGTCAAAAGGTTGATCCGGGTTTTTCAGGCGCTCGTCGTCGAGCACAAATCCTTTGACGATGTACTCGCGTAATTGTTGGGTTGCCCAGATACGAAAGCGTGTTGCCACCGCACTTTTAACGCGGTAACCCACCGACAGCGTCATGTCGAGGTTATAAAAAACCAAGTTGCGCGCGACCTCTCGCGTGCCCTCTGTGCGAACTTGTCGGAATTCCCGACAGGTTGCGTCCGCCTCCAACTCGCCTTCCTCGTAGATGTGCTGAATGTGTTCCACCACATTCGTGCGCGAAGTCTGAAACAACTCGGCCAACTGCTGCTGGGTCAGCCAGACGGTTTCATCCACAAAACGCACATCGAGCTTGGTACGTCCATCTTCGCTTTGGTAGATCACAAACTGCGATGCATTGCCGTCAGTCATGGTGTTGCACTCCCGGCTTTTCCATTCGCGATACCCTCAATTTGAACCGTCAAGGATTCCTTGACAACTGCCCATGCCCCCCGCCAGCTCATGCTTCAACCGCCTCCGGGGATGGGAAAAGCTGCTGCATCAGGCCTTTCTTGTGGGTCTTGAGGGCTTCGAGTTTTTGGGTTTCGGCGGTGATCAGGGCGTCGAGGCTGCTCAGGCACGAGGCGATGCGTTGTTGTTCGGGCAAACCCGGAAACATGAGTTCGATTTTTTGGATTCCGATTAGGCTCATTCCCGCTTTCGTTCCTGTGTCAGTTGATGCGCGGAAAAGACGCTGCGATTTTTCCGAGGCGAGGAAGTAGGCGACGTATTTCCCAAACAATTGCCCCGAGTCGAAGCGCACAAGTGCGATGTGTTGGTTGATGTAGGCCGGTGAAGGGACGCTTTCGTCCACGTAGCCGATGATTCCGATGTCCGCAGTGATGGAAATCAGCACGTCATGTTCCCTGAGTTGCGTCCGAACCCCCTCATTCGCTCCCGGTGGAAGCTGGACAAACTTCGAACCCGCAAGGTCTAAATAAATGGAGTCCCGCCAGAGATTCGTAATGCGGACAAACAACTCACCTTGCTCAGCGTAGAACGGGGCCCATCCTCGCGAGCCGCTGGTGACAAATGGCTTCAAGTCACCAATTGTCGTCTTATCCCACTCCCCGGCGTTTTGGAATTCGGGGAAGCGGAGGCGGGGTTGGGTTTCGATTGTGGCGGGAGCATCTTGCTCCCTTGGTTCAGACGCTTTGGCGCTGGAAGCTCCAGCTACTCTGGGGAAAAGCTGCTGCATCAGCCCTTTTTTATGGGTCTTGAGTGCGTCCACTTTCCGCGCTTGCGCGGCCATCAGCTCGTCCACCGAACTCAGGCACTCGGCGATTTTTTGTTGTTCGGCGGGGCTTGGCGTGGGGATTTCGACACCAAAGAAGTTTTCTTTGCTGATGTTCAGCAAGCCATTGCTACGAGCGCCGCTCGTGATGTGCTTCTTGAGCTGCTTGCCATGCATGTTCTGCTCGAAGCAGTTCTGAAAAAAGACATTCGAGTAGCCGCCTTTGAGGCGGAAACAGATGAAGACATTCGGGGCCGCGACCTGCCCCCAGCCTTGCAGCTGGTAGACACAACCTTGCGGGAACTTGAGCGAGTTGCCTTTGTTGTAAACGAAGTCGCCGTCGCTGACCAAGGTGTAGAGCTGATATTGGTTGCCTGAGATGTCCCGCCCGAATTTCTCGGCCTGCGGCACAAAGCCAATCCCAGCGGAGATGCTTACGGGCGTCAGTTTCCTTTCCCCTACACGCTCTGTTACTGGCGTGGATGCTTGTTGGAGTGTTACGGGCTTCCACGCCTCCGCCCCCCGAAACTCCGGAAACCGCAGCTTCGGCACCAGCGCTGGCTTTGCCTCTTCCTTGGTAGCGGTGGTTTTGTTCTTACTACTCATACGCGCTGAGTCCTGAGATGTCGCGCCCCCCGGCGCGTTTGGTGAGCAGGGGATGCAAGTCTTCCATCAGGGCGAGTTCGGCCTGGGTGCGGGCGCGCCACGAGAGGTCGAGCGGGGCCATGAGGTCGCCGAGCTGCTCGCCATCGAAGATCATGCGGTCGAGGATGCCGTCCACGAAGGTTTGCAGGGCGGCGGTGGCCTTCGATAGCTCATGGAGCACGTCCTGGTCAGTGGCGGCGCCCGGCGTTGATGCGTACTTGTGGGGGATGGTCATTTCAACAAGGCCTTTCCTTGTGCGGTCAGGCGGTATTTTTGTGTGGGGCTGCGTGGTGAATCTGGCTGGGTCAGTTCCACAAAACGCTGTTGGAGGGCCGGGTTCAGATAGCCTTCCAAAAAGCTAGGGCGGTGTTTGAGGTTGAGCGACTGCATCAGCTCCTTCGTTCCTTTGGCCTCTTGCCCCAGAGCCAAGCACAGTCGGCGAACTTGTTCGGCTACTTGTTCGGCTACTTGCTCGGTTACTTGTTCGGTGGCTTGTTCGCCCGCTCCCGCCCACTGCGCCTTGGGTCGCTGCACCCGGGCGGTGAACTGGTTGCCGCTGACTTCGTCGATCAGTTCGATCTGCGGCCACTCATCGAGCGCGCGGGGTATGCCGCTGCCCAAGCCCCGGTAGGGCAGCAGCCTGAAGGCGTGCTCGCTCAGGGTGGGGTTGCGGCGGTTGCTTTTGCCGTGGCGGATGTCATCAATGCTCAGGCTGTCGGGCAGGTGGCCGGGGCTGATGATGTCGATGCGGTCGGTGAAGACGAGGATGCGAATGGATGCGCTGGTGAAGTAGTCGCGGTGTACCAAGGCGTTAACCAGCAGTTCTTGCAGGGCGATTTCGGGCACTTCCAGAATGCCCGGCGAGTTGAAGCCCTGATCGCCCTGCACCCGGTGCAGGTTGCGTTTGATGAAGGCGAGCGCCTCGGCGTATTGGGTGGGCAGGGTGCCACTGATGTCTTGGCTGTCCAGGTAACGGGTGTCGGTGATGCGGGTGCCCGGAAAGGCCACGGCCTTGATGGTGTAGGCGGGTCGCCAGCGCAGGGGGTTGCGGCCAAACAGCAGCAGGCCTGTGAGGTTCAGCTCCAGCCCGTCGCCCAGACCCAGGTTTTGCAACGACGTGTCCAGCGGCAGCCCGGCGGGGGCGGTGTCGGCGCTGTAGTGCTGGGCGAGGTAGCGGCGAAAGGCGGGCTCGTCCAAGTCGGCGCTGGTGGTGCCCGGCACGGGCACCAAATCGGCATAGACCAGGCCGCCGCGCTGGAACATGCGTTGCAGC